>NZ_JBFRGZ010000008.1:0-318549 GCF_052115605.1 Arthrobacter sp. 2MCAF15 | reverse complement strand
ACCAGGCTGCACAAAATTTGAAACCAGCTGTAAAAACCAGACCACACCACGGGGTGGCATAACCTGGTCAATTCAACCAATCCATTACAATAAATTGGTATCAACAAACTTGGCACACTATTGAGTTCTCAAACAACAGACACATTCGAATATTTACCGAAACAATTCATTTCCATGAATTCTTATTTCGTTTTTCTTCGCTGCGATGTTTATAGCTTATTTCATTCATTTCCACTTTGCAAACTCGCGATTTTCATCGGAATTTCACTTTGTGGAGCGAATCCGCCCAGCAGAATTGAAGCAATTTCCATTATGTGCGCCTAGCGCATGGAGAATTGCTTCTCATTTGTGGGGGTTTGTCACCACTCAACGGCGGCGACTCAGAAAACAATACACGCTCCCCCTCGGCCGCGCAAATCGGCCGGGGAGGAGCGTGCAGGCTGCGTCATGAACGTTGATCAGGACGCGGCGACTTCCACCGTGGCCAGGTTCTTCTTGCCCCGCCGCAGGAGCAGGTAACGCCCGTGGAGCAACTCGCTGGCGGCAATAACGGCGTCGGGATCGGACACCTTCGCATTGTTGACGTAGGCCCCGCCTTCCCCGACGGTGCGGCGTGCCGCGGACTTGCTTTCTGACAGACCGGAGGCGACCAGCAGCTCGATGATGCCCAGGGCGCCGGCGTCGACCGTGGCGGAGGGCAGCTCGGAAGTTGCCGCCTTCAACGTCGCTTCGTCCAGTGCGGAGAGATCGCCGTTGCCGAACACTGCGGCCGAGGCTGCGATGACCTTCTCGGTGGCGTCCACACCGTGGACGAGCGAGGTTACCTCATAGGCCAGTTTCCGCTGGCCTTCGCGGGCGAAGGGCCGCTCGGCGACCGCGAGTTCCAGTGCCTCGATCTCGGCACGGTTCAGGAAGGTGAACACCTTGAGGCGGTCCGCGACATCCGCGTCCGCCGTATTGAGCCAGAACTGGTAGAAGGCGTACGGGCTGCACATGGCCGGATCCAGCCAGATGGCATTGCCCTCGCTCTTGCCGAACTTGGTGCCGTCAGAGTTGGTGATGAGCGGCGTTCCCAGGGCGTGGACGTGCTTGCCCTCGACCTTGCGGATCAGCTCGGTACCGCTGGTGAGGTTGCCCCACTGGTCCGAGCCGCCGGTTTGCAGCATGCAACCGTGCTCGCGGAACAGCTGCAGGTAGTCCATGCCCTGCAGGATCTGGTAGCTGAACTCCGTGTAGCTGATGCCTTCCTCGGAACCGAGGCGGGATGCCACGGCGTCCTTGCGGAGCATGGTGCCGACGCGGTAGTGCTTGCCGATCTCGCGGAGGAAGTCGATGGCGCTCAGGGGCGCCGTCCAATCCAGGTTGTTGACCATCCGGGCGGCGTTGTCGCCCTCGAAGCTGAGGAAGCGTCGGACCTGGGCCTGCAGGTAGCCCACCCATTCGGACACGGTGTCCTTGGTGTTCAGGGTGCGTTCCGCCGTCGGACGCGGATCACCGATAAGGCCTGTGGACCCGCCCACCAGCCCGAGGGGCTTGTGGCCGGCCAGCTGGAGCCGGCGCATGACCAACAGCTGGACAAGGTTGCCCAGGTGCAGGCTCGGCGCGGTCGGATCGAAGCCGCAGTAATACGTCACGGGATCGCCGGCGAGGAGCTTTTCGAGCTCTGCCTCATCCGTGGAGACGTGGACAAGGCCGCGCCATTTCAGCTCCTGCCAGATATTGGCAAAGCTGGGGTCGTTCTGCTGGGCATCGAGAATATTTAGCTGGGACACGGAATCTAAGTTAGCAGGATCGACGG
The DNA here is from genome assembly GCF_052115605.1 of Arthrobacter sp. 2MCAF15. Taxonomy (NCBI): domain Bacteria; kingdom Bacillati; phylum Actinomycetota; class Actinomycetes; order Micrococcales; family Micrococcaceae; genus Arthrobacter; species Arthrobacter sp. 2MCAF15. Next base: position 316,751 of record NZ_JBFRGZ010000008.1, on the reverse strand, counting down.
ACCCGCATCACAGGTGACTCCGGCCCGGGACGGGCAAGCCGGACCGGGCCTACTCCTCGATGCCGGCCGGGACACCGGAGGCGGCGATGAGCCTCAGGCGCTGCGTAGGCCGGGTCATGGCAACGTACAGGTCCCCCACCCGGCCATGCTCGTGGTTGAGCATGTCCGTCGGTTCCAGGACCACGACGCCGTCGAACTCCAGGCCCTTGGCCTCGCGGGGACTGATCACCACGATGTCCTGCGCGTAACTTCCCGCTCCGGTCCCGACACGGTGGCCGTACACCGCCCGCAGTGCCGCGCTGGCTTCGGGGAGGAGCTCGCCGTCGGCGATGACGGCCAGCAGGCCGCCCTCGATAGCGGCCAGTTCCTCCGGGAGCACCTCAACGAGCTTCTTGACGATCTGGCCGGAGCCGACACGGTCGATGACCGGGGACCAGTGTCCTTCCCTGACGGCTTTGGGCGCGGAAACCACCAGGCCGGCCGCGGTAGCCATGCGGGCCGCGGCCTCGGCGATCTGGGACGGGGTGCGGTAGTTGACGGTCAGTTCCTCGAGCTGCCAGCGGTCGCCGAACATGGGGCCCAGGGCGCTGTGCCAGGAGTTGGCGCCGGCGACGGAGCTGGTCTGGGCGATGTCGCCCACGATCGTGAACGACTTCAGCGGGCAGCGCCGGACCAGGAGCCGCCACTGCATGGGCGACAACTCCTGAGCCTCGTCCACCACAATGTGCCCGAAGGCCCAGCTGCGGTCCGTGGTGGCACGCTCTGCAGCGGTCAGCCGCGTCTCGCGCTCCTGGTTCTGGTCCACAAGGTCTTCGGCCGTGACGAGGACGTCCACTCCGGCGGTTTCCATGTTGACCAAGGTCTGCTTGGCGTTGGCGAGGTCGCGGGCACGGTCCTGTTCCTGCTGCGCCAGGCCCCGTCCGGCGGCGGCATCGAGCTCGCCGAGCAATTCGGCGGCCTCGTCGAGCAGCGGAACGTCGGACTCGGTCCACGGCGAATCCGCGGGGCGGAGCAGCAACGCCCGCTCCTCCGGGCTGAGGTTCGGGGTGCATGCCTCGAGGATGGCCGGCTTGCTCAGCAGCTCCCCCACAAGCTTCTCCGGGGTCATCGGCATCCAACACAGGTTCAGGGCGATCCGGACATCCCGGGCGGAGCGGACGTCCTCGGCCAGGTAGGAGCGGTCGGCGTTGTTGCCGATGTTGCCGGCCTCCACCAGCTCCGTCATCTGCTCGGTCAGCTCGCGGAGCAGGATCTTGACGAAGGAGACGCGGGCCTCGTTGTGCGGTTTGCCCGTGGCGCGCGCCCGTTCCTTGGCGCGGCGGACCTGCCGCGGGGTGAGGACCAGCTTGCGGCCATCGACCTCGAGGATTCTGTTTCCGGCCGGAATGCGCTGCCGGTTGGCCACGGCGTTGGCGACCACCTCGGCCATGTCCAGCCGGCCCTTGATGGCCGCCACGGCGGAGTCCTGCTCGGCGACGGCGGTGATGCCCGGCATAAGCCGGCCCAGGCTCGCCATCACGACGCCGGTCTCGCCGAGTGAGGGCAGCACGCGCTCGATGTACTTCATGAAGGACGACGTCGGTCCCACCAGCAGGACGCCGGCGCTCTTGAGCCTGTCCCGGTGGGTGTAGAGCAGGTACGCGGCGCGGTGCAGCGCGACGGCGGTCTTGCCCGTGCCGGGACCGCCCTGGACCACGAGGGCACCGGAGATGGAGGAACGGATGATCCGGTCCTGCTCGGACTGGATGGTGCCGACGATGTCTGACATCCGGCCGGTCCGTTTGGAGTTCAGGGCAGCCAGCAGGGCGCCTTCGCCCTGAAGCGAATCGTTGTCGGCGAGCATGTCGGCGTCGAGGACGTCATCCTCGATCGCCTTGACCTCGCGGCCCTGCAGGATCAGGTGACGGCGACGGCGAACCCCTTGGCGGTCGAACGCCGTGGCCTGGTAGAAGTGGCCGGCCTCGGGCGCCCGCCAGTCCACCATGAGCCGTTGCAGGTCCTCGGTGGTCAGGCCGATGCGGCCGATGTACTGGGCCTCGCCGGAATCCAGGTCCAGGCGGCCGAATACCAGCCGGTCGTCGACGGCATCCAGCTGGGCGAGGCGGTCCTCGTAGAGCGCGGCGAAGGCATCGCGTTCGGAGACGTTCTGCATGGTGCCTACGGCACCGGCACGGCGCACCTGGGCCAGCTGGGTGCGCTTCTCTGCCCGCAACTCATCGAGCCGGGCGTAAAGTCCGGCCACATAGTCGCGTTCATGGGCCAAATCAGCGTCGTGCATCGAACGTTCCCCTATCGAAAAAGACGGACCCACCATTCTACAGCCATTTCGGCAGACATAGCGGTTGTATGTCCCCGAACAGTGCCGAGGCAGTCTTCGTCAGGGAATTCTACCGATACGCCACGAATGATCCAGCCACCGTGCGCCCGTTAGATCCTCAGCAGGGAGCGGACGTTGTGGCCGGTCAGGGCTGAGCGCCCGGCCAGTTCGTCGAGTTCCATGACCACGCCGACGCCGGCCACGTGGATCCCGCACCGCTCGAACAGCCGCGCCGCGGCGCCGAGCGTACCGCCGGTGGCGAGCACGTCGTCGAGGATCAGCACCCGGCTCCCCGGCGCCAGATCCGTGGTGTGCAGCTCGAGGGTGGCGGTGCCGTACTCCAGGGCGTAGTCCTCGGAGAACACTTCGCGCGGCAGCTTGCCGGCCTTGCGGACGGTGATGACTCCGGTCCCGGTGGCGTACGCTGCGGCAGCCGCGAGCAGGAAGCCGCGGGCTTCCACTCCGGCGACGGCGTCGAACTGGCCCTGGAAAGGGCCCACCAGGGCATCGACGACGGCTCCGAAGGCGTTGCCGTCGGCGAACACCGGGGTGAGGTCCTTGAAGCTGATTCCGGGTTTGGGATAGTCCGGGATGGTGGCGCACAGGCTCTCGATCAGCTCATCCACGGGCAGTGCTGTCTTGGTCTGGTTCAGCTCGCTTTGATTCACCCATCCACCTTACTGGCTGGTAGCAAACCAACCCGGCGGCCCTGCTCGGCGGGCAACCTCGCGGCCACCCAATGTTCATTTCGGCGGCGCCTGATTCGACGGTCCCGTCCACCCGGCCGGTGATTGAATGCTCCAATGCGACACGACATCGTCCTTTCCGGCCATGGGGTCCGCCTGGTTCCGTTGGCCCCGCACCACGCGGCGGGTCTCTTTGATTTTGTGGATTCCGGCATGTGGGCAGGCATGGCGGCCCCGATGCCGGGGACGACCGGCGAACTGGCCGGCCTCTTCGAGTCACGGCTGGAGGATCCCGCCACAATTCCGTTTGCCGTGACGGACGGCCGCACCGGCGCCCTGCTGGGCACCACGTCCCTCCGCGACTACGTGCCGGCCCAGCAGCGCCTGGAAATCGGCGGAACCTTCTATGGAAGGCAGTTCTGGGGCAGCCACGTCAACCCGGCGAGCAAGCACATGCTCCTTGCCTACGCCTATGAAGTACTGGCAGTCCACCGGGTGGCGTTCCGCTGCGACGCCCGCAACACCCGGAGCGCGACGGCGATCGAACGGCTCGGCGCCCACTTCGAGGGGATCCTCCGCGGCCACCGCGCGGCGCCAGGCGGGGGCAGGGCGGATACCGCCGTGTACTCGATCCTCGCCCAGGAGTGGCCCCAAGTGCGCGAGGACCTTCGGCGCCGTCTCGCCCCGTTCGCCGTCGGCGCCGACTACGGGCTCAGCAGCCTCGCCGCGTCCTAGGAATTCCTACGTTCCGACGGCTGGAGGCCCGGGTTCGGCTGCGGGCCCGGTCGCCGTGGGCGGCCCGGGTTCGTCCGGTTCGGGCGGGCGCAGGAGGTCATTGGCAAGCCCGTAGGCGACGACGTCCAGCGCTATTCGCAAGGCCCGCTCGGCGTCGAACCGCCCGGCTGCCACGCTGCTCAGCCGGGCGTAGTCCTCGGCCCACCCGGACCGGCGAAACCTGTCGGCGTCGCCATGGAGGAGCCGGCCATACAGGACGTCCTCGAACAGGTCGTGGTCGTTCGCGGCGATTTCGGCCATCCGTGCCTCGCGGTCCCGGACCATCTCGTTCGTGAACAACCTGCCCGCTTCTGCCGTCCCCTCGGTAATGCGGGAGTCCGCAGAGTAGTTGCACATGCGCAGTGCCCGCACCACGAGCTTGAGCGAGACGTGCTCATCCGGGACGACGAACTTTCGCAGCAAGGCTGCACGGAAGAGCTCAAGCCAGTGCCGGCGCTCTGCCTCGGCCGAGTCCGCCGCGGCCGGCGCCAGATCGGGTGTGAACAGCTCAACCATGCCGAAGTACTCGGTGGCCAGCTGCGCGAAGATCTGGAGCCGTTCCAGCTCGCTGCCCGGTTTTCCGCGCTTGCCCTCGCCCATAGCGCTCCATCCTCCCTGAGCGCCGACGTTGCGCACCAGGGTACGTGCCCGGCTACCCGCCCCGGGCGTTTGCGGCCTTTACAGTTCTTCTCGGCTTTGCCGGCTTGTAGCGGGAGACGGTGGGGTCGCCCGTGAGCCAGAACCGCCAGGGGTAGTCGTGGCTGCCGCCGGCGCCGGAGACGCCAACCCGGGGGCCGGAGCTGATGCCCGCGACCCCGTCCGGCCGATTCACGGGCGGTTCCAGCCTGAACGGCGGCGCCAGGGCATCCCGCCCGCTGTCCGCCGTCGTGACGCCCAGCGCTGTGGCTAGCCGGGCGGGCCCGCTAGCGAGGTCGTTGTCCGATTTCGACGTCGGACGCCTGGCCCTGGCCAGCTCATGTCCCGCAACCACTTCGCCGGACCGCAGCAGCAGCGCCGACGCCACCCCTTCAGGCCCGCACACGATATTGGCGCAGTGGTGCATCCCGTACGTGAAATACACGTACAGGTGGCCCGCCGGGCCAAACATCGGCGCGTTGCGGGCCGTCTGGCCGCGGAAGGTGTGGGACCCGGGATCAGGGTGGCGCGAATCATGCGGTCCCAGGTATGCCTCCACCTCGGTGATCCGCACAGAGACGGAGCCTTCCCGCCCGTCGTGTGTCAATATGGCGCCGAGCAGAAGCGGCGCCACGTGCCGGGCGTCGGCCGAGAGCATCGCCCGGAGCGAAGCGTGCGTGCCGGGCTCTGTCATGTTCAGACTTTAACAAATGCCGCCGCAGGCACCCACGGCCGTGTCCGAATTCCGCTAGCAGGCGATCCGGGAAGCTGGCAGGATGGGGTCATGGACTTTTGGCAGCGCTACCGGGCAATCGACGCCCGGGACACCCGATTCGACGGGCAGTTCTACACAGCCGTCCGGACCACCGGGATCTACTGCCGGCCCTCGTGTCCTGCCCGGACGCCCAAGGCGGACAACGTCACGTTCTATGAGACGTCAGCGGCCGCGCACGAGGCCGGCTACCGGGCGTGCAAGCGTTGCCTGCCGGAGGCTGTGCCCGGCACCCCGGCCTGGAACGTGCGCTCGGATATCGCCGGGCGCGCCATGCGGCTCATCAATGATGGCGTGATCAACCGCGACGGCGTCGAAGGGCTGGCGGCCCGGCTCGGCTATTCCTCGCGCCAGCTCAACCGGATCCTCAGCCACGAACTCGGCGCCGGACCCCTGTCCCTGGCGCGGGCAAGCCGGGCCCAGACCGCCCGCACCCTGCTGGTCTCCACCGCCATGAAAGTCTCGGACATCGCCTTCGCCGCGGGATTCAGCAGCGTGCGCCAGTTCAACGAGACCATCGGCGAGGTCTTCGCCATGACGCCCTCCGCGCTCCGGGCCACGGCCCGGCACCACCGCGCCCCCGCAGCCACCACGGCGCTCACGCTCAACCTTCCGTACCGGGAACCGTTCGACCCAGGTGTCTTCGACTTCCTCGCCGTCCGCGCTATCCCCGGGATCGAGGAAGGCACCTCCCACTCCTACGCCCGGACCCTGCGGCTGACCCACGGCGATGCCCGTTTCCGGGTTGATTACGACGCCGGCGCTCCCGGGCGCCCGCTCGTGCTGACCATCGGCGCCGTCGACCTCCGGGACCTTGCCGCCCTGTTGAGCAGGGTCCGCCGCCTCCTGGACCTCGACGCCGATCCCGTCGCCATCGATGCCGCCCTCGCCGCCGATCCCCGCCTGGCCGCCACGGTGGCGGCCACACCGGGGATGCGGATGCCCGGCGCCGTTGATCCGCAGGAACTGCTGATCCGGGCCATGATCGGCCAGCAGATCACGGTGGCTGCCGCGCGGACCGCACTGGTCCAGCTTTCGGCGGCCGGGAGCGAGAGCCTGGTGCCCGCCGACGGCCTGCACCGGCTGTTCCCGACGGCCGCCCAGATTGCCGAATCCGGCTTCGAACTGCTCCGCGGCCCGCAGCGGCGGATCGACTCCGTGCGCGGCGCGGCGGCAGCCATGGCCTCCGGGGACCTTGATTTCGGCTACGGCGATGACGTGCACGGGCTGGAGGCCAAGCTCCTGCCGCTCGCCGGCGTCGGGCCGTGGACCGTCGGATACGTCGCGATGCGGGTCATCGGAGCACCGGATGTGTTCCTTGGCAACGACGCGGCCGTCCGGAACGGCATCCGGTCCCTCGCCCCGGCCCCGGGCGCCGCGCTGAACCCTGATTTCCGCGAGGTCAGCCCGTGGCGCTCCTACGCCACCATGCACCTGTGGCGCGCGGCAGCGGCCGCCCAGGCCGCGGCGCGCAAGCCGCCACCGGCGACACAACAGACACCGACACAAACTTCCGCGCAGACTCCGAAGAAAGCGAAACCATGAAAGCCCAGCTGTTGACCATGTCCACCCCGGACGGCCCATTCACCATCATTGCCCGTGACGGCGTCGTCCTGTCATCGGGCTGGACCGCCATCCCCGGCGAACTGACCGGGCAGATCCATGCCGACCTGCTGCCCGGCGAATTCGAGACCGTTACCGGGATGGGCGCCATCTCCGAGGCCGTCGAGTCGTTCTACGCGGGGAATCCGGAGCCTGCCATGGCCGTTCCGGTGCTGCAGAAGTCCGGGCCCTTCCGCAGCCATGCCTGGGACGTGTTGCGGACGGTCGCTCCGGGGCACCCCGTGACCTACTCGGAGTACGCGGAATTGTCCGGCAATCCCAGGGCCGTCCGTGCGGCGGCCAGTGCCTGCGCCTTCAACGCCGCGGCCTTGTTCGTTCCTTGCCACCGTGTGGTCCGCACCGACGGGACCCTGGGCGGCTTCCGCTGGGGACTCGCCGTCAAGGGCAGCCTGCTGGACCGGGAACGCGAACTCGCCCTCGCCACGGCACGGCCATAGGACGAAGGATTAGACCGTCGCGTTGTCTGGCCTGGCAGTCCGCCAAGGCCGGGGATCCTCAGTTGTTGATGGGCACGCCGGACGGCCAGGGCAGCAGCTCCGGAAGCTCGACGCCGTCGGCCGCGGCGGTGGCGCGCAGGCTGCCAAGGGTAGGCGTGCGGCCGGCGAGCCACGCGGCAATATCCGTCAGCATTCCGTTGATCACCGTCGAATGTCCACCGCTGCCAATGGCCACTGCCGGCAGGCCGAGCGGCTGCAGGACAAAGCGCTGCCCCTCGGGCACCCGGGCGGAGAGGAACTCGAAGAGGTGCCCGCAGAACGGCCGGCTCCAGGTTTCCGGGCCGTGGCCGGTGCCGAGATCCGCCGCGTGGATGACGAGTTCGCGCCAGAGGGCCAAGCCGCCGTCGAACACGACTCCCCCGCGGTAGGTGATGGGCTCGCGCCAGCCGGCCGCGTCGAGGGCGTCAAAGGCGCCCAGGGCCCTGCCCAGCGCGGAGTCGAGGTCGGCGCGGTGCTCGGCGAGGCTGTGGCCGGCCGCCATGTCGATGCCGCGGTTCCGCCCCTCGAAGCCGCCGTCGTAGAGTTCCCCGGCTTCACCGCGGGCGGCGTATTCGAGCTGGCGGGCCATTGCGTTGGCGATTCCGCAGATGTGGGCCAGCACGTGCCCGCGGCTCCAGCCGGGCAGTTCGGACGGCGCTTTGATGTCCTGTTCGGTCAGTTTCGCGGTGATTCCGGCCACGACGTCGGCGGCGCGGTGCAGTTCTGCCCGAAGGTTCTCTGGTGTGATGGAGGTCATGCCGCCCATCCTAACGGAGCCACCCAATTAACCCGGACTAACTGAACGGAACGCGGTCAGCGGGGCGCGTAGCGGTGCCGGATGTGCCTGCGGTCGTGCCGTGCCTGCCAGAATTCGATCTCCCGGGGGCGGAGGGCGTAGAGCTGCCAGTCTGTGTTTTCATTTTCGCTGCCGTCCGCGCCGGGCCGTGCCTGCCAGTCCGCGGCCGAGGCCTCGGCGGAGAGCTCCACGACGTCCCCGGCCACCCGTACTTGGCGGCCCTGCTGCTGCCAGAAGAAGTTCAGGGCCGCGTGTGGGTTGGCCGCGAGTTCCTTGCCCTTGCGGGATTCGCGGGAGGTGGCGAAGTGCCAGCCGTCGGCGTCGATGTCCTTGAGGATCAGCATCCGGGACGACGGCCGTCCCTGCCCATCCGCCGTGGCCAGGCTGCACGCGTTCGGCTGCGGCACCCCGGCAGCCAGGGCTTCGCCGAGCCACAGCCGGAACAGCTCGGCAGGGTCCGCGGGCGCGCCCGCCGGATCGAAGTCCGGGAGCACTTCGGGGAAATCTGGCAGGGCCCGCAGCATTTTCCGGAACGATTCGCTCATGCACCCACCTTAAACGCCGCGAGTTGGCATTTCACGGCAGTGCCATTAGACAACATTGCCGCGAAATGCCAACTCGTGTGGGGTGCAGGCGCCTCGGTGCGAACTAGCCCGCGTACTCGCGCACGCCGGCGAGCTCGCCCTCGAGGGCCAGCAGCTGGCGTTCGACGGCGGCCGGCGCGGTACCGCCCTGGGAGTTCCGGCTGTTGAGCGACCCCTCGGTGGACAGGACCGTGCGGACCTCCGGCGTCAGGTGCTCCGAGATGGCCGCGTATTCCCCATCCGTCAGGTCCCAGAGCTCGACGCCGCGGCTTTCGGCCTGCTTCACCGCGGCGCCGGAGAGCTCGTGCGCCTCGCGGAACGGCACGCCCTGCCGGACCAGCCATTCGGCGATGTCCGTGGCCAGCGCGAAGCCCTGGGGTGCCAGGGATTCCATCCGTTCTGTGTTGAACGTCAGCGTCGCGATCATGCCCGAGACTGCCGGGAGCAGGACCTCCAGGGTGTCGGCGGCGTCGAAGACCGGCTCCTTGTCCTCCTGCAGGTCGCGGTTGTACGCGAGCGGCAGGCCCTTCAGGGTGGCCAGCAGCCCGGTCAGGTTGCCGATCAGCCGGCCGGCCTTGCCACGTGCGAGCTCGGCAACGTCCGGGTTCTTCTTCTGCGGCATGATCGAGGAGCCGGTGGAGTAGGAATCGTGCAGGGTGACGAAGGAGAACTCCTTCGTGGCCCACAGGATCACTTCCTCCGAGACCCGTGACAGGTCCACGCCGATCATGGCGGTGATCCAGGCGAACTCGGCGAAGACGTCGCGGGAGGCGGTGCCGTCGATCGAGTTGTGCGTTGCCGAGAAGAAGCCCAGGTCCGCTGCCACAGCCTCCGGATCCAGGCCCAGCGAGGAACCCGCCAGGGCACCCGAGCCGTAGGGCGAGACGCCGGCGCGCTTGTCCCAGTCCTGCAGCCGCTGCACGTCGCGCAGCAGCGCCCAGGCGTGGGCCAGCAGGTGGTGGCTGAGCAGCACCGGCTGGGCGTGCTGGAGGTGCGTGCGGCCCGGCATGGCCACGCCCTGGTGGGCCTTGGCCTGGTCCACCAGCGCGTCGATCGTGGCGAGCACGCCGCGGGCGATGATCCGGGCGTGGTCACGCAGGAACATCCGGCCCAGCGTGGCCACCTGGTCGTTGCGGGACCGGCCGGCGCGGAGCTTGCCGCCGAGCTGGGTGCCCGCGCGCTCGATCAGGCCGCGCTCCAGGGAACCGTGCACATCCTCATCCGACTCCGCCGGCAGGTAGGCGCCGGAGGCGACGTCCTCATCCAGCCGGCTCAGGGCGTCCAGCATGCCCTCGAGTTCGGCGCCGTCCAGCAGCCCGGCCTTGTGCAGCACGCGGGCGTGCGCCTTGGACCCGGCGATGTCATAGCGGGCCAGCCGCCAGTCAAAGTGCGTGGACTTGCTCAGCGCCGCGAGGGCGTCCGCGGGGCCGCCGGCGAACCGGCCGCCCCACAGCGCGCCCTTGTTGGTCGCCTCGGACTTTTGCTCAGCCACAGGGGCTACTGTCCTGCGACGCGGATGTCGCGGCCCGAGGCAACCTTGGCGGACATGCCCCACAGCTCGATGAAGCCGCGCGCCATGGACTGGTCGAAGGTGTCGCCGGTGTCGTACGTGGCGAGGTCGAAGTCGTACAGCGAGGTCTCTGAGCGGCGTCCGTTGACGATCGCCTGGCCGCCGTGCAGCACCATGCGGATGTCACCGGTGACGTAGCGCTGGGTGTCCTCGATGAAGGCGTCGAGGGAGCGCTTGAGCGGGGAGAACCACTGGCCGTCGTAGACCAGCTCGGCCCAGCGCTGGCCGACGGTCGCCTTGAAGCGGGCCTGCTCGCGCTCGATGGTGATGTCCTCGAGGTGCTTGTGGGCCGTGATGAGCGCCATGGCACCGGGGGCCTCGTAGATTTCGCGGGACTTGATGCCTACCAGGCGGTCCTCGACGACGTCGATGCGGCCGACGCCCTGGGCGCCGGCGCGGCGGTTGAGTTCCTTGATGGCCTGCAGCGGGGTGACCTTGACGCCGTCGATCGCGACCGGCACGCCGGCCTCGAAGGAGATAGTGACCTCATCAGGCGCCGGCGGGAATTCCGGGGTGGCGGTGTAGTCGTAGATGTCCTTGGTGGGGGCGTTCCAGATGTCCTCGAGGTAGCCGGTTTCGACGGCGCGGCCCCAGACGTTCTGGTCGATCGAGTACGGGTTCTTCTTGGTGGTCTCGATCGGCAGTCCCTTTTCCTCGGCGAAGGCGATGGCCTTGTCGCGGGTCAGGGCAAGGTCGCGGACCGGTGCGATGCACTTCAGGTCCGGGCCGAGGGTCTGGATGCCGACTTCGAAGCGGACTTGGTCGTTGCCCTTGCCGGTGCAGCCGTGGGCGACCGTGGTGGCGCCGAACTCGCGGGCAGCCTTGACCAGGTGCTTGACGATCACCGGGCGGGAGATGGCCGAGACCAGCGGGTAGTGGCCCTGGTAGAGGGCGTTGGCCTTCAGCGTGGGCACGCAGTACTCGTTGGCGAACTCGTCGGACGCGTCGGCCACGTAGGCTTCGACGGCGCCGCAGCCCAGCGCGCGCTGGCGGATGGTCTCCAGCGATTCGCCGCCCTGTCCGACGTCGACCGCCACGGCGATGACCTCGGCGCCGGTGGCTTCACCGATCCAGCCGATGGCTACGGAAGTATCCAGGCCACCGGAGTAGGCCAGAACAATACGCTCAGTCACTTCAAATGCTCCTTAGTTGTTTTGGTGATGCTGTAAGTCTGGGAAAATCTGTCTGTTGCAAGCCTGTCACAAGCCGGGTGTGCCCGGTCCTGTGAACGGCCATGGTGTGGCTTACTGGCCGGCTTCCTCGGCGAACTGCAGGAAGCGTGCGGCGATGCCCGCGCCGCCCAGGGGGTCCCGGGTGACGAGCAGGACGGTGTCGTCCCCCGCGATGGTGCCCAGGATCGAGGGCATCACGGAGTGGTCGATGGCGAGGGCCAGGAAGTTCGCGGCGCCCGGCGGGGTCCGGAGCACCACGAGGTTGGCGGAGGCCTCGGCGGTGACGAGCAGTTCCCCGCACAACCGGGTCAGCCGGGCGTCGAGGATTTCCTGTGTCACGCCGCTTTTGGCCGCCCGTGAGCCGCCCTCCCCCGGGACGGCGTAAACCAGCACGCCGTCCTTGCCGCGGACCCGGACGGCGCCGAGTTCCACGAGGTCGCGCGAGAGCGTGGCCTGGGTGACCTGGACGCCGTCGTCCGCGAGCAGCGCGGCGAGCTCGGCCTGGGAACGGACCGATTCGCCGGTCAGGATCGCCGTGATCCGTGCCTGCCGGGCTGTTTTGGTGGCCGGGCTGGCCCCCGGAGAGGCGGGCTGGACGGACATTAGGCCAAGCCGTCCACCAGTGCGGGCCCATCGACCGGCGCGAGCCCGTCAACAACAGCCAGGCCGGAGCGGTGCATGAGCCAGGCCATGAGCGCTTTCTGGGCGTGGAGCCGGTTTTCGGCCTCGTCCCAGACGATGGACTGCGGGCCGTCAATGACGTCGGCGGCGATCTCGTAGCCCCGGTAGGCCGGCAGGCAGTGGAGCACGACGGCGTCCGGCGCCGCGAGTTCCATCGCCGCGGCATCCACGGAGTACTCGCGGAACAGCTTCATCCGTGCTTCCTTCTCCGCCTCCTGGCCCATGGACACCCAGGTGTCGGTGGCAACGACGTCGGCGCCCAGGAGGGCCTCGGCGGCGTCGACCGTGACGAGCACCGATCCCCCGGTTTCCGCGGCGCGGTCCTCGGCGGCGGCAACGATCTCCGCGGACGGCAGGTAGCCTTCGGGTCCGGCAATGCGGACGTTCATGCCTGCCGTGACGCCGGCCAGCAGGTAGGAGTTGGCCATGTTGTTGGCGGAGTCGCCCAGGTACGCCATGGTCAGGCCCTTGAGGCCTCCCTTGTGTTCCTTCACGGTCAGGAGATCGGCGAGCAGCTGGCACGGGTGGTAGTCGTCGCAAAGGGCGTTGATGACCGGGACGCGCGAGTTCGCGGCCATGGCGACGAGCCCGGCGTGCGCGCCGGTGCGCCACACAATGGTGGACACCATGCGTTCGAGCACCTTGGCGGTGTCCTCGACCGATTCTTTGTGCCCGATCTGTGCCTCGCCGGGGTTGATGATGAGCGCGTTGCCGCCCATGTCCGCGATGCCGGTGGCGAAGGAGACGCGGGTCCTGGTGGAGGTCTTGTCGAAGATGACGGCCACGGTCTGGCGGCCGTTGCCTTCCGCGGCGAAGGGCTGCACGCTGTAGGGCGCGGCCTTCATCCGGACGGCGAGCTCGAGCACCTCCGCCTGCTCGGCCGGGCTGAGGTCGGTGTCCTTGAGGAAGTGGCGGACGGGTCTTGTCGAAGTTTCAGTTGCGGTCACGGCGGAGGTCACTGGGCGTCCTTTGCGGTCTGGAGGAGGGCCGGCAGGGCGGCGAGGAAGCGGTCGGCCTGCTCGGTGGTCAGGATCAGCGGGGGCGCGAGCCGGATGGTGCGCGGGCCGGGGCTGTTGACGATGAACCCGGCGTCGAGGCCGGCGGTGACGACGGCGGGGGCGACGTCGGCGTCGAGGTCGAAGCCGATCAGCAGTCCCTCGCCGCGGACCTCGGTCACGCCGTCGATCCCGGCGAGACCGGCGCGCAGGTGCTCCCCCACGCTCCGGACGTGGGCCAGGACGTCCTGGTTTTCGAGGACGTGCAGGGTGGCGAGGGCGGCCGCGGTGGCCACGGGGTTGCCGCCGAAGGTGGTGCCGTGCTGGCCTGCGGTCAGGAGCGCGGACGTTTCCGGGCCGAACGTCACGAGGGCTCCCACCGGGAAGCCGCCGCCCAGGCCCTTGGCGAGGGTCACGGCGTCGGGCACGATCCCGGCGTCCTCGCTGGCCAGCCACTTACCGGTGCGGCCGATGCCGGTCTGGACCTCGTCGAGGATCAGCAGGGCGCCGGCCTCGGTGGTGGCCTGGCGGGCGGCCTGCAAGTAGCCGGCGGGCAGCGGCCGGACGCCGGCCTCGCCCTGGATGGGTTCGAGGAAGACGGCGGCGGTGGTGTCGTCCACGGCGGCGCGGAGGGCCTCGATGTCACCGAAGGGGATGTGCACGACGCCGCCGGGCAGCGGCGCGAACGGCGCCCGGTACGCTTCCTTCGCGGTGAGCGCGAGGGCGCCCATGGTGCGCCCGTGGAAGGCGCCTTCGAGGGCGATGATCTTGGTGCGCGGCTTCGCTGTGTTTTCCGAATCCGCGGCACCTGTGTTCCGGCGGGCCAGCTTGAACGCGGCCTCGACGGCCTCGGTGCCGGAGTTGGCGAAGAACACCTTGGAGCCGGCCGGCGCCTTGGACAGTTCCAGCAGCTTCTCCGCCAGGGCGATCTGGGTGGGGCTCGTGAAGAAGTTCGACACGTGGCCCAGGGTGGCCAGCTGGCTGGAGATCACTGAGGTGACGAACGGGTGGGCGTGGCCCAGGGCGTTCACCGCGATCCCGCCGAGCAGGTCCAGGTACTCCTTGCCGTCGGCGTCCCACACGAGGCAGCCGGCGCCGCGGACCAAAACCCGCTGCGGGGTGCCGAAGACGCCGAGCAGGGAGGATGAGTAGCGGGAGAGCCACTGTGCGCCGGTGGCGCGCGAGTGAACCAGTTCCCCTACCGGGGAGTGCTCAAGGTCCGTGGAAGGTGCTGTTTCGATCTGGTTCATTTGCTTTCCTCGTCCGGGACCACCTGGGTGCCGATGCCGGCGGTCGTGAAGGTTTCCAGGAGCATCGAGTGCGGCAGGCGGCCGTCCACGATGTGGGCGCGCTCGACGCCGTCGTCAATCGCTTTCAGGCAGGCCGCCATCTTCGGGATCATGCCGGACTCAAGGCGCGGCAGCATCTCCCGCAGCTCCGAAGCTGTCAGCGACGAGATCAGCGAGGACCTGTCCGGCCAGTTGGCGTAGAGGCCTTCGACGTCGGTCAGGATGACCAGCTTGGAGGCGCCCAGGGCCGAGGCGACCGCCGCCGCGGCCGTGTCCGCGTTGACATTGAGTACCTGCCCGGTGGTGGATCCGTCGGCGGCGATCTCCGGGGCAACGGTGGAGACCACCGGGATCCGGCCGGCCGCGAGGATGTCCACGATGCCTTCCGGGTTGACGCCCACCACCTCACCGACCAGGCCCAGGTCCACCTCTTCGCCGTCCACCACGGTGCCGGTGCGGACGGCGCGGAGCAGTCCGCCGTCCTCACCGGACATGCCGACGGCGTAGGGGCCGTGGGAGTTGATCAGGCCGACGAGTTCGCGCCCCACCTGGCCGGTGAGGACCATCCGGACCACGTCCATGGCCTCTGGCGTGGTGACGCGCAGCCCGCCCTTGAACTCCGATTCGATCCCGAGCCGGCTGAGCATGGAGTTGATCTGCGGGCCGCCGCCGTGCACCACCACGGGGTGGATGCCGACATGGTGCAGGAACACGACGTCTTCGGCGAAGGCGCGGCGGAGCTCGTCGTTGACCATCGCGTTGCCGCCGTACTTGATCACCATGGTGCTGCCCGCAAAGCGCTGGATCCAGGGCAGTGCCTCGATCAGCGTGGCGGCCTTGTCCCGGGCGTCGGACTGCGAGGTGGTCTCGCGGGTCTGGGTGTTCATGGGGGTTCGTCCTTACCTGTTCGTCCGTACTGTTCCTTCCCCGGGGGGTTAGCTGGAGTAGGCGCTGTTTTCGTGGACGTAGTCGTGGGTGAGGTCGTTGGTGAGGATGGTGGCCTCGGCCCCGCCGGCCTGCAGGTCGATTTCGACGAGGACCTCGCGCGGTTCGAGGTCCACGAGGTTCCGGTCATCGCCGATGCTGCCGTTGCGGCAGATCTGCACGCCGTTCATGGACACGTTCAGCTGGTCCGGATCGAACGCCGCGTCGGTGGTGCCGACGGCGGAGAGCACGCGGCCCCAGTTGGGGTCCTTGCCGAAGATCGCGGTCTTGAACAGGTTGGAGCGGGCGACGGCGCGGCTGACGATTTCGGCGTCCCGCTCGCTCGCGGCGTTGAAGGTCCGGATCGCGATGTCGTGGCTGGCGCCCTCGGCGTCGCCGATCAGCTTGCGGGCCAGCTCGGCGCAGACCTGGGTCAGGCCGGCACCGAAGTCGGCGGCGGACGGCGCGGCGCCGGAGGCCCCGGAGGCCAGCAGCACGACGGTGTCGTTGGTGGACATGCAGCCGTCGGAGTCCGCCCGGTCGAAGGTGACGCGGGTGGCGTTGCGGAGTTCGGCGTCGAGCGTGTCCGGCCGGACGTCGGCGTCCGTGGTGAGGACCACCAGCATGGTGGCCAGGCCCGGGGCCAGCATGCCGGCGCCCTTGGCCATGCCGCCGATGGTGAACTGCGTGCCGTTGGAGTCCGTGCCGGTGAAGACGGCCTGCTTGGACACCGAGTCCGTGGTCATGATCGCGGTGGCTGCCGCGGGCCCGCCGTCGGCTGCCAGGTCCGCGGTGGCGGAACCGATGCCGGCCAGGATCTTGTCCATGGGCAGCTGCTCGCCGATCAGGCCGGTGGAGCAGACGACGACGTCGGTGGCGGAGACGCCGAGGGCCTCGGCGGTCTTCTCGGCCGTGGTGTGCGTGTTCTGGAAGCCCTGGGGTCCGGTGCAGGCGTTCGCGCCGCCGGAGTTGAGGATCACAGCGTCCACCCGGCCGTCTTTGAGGACCTCGCGGGACCAGTGCACGGGAGCCGCGGCGACGCGGTTGGACGTGAAGACCGCCGCCGCGGCCTTGGACGGGCCGTCGTTGACCACGAGGGCCACGTCCGGCTTGCCGGAGGCCTTGAGGCCGGCCGTCACGCCGGCGGCGCGGAATCCCTGCGGTGCGGTGATGCTCACGGTGCGACTCCCTGGAGGTTGAGGCCGGCGGATTCCGCCAGGCCGAGGGCAATGTTCATGGACTGCACGGCGCCGCCGGCGGTCCCCTTGGTGAGGTTGTCGATGGCGCAGCAGACGATCACTCGGCCGGTGTGCTCATCGAAGGCGAGCTGCATAACCGTGTGGTTCGATCCCTGGACCGACTTGGTCGAGGGCCACTGGCCCTCGGGTAGCAGGTGCACAAAGGGCTCGTCGTCGTAGGCTTCGGCCCAGGCGCGGCGGAGCTCCTCGGCAGTGACGCCCGAGCGGACCCTGGCTGTGGCCGTCGTCAGGATGCCGCGGCTCATGGGCGCCAGGGTGGGCGTGAAGGAGACCGTGACCGGTGACCCCAGCGCCTTGGAGAGTCCTTGTTCGATCTCCGGGGTGTGCCGGTGTCCCCCGCCCACGCCGTAGGGGCTCATGGAGCCCATGACCTCGGCGCCGATCAGGTTGACCTTTGCGGCCTTGCCGGCGCCCGAGGTGCCGGACGCGGAGACGATCACGACGTCCTCGCCCTCCAGCAACTGGTTGCTGAAGCCGGGCGTGAGGGCCAGGAGGGCCGACGTCGGGTAGCAGCCGGGGACGGCGATCCGGGTGGCGCCGCGGAGGGCGTCGCGCTGGCCGGGCAGTTCGGGCAGGCCGTAGGGCCAGGTTCCTGCGTGCGCGGAACCGTAGAACTTCTCCCAGGCTTCCGGGTCCTCGAGGCGGTGGTCCGCGCCGGCGTCGATCACCAGCGTCCCGGCCGGCAGCTGCGCCGCGATCTCCGCGGACGCCCCGTGCGGGAGCGCCAGGAACACGACGTCGTGGCCGGCCAAGTTATCCACCGTGGTGTCCTCGAGGATCCGGTCCGCCAGGTCATGGAGATGCGGCTGCAATTCCCCTAGTCTGGAACCGGCGTTGCTGTGGGCCGTGATGGCGCCGATGGTGACGTCGGGATGACCGGCAAGGAGCCTCAGGACCTCGCCGCCGGCATAACCGCTCGCCCCGGAAACGGCAACAGAAATAGTCATAAGCACGACTATACAGCAAGAGTATGCATAGATGCCGATATTTATGCATCGATGGGTCTGTGTCCAATTGAGGGTCTGTCTCCAATTAAGTGTCCGTGTCCAATTGCGTCTCTGTGTCCAATTGAGCCCGCCCCGGCGGGTTCCGCCGGCAGAGGATTCGCCGCCGGATCGGCGGCCCGCAGAAACCCGGGGGCGTATGCTTGGTAAAGGGTGATCCAGACCGTGCAGCTGCGAATGTCAGCTGCAGCGTTGCCCGTAACCGTGACGAGGCCAGCGCTCCATGACCGCCACTTCCACACTTCCCACCCAAACGCCGGCGCGTCCGCAATCGCGCGTCCGGCAACCCAACGCCGTCGTCCTGAGCTATTCGGAACTCCTGAAAAGCGTCAAGGCGGCCGGTCTCCTCGAACGGCGCGTCGGTTTCTACATCACCCTTTTCGCCAGCCTCGTGCTGCTGATGGCCGCCACCTGGTTCGGCTTCGCACTGATCGGTGACAGCTGGTTCCAGCTCCTCATCGCCGCCGCGCTGGGCATCCTGTGCACGCAGCTGAGTTTCCTGGCCCACGAGGCCGGGCACCGCCAGATCTTCGCCTCCCGCCGCGCCAACGACTGGGCCGCACGGCTTCTCGCCACCTCCGTGGCCGGTATCAGCTACTCCTGGTGGGAGCAGAAGCACGGCGCGCACCACAACCACCCGAACGTTATTTCCAAGGACCCGGACATCGCGCCCGGCCCCATCGCCTTCCACGCTGAAGCCGTGGCCGACCGGCAGGGTCGCTTCGCGTTCCTGACCCGCAAACAGGGCTGGTTCTTCTTCCCGCTGTTGTTCCTGGTGGGCCTGGGCCTGCAGATCGATTCGGTGAAATTCATCTTCCGCCGGGCCAAGGTCACGCACCGCTGGGTTGAAATTCCGATCCTCGCGGTCCGGCTCAGCCTGCTGCCGGTCCTCGCCTTCACCTTCCTGCCCCTGGGCATGGCGTTCGCCTTCATCGGCGTCCAGCTGGCTGTCTTCGGCTTCTACATGGGCGCGTCCTTCGCGCCGAACCACAAGGGCATGCCGGTCCTCCCCGCGGACAGCCGCGTGGACTTCTTCAGCCGCCAGGTCCTGACCTCCCGGAACATCTCCGGCGGCCGTTTCATGGACATCCTCCTCGGCGGCCTCAACCGGCAGGCCGAGCACCACCTCTTCCCCGACATGGCACGGCCCCAGTTGGACAAGGCCGCCAAGATCGTCCGCGAGTACTGCGCCAAACACCAGGTTCCCTACACGGAAACCACGCTGCTGCAGTCGTACGCGATCATTGTCCGCTACCTCAACGACGTCGGACTCGCCGCGGGCCGTCACTTCGAGTGCCCGATGGCGACGGTCACGCGCCGCTACTAACGGACGCATCACCCCGCCGTCCGCGCCGGACCCGGCACGCCCAGGCGGCGTCACGTACAGCATCACGTGACGGCTGGTTACGAACGGCCCCTTCATGGTTACCGCCGGTGTCCCTAGGATGGACCCAGGGACCGGGACAGAGATTCCCTCCCGGAAAAGGAGCCACATGATGCACGCAATCGTCGCCCGCCAGGCCGGGGGGCCCGGGGTCCTGGAGCTCGACGAAACAGCCCGCCCCGTTCCCGGGCCCGGCCAGTTGCTGGTCAAGGTCGCCGCTGCAGGCGTGAACTTCATCGACACCTACAAGCGCGGCGGCGTCTACAAGGTCAGCTATCCCTTCACGCCCGGGTCCGAGGCCTCGGGCACCGTGGAGGAAGTCGGGGACGCCGTCACCGTGTTCGCTCCCGGCGACCGGGTGGCCACGGCCGAGGGCATCAACTGCTACGCCGGCTACGCCCTCATCGATGAGGACAAAGCCCTGCCGGTTCCGGATGGCCTGGACGATTTCACCGCCGCGGCCCTGCCGCTGCAGGGCGTGACGGCCCACTACCTGATCAACTCCACCTTCAAGGTCGAGGCCGGCCACACGGTCTTGCTGCACGCCGGCGCCGGCGGTGTCGGGCTCCTCACGATCCAGCTGCTCAAGGCCAAGGGCGCCCACGTCATCACCACCGTTTCCACGGACGAGAAAGAGAAGCTGGCCCGCGAAGCCGGAGCCGACCACGTGCTGCGCTACGACGGCTTCGCGGAGCGGGTCCGGGACCTGACCAGCGGTATTGGCGCGGACGTTGTGTACGACGGCGTCGGAAAAGACACGTTCGACGCTTCCCTGGAATCGCTGCGCATCCGGGGCACGCTGGTGCTCTTCGGCGCAGCGTCCGGCCCGGTCCCGCCGTTCGACCCGCAGCGGCTCAACGCCGGCGGGTCGCTGTACCTCACCCGGCCAACCATGGCCCACTATCTTCGCGACGCCCGGGAACGCCGCTGGCGCTCCGACGAAGTCTTCGCCGCGGCCGCCAATGGCAGCCTCAAGGTCAGGATCGGCGCGCGCTACCCGCTCGCCGAGGCAGCCCGCGCCCACGAAGACCTCGAACAACGCCGCACCACCGGGAAAGTCATCCTTGTCCCCTAAAGGCCGCACGGTCACTTAGGCCGCGCGGCAACACCATCCGTTCATCTCATGCAGGGATAATGCGCCAGTGACCGAGCAACGACTGACCCCGAGTGAAGCCCCTGACGCCGGCACGGTGCAGAGTCTTCCCGCACCCCGTGACACCGTTTACGAGCCCCAGCTGCCGGGCGCACTCGCCGCCCCGCCGGAGCGGACGCTCATAGATATCCTGCGCGATACCGCCGCCCGTTTCCCGGATGCTTCCGCGCTGGACGACGGTCACCGCTCGCTCAGTTACGCCCAGCTCATGGACGAAGTCCGGGCAACCGCGAGGAAGCTGCACCTGGCCGGGCTGGGTGCCGGCGACAAGGTCGGCGTGCGGATCCCCTCCGGCACCAACGAGCTGTACGTCTCGATCCTGGCGGTGCTGCTGGTCGGTGCGGCCTACGTCCCGGTGGACGCCGACGATCCGGATGAGCGGGCCAAACTTGTCTTCGGCGAGGCCCGGGTGGCCGCCATCCTTCGCGCCGGCGGCAAAATCGTCACGGACAGCAACCACCCCCGGCCGTTCCCCGACGCGAGGCCGCCAGGGCCCGACGACGACGCCTGGGTCATCTTCACTTCGGGCTCCACCGGCACACCCAAGGGTGTTGCGGTGCAGCACCGCTCGGCCGCCGCGTTCGTGGACGCCGAGGCCCGCATCTTCCTGCAGGATGATCCGGTAGGCCCGCAGGACCGGGTGCTGGCCGGCCTGTCCGTGGCCTTCGATGCCTCCTGCGAGGAGATGTGGCTCGCGTGGCGTCACGGCGCCTGCCTGGTTCCGGCACCCCGGGCGCTGGTCCGGACCGGGATGGACCTGGGCCCGTGGCTGATCAGCCACGGCATCACGGTGGTCTCGACAGTCCCCACGCTCGCCGCGCTCTGGCCGGTGGAGTCGCTGGAAAGCGTCCGGCTGCTCATCTTCGGCGGAGAGGCGTGCCCGCCGGACCTTGCCGAGCGGCTCGCCGTCGAAGGACGGGAAGTATGGAACACCTACGGGCCCACCGAGGCCACCGTGGTCGCGTGCGCGGCGCGGCTGGGCGGGCCCGGCCCCGTCCGGATCGGCCTGCCGCTGGACGGCTGGGACCTCGCCGTCGTCGACTCTGATTCGCTGCCTGTCGCCGAAGGGTCCGTGGGCGAACTGATCATCGGCGGCGTCGGGCTGGCCCGGTACCTTGACCCGGCCAAGGACGCGGAAAAGTACGCCCCCATGCCGTCCCTGGGCTGGCCGCGCGCCTACCGTTCCGGCGACCTCGTCAAATACGAGGCGGAGGGCCTGATCTTCCAGGGCCGCGCCGATGAACAGGTCAAGCTCGGCGGCCGCCGGATCGAGCTCGGAGAGATCGACGCCGCACTGCAGTCGCTGCCGGATGTCGCCGGCGCCGCCGCCGCGGTGCAGACCACCGCGGCCGGCAACCAGATCCTGGTCGGCTACCTTGCCGCCGTATCCGGCGTGGACATCGACCTCGCGGCGGCGCGCGAACTGCTCGGCGAGAGCCTGCCGGCGCCGCTCATCCCGCTCTTGACGCTCGTCGACTCCCTGCCCACCAAGACCAGCGGCAAAGTGGACCGCCATGCCCTGCCCTGGCCGCTCAGCGGGACCGGAGCCGCCGAGGCCGAGGGCGCGCCCCTGAACCTGCCCGATGACGCGCAGTGGATCGTGGAGCAATGGAGTGCCGTGCTGGGAAGCCCGGTGACGAGCCTGGACGCCGATTTCTTCGCCTACGGCGGCGGCTCACTGGCCGCCGCGCAACTCGTGTCCGCCCTGCGCGTGCGCTATCCGACCATCACGGTGGCCGATATCTACGCGACACCCCGGGTGGGCGCCTTGGTGGACGAGGCCCGCCAGTCGCTCCCGGAGGGCGGGGCAGTCGCCGCCCAGGAGCGTTCCGTCACGCCCACGTCGAGGAAGTCCCAGGCCTTCCAGACCCTCCTGGGCATTCCCCTGCAAGTCCTCGTCGGCATGCGCTGGCTGACGTACCTGATGGCCGCCAACAATCTCCTGGCCGCCTTCGCCGGTTTCAGCGCCGCGCCGACACTCTCCTGGTGGTGGGTCGGTGCGTCGTGGCTGGTCTTTGTCAGCCCGGCGGGGCGGATGCTGATCTCCATCGCCGCGGCCCGCCTGCTGCTGCGCAACGTGGTGCCCGGGACGTATCCCCGGTCCGGGCGTGTGCACCTCCGGCTTTGGCTCGCCGAACAGATCCAGGATCTCGCCGGCGCCATCAGCCTGGCCAGCGCGCCCTGGGTGCCGTACTACGCGAAGGCGCTCGGCGCGAAGATCGGCGAGAACGTCCAACTGCATTCGCTGCCGCCGGTCACCGGGCTGCTGTCCCTTGGTAGCGGGTCCAATATCGAGCCTGAAGTCGATCTGTCCGGCTGGTGGATCGACGGCGACCGTGTCCACATCGGCGCCATCCGGATTGGCCCAGGCGCAAGCGTCGGGGCCCGCAGCACTCTCATGCCCGGAGCCACTGTGGGCGCCGGAGCGCAGGTGGAACCGGGCTCCGCGGTGATCGGCAAGGTCAAGGCAGGGCAGCTGGTGGCAGGTTCACCGGCCGAGCGGCGAGGCAAGGCCAAGCACTCGTGGCCGGACTCCCCGCCCGAACACCGGCTGATCGGCCGGCTGTGGTTCGCCGGCTTCGCCGCGGCATCCGCCGGGCTGGCGCTCATCCCCTATGTTTCCGCCGCCGCCGCGGCCTTCGTGGTCT
Source organism: Arthrobacter sp. 2MCAF15 (assembly GCF_052115605.1). Classification (NCBI taxonomy): domain Bacteria; kingdom Bacillati; phylum Actinomycetota; class Actinomycetes; order Micrococcales; family Micrococcaceae; genus Arthrobacter; species Arthrobacter sp. 2MCAF15. The sequence continues at coordinate 294,008 of NZ_JBFRGZ010000008.1, read as the reverse complement.
TTGGGTTCATCCGGGGCAGCTCCTCGCTGTCCGCGGCACTGCCCGGCATTGCGCTCTCCATCCCCCTGGCCGCGCTGGCCTGGTTCGCGACCAACCTGCTGCTGATCCTGGCCACCACGAGGCTGCTGAGCGTCGGACTAGCCGAGGGCTACTACCGGGTCCGGAGCCGGATTGGCTGGCAGGTGTGGGCGACCGAGCGGGTGCTGGACCTCGCCCGGGATCTGCTCTTCCCCATCTACGCGAGCCTCTTTACCCCGGTCTGGCTGCGGCTTCTCGGCGCCAAGGTGGGCCGCAACGTGGAAGCCTCGACAGTGCTGCTGATCCCGAGCATGACCACCGTGGGCGAGGGCGCCTTCCTGGCCGATGACACCATGGTGGCCTCCTACGAACTCGACGGCGGATGGATGCACATTGCGCCGGCCAAGATCGGTAAGCGGTCCTTCCTGGGCAACTCCGGCATGACGGCGGCCGGCCGCAACGTGCCCAAGAACTCCCTCGTCGCTGTCCTCTCGGCCACGCCGGCCAAGGCCAAATCCGGGACATCATGGCTCGGCAGCCCGCCCGTGCGGCTGCGGCGCACCGCCATCGCCTCCGACGACACGCGGACGTACCAGCCGCCCCGGAGGCTGAAGGTCGCGCGGACCCTGTGGGAGCTGTGCCGGTTCGTCCCGGTCATGCTGACGGTCGCGATCGCCGTCGGAGTGATGCTCGCGTTCGACGCGATGGCAGCCACGTTCAACTACGGCGTCGCCGCCGTCCTGGGCGGCGTGGTGGTCCTCATCGCAGGCGCCACTGCGGCAGGCAGCGCGGTTGTGGCCAAATGGCTGCTGGTGGGCCGGATCCGCAGCGGCGAGCACCCGCTGTGGAGCTCCTTCATTTGGCGCAACGAGGTGGTGGACACCTTCATTGAGATGGTCAGCGCCCCGTGGTTCGCGCGTGCCGCCACGGGGACACCGGCGCTGGTCTGGTGGCTGCGGGCACTGGGGGCGAAGATCGGCAGGGGAACCTGGTGCGAAAGCTACTGGCTGCCGGAGGCGGACCTTGTCACGCTCGGCCGGAACTCGACCGTCAACCGCGGGTGTGTCGTCCAGACCCATCTGTTCCATGACCGGGTCATGAGCATCGACACTGTTACGCTCGATGACGGAGCCACCATGGGGCCGCACGGGGTCATCCTGCCGCAGGCCAGGATCGGCAACGGCGGCACGGTGGGGCCGGCGTCCCTCGTCATGCGGGGCGAGACCGTCCCCGCCGGCACCTACTGGATGGGCAACCCGGTCAGCCCGTGGGACGGGCCGGAACCGCCCGCCGGTCCCCAGTAGGCCCGGCCCGCGAACGTCCACCAGCACCACAACCCGAAGGTCCGTCCATTGAGCACCAGTGCAGCAAGCAGCAGCGCCGCAGCCGGCGGGGAGATCAGCCGGGAAATCAGCAGGGAAATCAGCCAGGCCATCAGTCCGGCGGCGGGCGCCCCGGACCCCTACATGCCCGGACACGGAACCAACGCCTACCGCGTCACCCGGTACGAACTGGACCTGGACTACCGGGTCAGCAGCAACCGTCTTAGCGGGCACGCCCTCCTGCACGCCGTCACCCAGCTCCCGACGTCGGCGATCGTCCTGGACCTGGCCGGGCTGCGGGCCACCAAGATCCAGCTCGACGGCCGCCGGGTGCGCAGGTTCACCCAGCGGGCCGAGCAGCTCCTCGTCTACCCCGACGTTCCGCTGCTCGCCAATGAGGCCTTCACCCTGGACATCCGCTACGAGGGCTACCCTGCGCCGCGCCGCGGCCTGTGGGGCGAGGTCGGCTGGGAAGAGCTCTCCGATGGCGTTCTGGTCGCCGGCCAGCCCAACGGCGCCGCCTCCTGGTTCCCGTGCAATGACCATCCGCGGGACAAGGCGAGCTACCGGATCACGGTGACCACCGACGCGAACTACCGGGCGGTGTGCAACGGGGTGCTCCTCTCGCGCACCAGCAGGGCCAGCCGCGAGACCTGGGTGTACGAGCAGGCCGAACCCATGGCCACCTACCTCGCCACGGTCCAGATCGGACGCTACGAGCTCCTGACGCTCAACGCCGAGCGGCCCTCCGGGCACGTGCCGCAGTACGTGGCCGTTCCGGCGTCGCTGGCGGCGGGCGCCCGGGCCGCCCTGGCCCGCCAACCCGACATGATGCGGACCTTCACCAACTGTTTTGGGCCGTACCCGTTTCCGGAGTACACCGTGGTGGTGACCGGGGACGTGCTGGAGATTCCATTGGAGGCGCAGACGCTGTCCATCCTGGGCCCGAATCATCTGCGGCAGGACTGGGAGTCACAGCGGATGATCGCCCACGAACTCGCCCACCAGTGGTTCGGGAACTCGCTCACGACCGCGACGTGGAAGAACATCTGGCTGCATGAGGGATTCGCGTGCTACGCGGAATGGCTCTGGTCCGAAGAGGCCGGCATCATGTCGGTGGCGGGCCGGGCCCGGGCTGCGTGGCGCAAACTGGCCGCGTCCCCGCAGGACCTGATGGTGGGCGACCCCGGGCCGGAGCTGATGTTTGACGACCGGGTCTACAAGCGCGGAGCCCTGGCCCTGCACGCCCTGCGGGTGCGCTGCGGTGACCTCGCCTTCTTCGCCCTGCTGCACGACTGGACGGACCGGTTCCGCCACGGCACCGTGACCACGGCCGACTTCATCGTCGCCGCCGGCCACACGACGGGGCTCGATGCCGAGGCCCTGCTGCACCCCTGGCTGTTCGAGGACGCCCTCCCGCCGCTCCCGCACGCGGCCCCGCCGACGCTCTGACGGCCCAGCGATTGCCGCAGAGCCCTAAACCGAAAAACCCTGGCCGGAAAAGCCGGATCCGGCGGGCCTGGACCGGGCCCGGAACCTTCCGCTACGGAAGGACCACGACGGCGACGGCTGCCACGAGCTCCGCGGGCAGGCCAGACTCTGCCGGCGGGAGGTCCCGCAGCCCGGCATGGCCCTCCACGCGTGGGCCCAGGACATCGAGGGTGTCCGGTGCCGTCTGCAGCCCCGTGCCCAGCATTTTGAGCCAGGCCTCCTTGCGGGCCCACAGCCTGGCGCGGCCCCGCAGCAGCGAGGTGCCGTGCAGCCCGGCGAGGTGCCGTTGTTCCGCCCCGGTCAGCACCACGTCGTCGAACCCGTCGAAGTCCGCCCGGGCCGGATCTTCGGCGTCGATGCCCAGGCGCTGGCCCCGCTCCGGATCCACGACCCCCGCCAGCAGCGTCCAGCCCGATGCGCGGGACAGGCTCAGCAGCAGCGGCGCGGCGTGGCCCCGGAGCAGGTAGCCCGGCCGGCCGTGGGAGATCTGCTCGCCGGTGCCGCACCGCGGGCAGCTGTACCAGGCAGTGAGGCCCGACGCCGGCACGCCCAGCAGCTCGGCGGCGAACCGCCGCTGGGCGAGCCTCCCCGCCAGGAAGTCTTCCCGGGTCCGTGCGGACATGGCCCGGGCCCGGTCGAGCTCGGCGCCGTCCAGAAGGGACCGCGCGTCGCGTTCCAGCCCCGACGGGCCCGCAGCGGTGGCCGCCGCGGACCCCGTCAGGCTGGTGACGTCCACGGCTCCCGCGTCACCGGGGAGTCCGGGGACGCGAAAGGGCGGGCAGGCACGCACAACCAGGTGTGATGCCATGACCCGCCCCTTTCAGCTCGTCAGCGCCGTCATTCGCGCGGTTCTCAGCGCTGCACGGCTCCGAAGCGTTCGTGCGCCACCGCGACCGCGCTTTCGCGGGCCGTGGACGCCTCGTCCGCCGTCAGGGTGCGGTCGTCGGCGCGGAACCGCAGGCTGAATGCCAGCGACTTCTTGCCTTCCTCGATGCCCTTGCCCGCGTAGACGTCGAACAGTGCCACGTCTTCGAGCAGTTCGCCGGCACCTTCACGCAGCGCCGTGAGCACTTCTTCCGCCGGAACCTCCTGCGGCACCACGAGGGCCACGTCCTGGGTGGCCAGCGGGTACGTCGAGATGTGCCGGGCCACGATCACGTCGGCGGCGGCCTCGAAGAGGGCGTCGGCGTTCAGTTCCAGCGCCACGGAGCGGGCCGGCATGTCGTGGGCCGCCAGCAGTTTAGGATGCAGCTCGCCGGCGTAGCCCACCACGTCGCCGGTGCGCAGCGCAATCTGCGCGGCCCGTCCCGGGTGGAAGGCCTGGTGCCGGCCCTGGGTGACCTGGAGGTCGACGCCGAGCACGTCACCGACGATCCGGGCAATGTCCACCGCGTCCGCCCAGTCCCAGGCCCGCGGGGTGTGGCCCGGGGCGGCCGGGGAGTCGTGCCCCGTAAAGACGGCGGCGAGGTGCAGCGGCTGGTCCGGGACGCCGTCGTACAGGCCATCGAGCACCTCGTCACCGGGCTTCACGCCGAGCGGCGGGATCGAGGCGGTGCCAAGCTGTTCGCCGGGCAGGAACACGAGCCCGGCCTCGAAGAGGGCGAGGTCGCGGAAGCCGCGGGAGTGATTGCGCTTGGCCACCTCGATCAGGCCCGGCAGGACCGAGGTCCGCAGGAAACCGTGTTCCTCGCTGATCGGGTTGGCCAGCTTCAGGGCCTTGCGCTCCGCGCCCTCGGCCGGGACGCCAAAGGTGTCATTGGCGGCCTTGGAAACGAACGGGTAGCTCAATACCTCGGTGAGTCCGGCGTCGGCGAGGGCCTGGATCAGGCGGCGGCGCTGCTGCTGGACACGGGTCAGGCCACGGCCCGGCGGAGCCACGGGAAGGGTCGCCGGGATCTGGTCGTAGCCGACCAGGCGCGCGATTTCCTCGGTGAGGTCATCCTTGGTTTCGAGGTCGCTGCGCCAGCTCGGCGCGGTCACGGTGTGGCCGTTGCCGTTGTCCTCGACGACGGCGCCGAGGTCTTCCAGCGAGGTCACGATGTGTTCCTCGGTGAAGTCGATCCCGATCCGTGCTGCGGCGTAGCCCGCCGGCAGCTCGATCGTGACGGCGTCAGGTGCGGTCCCGACGTCGGTCCCGGCCTCATCCGCGGTGCCTCCGGCGAACTCGACCAGCAAATCCACCACACGCTGGGCGGCAACATCGGCTACCTGCCAGTCCACGCCGCGTTCGAAGCGCTTGGACGCCTCGGAGGGCAGCTTATGGCGGCGGCGCGAGCGTGCGATCGAGACCTCGTCGAAGTGGGCGGCCTCGACCAGGACGTTCGTGGTGGAGTCCGACACTTCGGTGTGGGCACCGCCCATGACGCCGGCGATCCCGATGGGCCCGGATGCGTCCGTGATCAGCAGATCCTCGGCGTCGAGCGTGCGCTCCTTGTCATCGAGGGTGGTGATCTTCTCGCCGGCCGTGGCGCGCCGGACCACAATGTCGCCGGCCAGCCTGTCCAGGTCGTAGCAGTGGTTCGGCTGCCCGAGCTCCAGCATGACGTAGTTGGAGATATCCACCGGCAGGGAGATGGAGCGGATGCCGGCGAGCCGGAGTCGGGAGGTCATCCAGGGCGGGGTCGGCCGGGTGGCGTCCACGCCGCGAACGGTGCGGGCCACAAAACGGTCGCAGCCGGGTTTGCCGTAGATGGGGGCGTCGTCGTTGAGCTTGACGCCGTAGCCGCCGGACAGCGCCGCCGGGGCCTGGACCTTGGACGCCGGGTCGGTGAACACGGTGCCGGTGGCGTGCGCGTATTCACGGGCCACGCCGCGGATGGAGAAGGCGTACCCGCGGTCCGGCGTCACATTGATCTCGGCCGCCTGGTCGTAGAGGCCCAGCAGCTCCATGGCGTCGGTGCCGAGTTCCGGATCCAGCCCGATCCGGGACAGCACCAGGATGCCGTCGTGGTCCTCGCCGATGCCCAGTTCTCGTACCGAGGCGATCATGCCGGCGGACAGGTGGCCGTAGGTCTTCCGCGCGGAAATGTGGAAGTCGCCCGGCAGCACCGCGCCCGGAAGGGTCACCACCACCTTGTCGCCCTCGACGAAGTTGTGGGCGCCGCAGATGATGCCCTGCACGCCGGAGGGGTCGATGCCGTCGCCCGTGAGGGGCTGCGGCTGGCCCTCGGGGACAACCCGGACCTGGCACCAGTTGATGGTCTTGCCGTTGGTCTGGGGCTCCTTGACGATGCTGAGGACCTGGCCCACCACGATCGGCCCCCGGAGGGTGTCCGTGGGGCGGTGGACTGCTTCTTCTTCAAAGCCGACCTTGACGAGCTCGGCCATGACGTCTTCGGCCGATGCTCCGGCCGGTACCTGCGCGAATTCACGCAGCCAGGAAAGTGGGATACGCACTGTTAGATCTCCATCCCGAAGTGCTCGCTGAAACGTACGTCGCCTTCAATCATGTCGCGCATGTCGCCGACCTCGTTGCGGAACATGAGGGTGCGTTCGATGCCCATGCCGAAGGCAAAACCTGAATAAACGTCCGGGTCGATGCCGGCGGCGCGCAGGACGTTGGGGTTGACCATGCCGCAGCCGCCCCACTCGATCCAGCTGGGGCCGCCCTTGGCGCCCGGGTGCCAGATGTCCAGCTCGGCGGACGGCTCGGTGAACGGGAAATAGTTGGGGCGCAGCCGGATCTGGGCTTCGGCGCCGAACATCTGCCGCGCGAAGTGCTCCAGGGTGCCGCGGAGGTCCGCCATGCTGAGCTTCTTGTCGATGGCCAGGCCCTCGAACTGGTGGAACACCGGGGTGTGCGTCGCGTCGAGCTCGTCGGTGCGGAAAACCTTGCCCGGGCACAGCACGTAGATGGGCAGTTCGCGTTCCAGCATGGAGCGAACCTGCACCGGTGAGGTGTGCGTGCGCATGAGCAGGTGGGCCTCGGGCGGCTCGACGAAGAACGTGTCCTGCATGTCGCGGGCAGGGTGGTCCGGCTTGAAGTTCAGGGCATCGAAGTTGAACCATTCGGACTCGACCTCGGGCCCTTCGGCGATTTCCCACCCCATGCCGACGAAGATGTCTGCCACGCGGTCCTGCAGCGTGGACAGCGGGTGGCGCGCACCGGCACGACGGCGGCGCGGCGCCGCCGTGACGTCAACGGTCTCTTCGACCAGGATCCGCGCGTCGTTCTCCGCTTCAAGCTCGGTAGTCCGATCTGCGAGCGCCTTGTTGACGCGTCCGCGCGAGGCGCCCATGAGCTTGCCGGCGGCGGCCTTCTGGTCCTTGGGAAGCGCGCCGATCTCACGGTTGGCGAGGCTCAACGCGGACTTTTCGCCCGTGTGCGCGAGGCGCACGGCCTTGAGTTCATCGAGGGTCGCCGCGGCGGCGATGGCGGCGACGGCCTGGTCTACGGCAGCGGTAATGGCGGCTTCATCCAGAGGATTCGGGACGGCGGCGCCCGGCAAAGTTTCAGTCATCTACTGTTCTTAGCTACGAGTCGGATCATGCCAACTGCCCACGGCACGGGCACAGGGCGCGGGCGCGGGTAGCCGGCAAGGCTTATGGTCACAGTTCATTCTCACAGGTCACTGCATCAAACACAGGTCACTGCATTGGGGCCGGCCGAAATCGCTCCGGCAGGCGCCCACTCCAGTCTAGTAGACCGCCGTCAGCCGCACGGCAACGGCCAGGCGTTCGTGAAGGTTCCCTCCGGCAGCCCCCTGACCGCTTGGCACACCCCCGGTTACCATGGCCTCATGACGTCCGGACAGCGGCTTCGGCAGGTCGCCAACATGCTGAACGGGTCCACGCTCCTGGGCCTGCTGCTGGCAGCCTGCGCCCGGACATCCATCAGGTCCGGTCCGCGCGGACTGCTGATCGCGAGCCGCTACCGCTGGCGGCTTCCGTTTGCCGCGGCGTTCACGGTGGGCAACGTCATCGTGTTCCGCGCCGGCCCCGAATCCGCCGTCGCCAATCCAGCGCTCCTGGGACACGAGGAGCGCCACAGCACCCAGTACGCCTGGTGCCTCGGGCTGCCCTTCCTTCCGCTGTATTTCATCGCCGCGGGCTGGTCGCTGGTGCGCACGGGCAACCCGGGCAGCGCCAACGTCTTCGAGCGCCACGCCGGACTGGAAGCGGGCGGCTACCCCTTGCCCGGCAGGTCGGGGACCCACCAGAGAACGGGCGCAACCGCCCCCGAACGATATGAGGCCTGACATGGCAGAGCACCGCAGAAGCATCTCGGTCACCGGAACCGGCAGCGCCGAGGCGGTGCCGGACCTCCTGACCTTGTCGATCGGGGTCGAATGCCGCCGCGATACCGTGGCAGAGGCCTACGGCGATGCGGGAACACGGTCGGCCGCCATCACGGCGGAGCTCCGGCAACACGGCGTGGACAGCGCCGACATGTCCACCTCGGGGCTGAACGTGCGGGCCGAGGTGAACTGGCAGGACGGCCGCGGCCAGACCGTCACCGGCTACCTGGCCTCCAGCACGCTCACCGTCCGGATCCGCGGATTGTCCGAGTCCTCACAGATCCTTGCCGCCGCCGTTGCTGCCGGCGGCGACGCCGTCCGGCTCAACGGGCTGAGCCTCGGCTTCACGGATTCCGCCGCCGTCGAGGCCCGGGCACGCGAGGCAGCCTGGCAGGATGCCCGCACCACGGCCGAGCACTACGCCGCCCTCTCCGGGACCGGACTGGGCAAGGTCCTGTCCCTCACCCAGCACACCGGCTTCCAGGCGCCGATCCCCGTCGCGAAGATGCAGCGGGCGGTGGCCACGGATTCGATCGCCGTCGAGGCCGGCGAGTCGAGCGTCACCGCGACGGTGGGTGTCGTCTGGGAACTGCTCGACTGACTGCGCACACGCGGCCCCGCTGCCCTTTGGGTTGCGGGAGCGGGCACCGGCCTGCCTGGTGGTCTGCCCGCTAATGCGTTGCGCCCGCAGCGAGCCGGAGGTCCGCCGTCGTCCCAAGCGTGGTGCGGACGACGACGGCGAGCGCCGCCGCCATCTGTTGCGCCGGCAGCGACGGGGCGCTGCTCCCTACCGGAACCTGGGTGTCGGCGAAGGGGATGTGGACGAAGCCTCCCCTGGTGCCCGGAAGGAGCCGCAGGGCGTGCATGAGCGCATAGAAGACGTGGTTGCACACATACGTGCCCGCGCTCTGGGATACTTCCGCCGGGATCTGCTCCGCCGTCAACGCCGCGAGCGCCGCCTTGATGGGCAGCGACGTGAAATAGGCGGCCGGCCCGTCCTGGACCACGGGTTCGTCCACGGGCCGGTTGCCGGCGTTGTCCGGGATGCGGGCGTCGTCGCAGTTGATGGCCACCCGTTCCAGCGAGATGCGCGACCTCCCGCCTGCCTGCCCGGCGCACAGCACAAGCTCCGGGAGGGAGCGTTCCATGGCCTCCTCCAGCGCCTTGGCCGAGGCGCCGAAGACGCACGGCAGTTCCACCGCCCGGACATCGAGCCCTTCGGCCTGGAGCTGCCGTGCCGCCGAACGGGCCGCGGCCCACGACGAATTGGCCGTTTCGCCGCCGAACGGCTCGAACCCGGTGAGGAGAATCATCGCCCCAGCCTAGCAATGCGGCCAACGCTGCGGCCGGCCCAGTTGCCCCGGACTATTTACCGCATACTTCGCGGCGGGTCCCCCGGAGACCCGCGGCACCCTTGACTTTTATTCGAACATACATTCGAATATAGGCATGAGATGGGACGCACAAGCACTCGAACGCGACGCATCCCCGGGTGCCCCAGCCGCTACGCCGGGCACTGCCGCCCTGCTGCCCCTGGCCGGACTCGTGCGGTCCGTATCCACCCCCGAGTTTGCCGGGATCACCTTCCATGAGGTCACCGCCAAATCGGTGCTCAACAAGGTGGTCGCCGGTTCGCGGATGCCGTTCGACTGGACCATCAACCCCTACCGGGGGTGCAGCCACGCCTGCGTCTACTGCTTTGCCCGCAAGAGCCACACCTATCTGGACTTCAATGCCGGCCCGGACTTTGACAGCCAGGTGGTGGTCAAGATCAACGCCGCCGAGGTCCTGCGCAGGGAACTGGCCAAGCCTTCTTGGCGGCACGAGCACGTGGCCCTGGGCACCAACACCGACCCCTACCAGCGGGCTGAGGGCCGGTATCAGCTCATGCCAGGCATCATCGGCGCCCTCGCCGATTCCGGCACTCCCCTGTCCATCCTGACCAAGGGCACGCTCCTGGCCCGGGACATCCCGCTCCTGAAGCATGCCGCGGCCCAGGTGCCGGTCGGCGTTGGCATCTCCCTGGCGATGACCAACGAGCAGCTTTCCGAAGCCGTGGAGCCGGGCACGCCGGGGCCACGGGCACGGCTGAAGCTCGTCTCCCGGCTGCGGGAGGCCGGCCTGCCCTGCGGCGTCATGGCCATGCCCATCCTGCCATGGCTCTCCGACGGCGACGACGCCCTCGACTCCCTCTTCGGCGCCCTGGCAGCAGCCGGGGCCACGGGGGTCACGGCCGGTGCCCTGTACCTGAAGCCGGGCACCCGTGAATGGTTCATGCAATGGATCGCCCGCGAACATCCGCAACTGGCCGGCAAGTACCGGCGCCTCTACGGCAGCGGTTCCTATGCATCGAAGGAATACCGGGCCTGGCTGGCCGGCCGCATCCGCTACTTCAAGGACCTGCACGGATTTTCGGGCTCGCAGGGATTCAGCCACAGGGATCTTGACGCCGGCAGCGAGCATGACGATGCCCGGCAGGAGGAAGCCCAGTACCCCGCCGGAAGCATCCCCGACACCGCCGGCCACGCAAACACCGGTCACTCAAACACCGGTCACTCAAATGCTGGGCACTCAAATGCTGGGCACTCAAATGCTGGGCACTCAAACACAGCCCACTCAAACACAGCCCAGCCCACACTGTTTTGATGGCGGTGCTGCCAGCGAGCTGTTCCCGAGGAACGCGACCAGCGAGCCGCGTCCCCGGCAGGTGCCGGCCTTACAGCGCCTTGACCGCGCCGAGCACCTTCGCCAGCGAATCCTTGGCATCCCCGAACAGCAGGGTGGTCTTGGGATCGTGGAGGAGCTCGTTCTCGATCCCGGCGAATCCCGGGCGCATGGAACGCTTCAGGAACACGACCTGCTGGGCCTGGACCACCTCCAGGATGGGCATCCCGTAGATCGGCGAACCGGGAGAGGACTTGGCCGCCGGGTTGACCACGTCATTGGCGCCGACCACCAGCGCAATGTCCGTGGTCGCGAACTCCGGGTTGACTTCCGCCAGCTCCCGCAGCGACTCATAGGGCACGTTGGCCTCGGCCAGCAGCACGTTCATGTGGCCCGGCATGCGTCCCGCCACGGGGTGGATGGCAAAGACCACCTCCACGCCGCGGGCGGACAGGGCCTCGGCGAGTTCCGCCACGGTGTGCTGGCCCTGCGCCACAGCTAGCCCGTAGCCGGGGACAATCACCACGCGCTGGGCATAGCCGAGCTGGACGGCCACGTCTTCCGGTGACGAGGAACGCACCGGCCGGTCACTCAACGCGGTGGAACCCGCCGTCGAGCCGCCCTTGAACGCCCCGAACAGGATGCCGGCGACTCCGCGGCCCATGGCCGAGGCCATGACCTTGGTCAGGATGGTGCCGCTGGCGCCAACAAGCGTTCCCGCGACGAGCAGCAGGACATTCCCCAGGACCACGCCGGACGCTGCCACCGCCAGGCCCGTGAAGGCGTTCAGCAGGGAGATCACGATCGGCACGTCTGCCCCGCCGACGGGCAACACCAGGAGCAGCCCGGCGGCCAGCCCCAGGCCCAGCAGCGCGAGAGACCAGCCGAGCGACCCCGTCAGGACCACCAGCCCGCCCGAGACGACCGCTCCCAGCAGGACGGCCCCCATGACCCAGGGCATGCCGGGAAACATCAGCGGGCGGGTGCTGATGAGTTCCTGCAGCTTGCCCACAGTCACCGCCGAGCCGGCGAAGGACACCGCGCCTACCAGCATGGTGAAGACCACGGCCAGGCGGACCCAGGGGTCCTCGTTGTGGCCAAGTTCCAGGACGGCGACCAGCGCGGCCGCCCCGCCTCCGACGCCGTTGAAGAGCGCCACCAATTGGGGCATCTGGGTCATCTGCACCCGCCGCGCCACCGGGACGGCAACGGCGGAGCCGACGGCGATAGCGCCAAGGATGGGCGGAATGTTGTCCAGCCGCGCCGAGAGGAACACGGTGACCACGGCCAGGAGCGCCCCGGCGGCACCGATGAGGTTGCCGCGGCGGGCGGTCCGCGGCGAGCTGAGGCCCTTGAGCGCCAGGATGAAGCAGACGGCGGCCGCAAGGTAGAGCAGGGCGGTCCACTCGGCGGTCAGGAGGCTCATCGGACCTCCCCCGCGGCGCCGCCGGAGTTCGCGCCGCCGGAGTTCGCGTTGCTGATATGCCCGTCGCTGGTGGGTACGTTGCCGGCATGCCCGTCGCTGGTATTCCCGCCTGCTGCGGCGCCGCCGGCCTTGGCGGGGACGGTGCGCGCCGGGGTGCCTGACCGCTTGTGGGCGCTGAACATCTCCAGCATCCGGTCTGTGACCACGAAGCCACCCACCAGGTTGACCGTTGCCAGAACCACCGCCAGCAGGGCAATGCCGAGCACCCACGGGTCGCTGGCCTGTCCGGCCACGATGATGGCGCCCACCAGGATGATGCCGTGGATCGCGTTGGCGCCGGACATCAGCGGTGTGTGCAGCTTGCTGGTGACCTTGGAGACCACTTCGAATCCGACGAACACGGCGAGCACCACCACTGTCAGCAACGCGACCGGGCCCATCATGCCTCCGTTTCCAGTGCTGCTTCCAATGCTGCCGCGGTGGCGGCATGCAGCACGGCGCCGCCGTGCGTCAGGCAGGTCCCGGCGACCACGTCGTCCTCGAAGTCCGGGGCCACCGAGCCGCAGTCGGTCATGAGGGCGAGGAAGTTGCTGACGTTCCGGGCGTAGAGCCGGGACGCATCCGACGGCATGGCTGACGCCGCGTCCTGCAGGCCCACAAGCGTAACTGACCCGCCGTCGACCGGCACCTGGACGTCCTGGCCGGCGATCACGCCTTCGACGTTGCCGCCGGACTCCGCGGCGAGGTCGACGACGACGGAACCGGCCCTCATGCCGGCCACCATGGCGGTGGTCACCAGCAAGGGAGCGGGCCGGCCAGGTATGGCCGCCGTTGTGATCAGGATGTCCGCTGCGGCGACGTGCGGGGCGAGCAGGCTGCGCTGGCGTTGCGCCCTGTCCTCGCCGAGCTCACGGGCGTAGCCGCCGGTGCCTTCTGCCGCCGTATCGACGTCCAGGTTGATGAAGGTGCCACCCATCGAGGCGACCTCGTCGGCGGAAGCGGCCCGGATATCGTTTGCCGACACGCGGGCGCCGAGCCGCTTCGCCGTGCCGATCGCCTGCAGCCCGGCGACGCCGGCCCCGAGGACCAGCACCCGCGCCGGCGGGATGGTTCCGGCTGCTGTCATGTAAAGCGGGAAGAAGCGCGGATACCGCACGGCGGCTTCCAGCACGGCGCGGTAGCCGGTGACCAGGGACTGCGAGCTGAGCGCGTCCATGGATTGTGCCCGGGAGATCCGCGGGAGCAATTCCAGGGCGAACGAGGTGATCCCGGCCGCTGCCAGCGCCCGGACGGCGGGCAGCTCCGATGCCGGCGATCCCAGGCCAATGGTGACCGTGCCGGGCCGGAGCCGGGCCGCTGTCTCGACCGTTAGCGGGCGGACATGCAGCAGGACGTCCAGGGCCCCGTACGGGAGCTCGGAGATCACCGTCGCTCCGGCCTCTTTGAAGGCTGCGTCCGCGAACCCTGCCTCGGTTCCGGCGCCGCTCTCCAGCAGGACATGGAGCCCGAGAGCCGTCAGCTGCTGGACCGTCTCCGGGGTGGCCGCAACGCGGCGCTCTCCGGTTCGCTGCTCTCGTCCGACACCGACCTGCACGGGCCACTCCTCTCGATTGCGTTCAGAGTAGGCATACCCCTGACGGTTTGGCGAGAGGCGGGCCCCGGAAGCCCGTCGGAGCGTCGGAGTCAGCGGCCGGGTACGGCTCCCACTCCGCGGGGCCCGGTGGCGTGGACGGCGGCCAGCAGGGCTTCGACAATCGGAAGATCCGCCGGGATCCACGGCAGGTCCAGGACCTCGGCCGGGTTGCGAAGGTCCAGCCAGCGCAGTTGGTCGTGGTCCTCCAGCGGGCGGGGCTCTCCCTCGGCGAGCTCGGCGAACCAGACCCGCATGACCGCTTTCTCATTGAGCGGCCAGCCGGCGGCGGTCTCGGCGGGCAGCTCGGACCCGAGCCGCACCAGCACGCCCAGTTCCTCCCGGAGCTCGCGGTGCAAGGCGTCTTCGGCTGCTTCGCCTGGCTCCACCTTGCCGCCGGGGAACTCCCACATGCCGGCAAACTGCGGGGGCGCCGTACGCCGCGCCACAAGGAGCTTTCCCGGTTCGGCCAGGGAGTCCACTACTGCGCCGCCAACGACGCCAATGAGTCCAGTCACGCCACCAAGTCTATGGTGACCGCTCGGCCGGGCGGCTGCGGTGCCGGGCTCCCGGCTGCGGCGCCGGGCGTCACGGCGGGGCAGGACCGGGAGGCGGAAACCCGTGCCGGCCGGGTAGGGGACAATAGTGGAGGGGCCGACCGGACCAGCTGCGGAATATCCGGCGCCCCCTCCGTGTTCTTTAAAGCATATTTATCTGGCCGACTCCTCCGGACTTTCCCGGAAAATCTCCCCGAAAAGACGAATGACAACCACCACACACGCCCCGGTATCGTCCAAGTCCGGCACCCGTCACCTTGCCCTGGCCATCATTGCCCTGGCGATGGGCGGCTTTGGCATCGGCACTACCGAATTCACCATGATGGGCCTGCTCAAGGAGATCGAGCAGGGCCTGAACATCAGCACCCCCGAGGCCGGCCACCTCATTTCGGCCTATGCCCTCGGCGTCGTGGTCGGCGCGCCGGTGCTGGCCGCCGTCGGGGCCAAGCTCCCCCGGAAGTACCTGGCGCTGGGGCTCATGCTCTTTTTCAGCATCGCCAACCTCAGTTCTTTCCTCGCCCCGGACTACGGCTCCATGCTGTTGTCCCGGTTCGCCGCGGGCCTGCCCCACGGCGCCTTCTTCGGGGTCGCGGCCGTGATCGCTGCTTCGCTTGTGGCGCCGACCAAGCGCGGGTGGGCCATTTCGATGGTCATGGCCGGGCTGACGGTATCCAACGTCATCGGCGTCCCCTTCGCCACCTGGCTGGGCCAGAGCTACGGCTGGCGGCTCCTGTTCCTGCTGGTCGGCCTGATCGGCATTATCACGCTCGCCATGCTGTGGAAGTTCGTGCCGTTCCAGAAGCCGCACGCGGATGCCAGCTTCCGCCGTGAACTGGGCGCGCTCAAACGGCTCCAGGTCTGGCTCGCCATCCTGGTCGGCATTGTCGGCTTCGGCGGTTTCTTTGCGACGTACACGTACATTGCGCACACCATGACCTCCGTGGCCGGGCTGCCCGCGCCGTGGCTGCCGCTGGTTGTCGCACTGTACGGGGTGGGCATGGTGGTGGGCAATATCGTTGGCGGCAGGATCGCCGATAGGTCTGTCATGGGCACTATCTACTGGGTGCTGCCCGCCACGGCGGTGGCGCTCGTGGTCTATGCCGTTGCGGTGCATTGGGCCTGGTCCGCGCTGGTCATGGTGTTCGTGGTTGGCGCGGCCGGGTCCATGCTGGTTCCGGCCCTGCAGACCAGGCTCCTGGATGCTTCCCCTGACGCGCCGTCGCTGGCGTCCTCGCTCAACCACGCGGCACTCAACGTCGCCAACGCCCTGGGCGCCTTCCTGGGCGGTCTGGTGATCGCCTGGGGCTGGGGTTACATCGCGCCGGCACTTGTGGGCGCAGTCCTTGCCATCCTGGGGCTCGGGGTCGCGGCCATCAGCGGCGCCGTGGAACGCAGGCGGCCGCTGGCGTCCTAGCCTCCGTTCGCCATTCAAACGCAGTGATCAAAAGAACGGCGGCCCCGTCCAGTTGAACTGGACGGGGCCGCCGTTTCTATGGTCTTTCCGGGGTGTCAGGGGGCGCTGACGCGCTGCACGTCCGGTTCCAGGTAGATGACCCGGGCGATCGGGACCGCCGCGCGGATCCGGACCTCGGCGTCGTCGATCGCCTTGGCAATGTCCTGGCCAGAGTCCGTGCGGGCGATGCTGATCTTGGCCGCGACCAGCAGTTCCTCGGGGCCAAGGTGCATGGTCTTGAGATGAATGATGCTGGTGCCGCCGGCTTCGATCGCGGTGCGGATCTTGGCCACGTCATCGCGGGTGGCCGACTCGCCCAGCAGCAGGGACTTGGTTTCCATGGCCAGCACCACAGCGATCGCGACGAGCAGCAGGCCGATCATCGCGGTGCCCAGGGCGTCCCAGATGCCGTTCCCGGTCAGGAGGGTCAGGCCCACGCCGAACAGCGCGAACACCAGGCCCACGAGGGCGCCGAAATCCTCGAGCAGGATCACCGGGAGCTCCGGTTGCTTGGCATTGCGGATGAATTTAACCCAGCTCTGCTTTCCCCTGAGGGGGTTGGATTCGATGATCGCTGTACGGAACGAGAACGACTCGGCAATGATCGCGCCGATCAGGACGGCGAGCGGAACCCACCAGAAGTCCCCCTCGATGGCGTGCGGGTGCTGGATTTTCCCCCAGGCCTCGTACAGCGCGAACAGGCCGCCGACGCTGAACAGCACAATCGAGACTATGAAGGCATAGATGTATCGCTCGCGGCCGTAGCCGAAGGGGTGTTCGGGGCTGGCCTGCCTCTGCGCCCGCTTTCCGCCCACCAGGAGCAGCAGCTGGTTGCCGGAGTCCGCGAGCGAGTGGATCGCCTCCGCCAGCATGGACGAGGACAGCGTCAGGAAGTAGGCGACGAACTTCAAAACGGCGATGGTCAGGTTTGCGGCCAGCGCCGCGAGAATCGCCTTGGTACCGCCATTTGCAGCCACGTGAGCTTCTCCTTATGGGGTTCTTCCGGGGTGGACACGGACACCGGAAGAACCCAGCGCCCACAAGGAATACCGTACCCGTTTCCGGGTTGCCGCCGAACCGCAAAAGGGCCAATGCTGCCACGTAACGATTGGGCATTCCCCTGCTGACAAGTAATCCGGCCTATGTTAGCTTGAAGCCATGTTCGGGATTCACAATTTGGATGCCGACAATTATGTAGGAGGAGACATGGGCTTTCTTGGCTGGATCATTCTCGGACTCATAGTAGGTGCAATCGTCAAGGCAGTTATGCCCGGCAGGGTCGGCGGCGGTTGGGTTACCAGCCTCGTGCTCGGCGTCGTCGGAGCAATTGTCGGCGGCTGGATCGGGGACCTTCTGTTCGGCGGCGGCAAGATGGAATTCTGGAATCTCGGTTCCTGGCTCCTGGCCATTGTCGGCGGCCTCGCCGTTGCGGGCATCTACGGCGCCATCACCGGACGCAACAAGACCACATAATTTCCCACTGCGCCGACCGCACACTGCGGATGCAGCGCCAGTAACAGTACGACGGCGGGACCCACGATTTGGTGGGTCCCGCCGTCTGTTTGATGTGCTTCCCCGTCAGGCGATTCGGCAGGAACGCGTTAGCCGCAAGTCCCTGCAACAAGCCCTTTGCAAAGTCCCTTATGTGGCCTGCTGGGAGCGGGCGCTGGCATAGAGGCAGACGGTGGCTGCGGTGCCGAGATTCAGGCTTTCCGCTTCCCCATAGACCGGAACGGCCACCCGGTGGTCTGCCAGCGCGACCTCGTCCTCGGACAGGCCCTGGGCCTCGTTGCCGAACAGCCAGGCGGTGGGCTTTTCGAGCGCGTAGACCGATTCGGCGTCCGAAGATCCCAGGCGTCGGGCCGCGTTTTCGTCCTGGAGGCGGTCCAGGTTCAGCTGGCCGTATCCGTCGGCGGCGAGCACCCCGATCCCCCGTTCCTTGCAGCGGGCCGCCACCTCCGCCACGTCGGCGCCGAGGACGATCGGCAGGTGGAAGAGGGATCCCGCCGTCGCGCGCACGGCCTTGGGGTTGTAGATGTCAACGCTGGATGCGGTCAGGATGACGGCGTCCGCGCCGGCCGCGTCGGCCGCCCGCAGCACGGTGCCGGCGTTGCCGGGGTCCCGGACCTGGCACAGCACGGCAATCAGCTGCGGGCCGGCGTCGAGGACCTGTTCAAGGCTCACGTCAAGGAAACCGCAGACCGCGAGAATGCCCTGCGGGGTGACCGTGTCTGCCATCGCGGCCAGCACTTCGTCGGTGGCGAGGTACGCCGTGGTGCCCTCTGCGAGAGCCTCCAGGTCCGGGTGCCGGTCCAGGCAGGCCTCGCTCGCATAGACCTCATGGACGACGCCGGGCTGGCCCGCGGCAACCCTTTTCTGGTGCAGCGCCAAGGCCTCGCGCACGGCCTGCGGCCCCTCCGCCAGGAACTCGCTGCGCTTTAAACGCGCCGGGCGCCCGGCAAGTTGTGCCACCTTCCTCACCCGATCAGCTCGAGGATTGGAGAGTGCAATATCTTGCGGGCGCCCGGTTTCGTTCATATAAGAACCTTAGTTGCTTTCGCAGCCGGTTCTGGAACGAAGCAGTCTTTCGACTACGGCAGGAACTACTTTGCGGCCTCGGCGTCAGCCTTCTTGGCAGCAGGCTTCTTTGCGGGAGCCTTCTTGGCAGCCTTCGGAGCTGCGGCGGCCTCGGCCTGGACGGCCGGAGCGGACGTGTCGGCGGGCAGCGAGTCCTTGGCGACCTTGACCAGCGCGGCGAAGGCGTTGGCGTCGGAAACGGCAAGCTCGGCCAGCATGCGGCGGTCAACCTCAACCTCAGCGGCCTTCAGGCCCTGGATCAGTCGGTTGTAGGTCAGGCCGTTGGCGCGCGATGCAGCGTTGATGCGCTGGATCCAAAGACGGCGGAAGTCGCCCTTCTTCTTCTTGCGGTCGCCGTAGCTGTACACAAACGAGTGCAGCAGCTGCTCTTTTGCCTTGCGGTACAGGCGTGAACGCTGTCCGCGGTAGCCCTTTGCGCGTTCGAGGATAACCCGGCGCTTCTTGTGGGCGTTAACCGCCCTCTTCACACGTGCCACGTGCGTACTCCTTAGAAAATTCTGATCCCAAGCGTCTACTGCCGGAACGGTCCGGCTGGCCTGAGAAGCCTTTTTGGTAGTTGACTGCTGCCAGGTGGCGAACAGTCAGAGAACTTGGAACTTAGATGCCGAGCATCTTCCGGATGACCTTGGCGTCGCCCTTGAAGACGATCTTGTCGCCGGCGAGGCGACGGGTCAGCCGCGAGGACTTGTGCTCGAGGTAGTGGCGGCGGTTGGCCTGCTGGCGGCGCAGCTTGCCGCTGCCGGTCAGCTTGAAGCGCTTCTTAGCACCACTGTGGGTCTTCATCTTCGGCATGGGAACCGATCTCCTTACGTATCCGCAGAAAGTCTGCAGCTCTTTCGTGCAGCCGCCCCTGCAGGCGGCGTGCTGGTTGCTTGCTGCCGGACATTGCTGTCCGGCAGCCGTGAACTAGTTGGTCTTCTTGCTGCCAGGCTTGGCGGCAGCCCGGGGGGCGGCCGGCCGTGCGGCGGGCTTCGGCGCTGACGGCCTCGGCACCGGCTTCGGAGCAGCAACCGGCTTCGGTGCCGCTGCCGGAGCCGCCGGAGCGGCTGCCTTTTCCTCGGGAGCCTTGGCTGTTGCCGCCGGGGCCGGAGCGGCCTTCGGAGCCGCAGGAGCCTTGGCTGCCGCCGGCTTCTCGGCCGCCTTCGGAGCCGCAGGAGCCTTAGCTGCCGCCGGCTTCTCGGCCGCCTTGGGAGCAGCTTCCTTCGGTGCTTCCTGGACGGGAGCCTCCTCGGCTTTGGTCTCCTCGACCGGGGCCTGCGGAGCTGCCGTCTCTTCAACCGTCGTCTCTTCGACCTTGGTCTCTTCGACCTTGGCTTCTTCGACCTGGGCTTCTTCGGCTGCGGGGGCTTCCGTTTCGGGAGCCTCCGCCGAAACGACGAAGCCTTCCGGCAGGAGGTCGGACAGCGACTGGGTCAGCGGGGCATTGCCACCGGAGACGTCGACGCGGCCCGAAGCCTTGGCCTCGTTCTCCGCCTTGGCTTCTGCGCGCTGCGTTGCGCGGCGGGCCTCCGCCTTGGCCTCGGCCTTGTTCTTCAGCGGGCCAACCACCATGACCATGTTGCGGCCATCGATCCGCGGGCTGGACTCAACCACGCCAACTTCGGCGACGTCGTCGGCGAAGCGCTGGAGCAGGCGGATGCCCATCTCGGGACGCTGCTGCTCACGGCCGCGGAACTGGATCATGGCCTTGACCTTGTCACCGGCGCCGAGGAAGCGGAGCGCGTGGCCGCGCTTCGTCTCGTAGTCGTGGGTGTCAATCTTCAGGCGGAAGCGGATTTCCTTCAGGACCGTGTTGGTCTGGTTCTTCCGGGCCTCGCGTGCCTTGACAGCGGCTTCGTACTTGTACTTGCCGAAGTCCATCAGCTTGCACACCGGAGGCTTCGCCTGCGGTGCAACTTCAACGAGATCAAGATCGGACTCGGCAGCCAAACGCAGGGCATCCTCAATACGGACAATTCCTACTTGTTCGCCTGCAGGGCCGACCAGCCGCACCTCGGGGACGCGGATACGCTCATTGATTCTTGGCTCGCTAATGTTAAAGCTCCTGTGTTCGTGAGGGGTACTCCACCGGCAAAAAGAGAAGGCCCCCAATTGCCGGAGCAATCGAAGGCCTCGAGATCGGAGCTGCCAACCTCTGCGAGGGGCATGCACTTCCTGTGGACCGGAGTCCAAGGTAGCGCCCGACCAGTACCCGGCAACCTTGACTCCCGAAGGGAGGGGCTTCCCGAAGGAAGTTTCGCGGCTGACGCGGGTGGGAGAGATCTCCGCTTGCAAACTAAAGTCAACTCTACAGAAAGATGCCCGTTCAACGCACATGTGCGTCGCCGGGTGTCCCAAAAACGTGGATTCCAACTGACTTGGATTCAAACTGCAAAATAGCGACATTTAGTCGGTCTGTGACAAGCTTACCAGCATGAGCACATCAGAGCGTAATTCCCACGTCTTCGAGCCCGCAGCCGCCCCGGCCGACGTCTCGGCGCAGATCCGCGACATCTCGGAAGTCCCCGCGATCGAGGTCATCACCACCGCCGCCGTCCACCTGATGAGCGCCGCCGCGGTAAAGCTCGGCCTCGCAGCCGAGGAAAATGCCCAGGAACTCAAGGACCTGGATGAGGCCCGCAAACTGATCACCGCCCTGGCCGGCCTGGTGACCGCAGCGGCCCCGGAGATCGGCTCGCAGCACGCGGGTCCGTTGCGCGATGGACTGCGTTCGCTCCAGCTCGCTTTCCGCGAGGAATCGATCATTCCGGATGCGCCGGGCAAGGGCCCGGGCGAGAAGTACACCGGCCCGGTCAACTAGGCAAAATCGTCAGCACCAAACCGGCGGCGGGCGGACCACTGAGGTCCACCCGCCGCCGTCGTCGTTAACGCCCCAGGGCGCGCGCTGCCCGCGGCCTCAGCCCGGTCAGACCTGGGCGAGGCGGCGGCGGCGCACCTGCTGCAGGGCGAGTCCCACCAGGCAGAGGGCCACTCCGGCCAGTCCCACGGAGAAGAAGCCGGCAGAGGGGCCGATGACGTCGATGAACAGGCCCGCGAGCGGCGCACCCAGGGCCACGCCGCCGGTGAGTGCCGAACCGTACCAGCCCATCGCCTCGCCGCGCCGGCTCTCGTCAACAAGTTCGGCCACCTTTTCCGAGGCTGCGGACAACACCGGTGCGCACAGCAGACCCGGCAGCAACGAGAGCAGGCTCAGCGTCCAGACGTCGGTCGCGAAGGCCATCGGGATGGTCAGCGCGGACATCCCCAGCAACAGGAGGATCGGAGAAACGGGTCGGTGCATGGCGCCGTATAGGATGCCGCCCACCACCGAGGCCGCGCACCA
Source organism: Arthrobacter sp. 2MCAF15 (assembly GCF_052115605.1). Classification (NCBI taxonomy): domain Bacteria; kingdom Bacillati; phylum Actinomycetota; class Actinomycetes; order Micrococcales; family Micrococcaceae; genus Arthrobacter; species Arthrobacter sp. 2MCAF15. The sequence continues at coordinate 272,290 of NZ_JBFRGZ010000008.1, read as the reverse complement.
GAAGAGGAACACCATACCGATTTCGGCCTGGTGGCCGCCGGTCTGGAGAGCCGCAACGATGCCGACGTCGGTGCCGCTGAGGACCATGCCGGCACCGGCCGCTACAGCGAATACGGCTCCCACGGCGGCGGTGAACCAGCTGAAGTTGTGGATGACTCGGTGGCGCAGGCCGGAGCCCCGCTGGCGCCGTTCCTCGGCGGCGGCCGCCAGGGGTGCCAGTTCGGCTGCGGCCTCCTGGAGGTGGGCCGGCGCCGCGGCGACGACGGCGGCTTCCGCGCATTCCAGCTCCTGCGCCTCGAGTTCAGCGTCGGGGGAAGCGCTCCGGGTGGGCGGGTTGAACCACATGAGGAAGAGTCCCGAGACGGATGTGGCCACGCCCACGATTGTCAGGCCCAGGACGGACTGGCCACTGGTGGCCACGACGGCACCGACTGCCGGGCCGATCATGAAGACCAGTTCGGTGGCGATGGCGTCCAGGGTGAAGGCCGTGCGGCGCTGTTCCCCGGGGGCCAGCACGCCCAGTGACTGCCGCACCACGCTGAAGATAGGCAATGTCAGCAGGCCCCCGACGAACACCAGGGGCAGCAGGACCTCGTAGGAGACGTGCGGCACGATCGACCAGATCACGGTCTCGGCGACGACGGACGGAATGAGCGCCTTACGCAGCCCCACGGTGTCGACCCGGCGCCCGCGCCAGGGCGCCCCCACGGCGATTCCGATCGTCATCACGGCGGCCGCAGCGCCGGCTGCGGCGTAGCCCTGGCCCAGGGTCAGGACGATGTGCAGGGTCAGCAGAACGCCCGCCGCCGAGTGCGGTATGCGGGCGATCATCCCGACCAGCAGGAGCCGCCTGATGGGCCGGACGGCCAGCAGCTGACGGTAAAGCGCGAAGTTCACGGACTACATCCTTCTGGTACTGCCCACGGCAGCACCGGGGATGTCCCCCGTTGGGCCGTCAGCTATGGTGCTGCGCGCTGCAGCTTGACCTCGATCGAATCAACCCGCTCGGCAAAGATTTCATTCCGGGCCCAGGCGTTGTTGAGGCCGGCGACGACGGACTGCACGCCGGCGGCGTCGAGCCCGTCTTCAAGGTAGAGGACCACACGGAGTTCCGGGCCGGCTCCCCCACCGGGGAGCCGCCTGCCATCGGCCGTGGCCGAGGCAACTCCACCCCCCGGATGAATTTCAACACGGCGGACCGCCGGAAAGCCAACTGCGCCTTCCCCGAGGGCACCTGCGAGATCCGGATCGGCATAGGACGGCGTCCAGGTCTTCTGCTGGGCGAGGGCCCACACGGCCGGCCGGCGCACCACGAACGTCGCGTCGGAGCCGGGATCCAGCACCAGGAGCTGGGCGCCTTCCGCGACCGCGGACAGCGCTGCTCGGGCCGCGTACACGGCCACCGGCCTGGCCTCCGGATGCCACGCCTCCAGTGCCGCCGCCGAGGTGAACACCGGCATGGCCGTCCGCCCGTCCGGTGCCTTGAGCGTCACCAGGGCCATATCGGCCTGCTTGTCGCCGTGAAGTTCGTCCCCGTGGGGTCCAACAGCGCCTTCGTCTTCTTCGGCGAGCTGGGCGAGGATCGGCACGAACACCCGGGCGGTGGCAAGCGCGGCCACCACGGCCGCCTCGTCTCCCGTGCCCGCGACGAGATCCGCCAGGGCCGCCAGGTAGCCGGCGTCGGCGGCGCCGTCGTCGTCCTCGAAGTTGTGGATCTTTGCGTCATCGCCGGACAAGCTGCGGCCTGCCCAGGGCTGGCCGGCAGAGTCCGTGGGCCCGCCGGCGCCGGCGAGGGCAGCCGCGATGTGGCCGGGCAGGTGCCGGACGGGTCCCGCTTCGGTGCCCGCCGGCAGTCCCGGCCCGGTTGGTTCGTGCGGCCCGGATGGTTCTTGCGGCCCGTGGGGGTGCGTCATGAGAGCTGACCGCCTAGCGGCGACCGGCGACGTCGAGGGCCTGGGGCAGCGTGAAGTTGCCGTTGTAGAGAGCTTTGCCGACAATGGCGCCCTCCACGCCGAGCGGCACCAGCGACCGCAGGACTTTCAGGTCCTCAAGGCTGGAAATGCCGCCGGAGGCTACCACCGGCTTCCCCGTCTTTTCGACCATCTGGCGCAGGAGTTCGACGTTGGGGCCCTGGAGCGTGCCGTCTTTGGTCACATCGGTGACGACGTACCGGGCGCAGCCGGCTTCCTCGAGGCGGCCGAGCACCTCCCAGAGGTCCCCGCCTTCCTTGGTCCAGCCGCGGCCGGCGAGTGTGGTGCCGCGGACGTCCAGGCCGACGGCGATCTTGTCGCCGAAGCGTTCGATCACCCGGGCCGTCCACTCCGGGTTCTCCAAGGCCGCCGTGCCCAGGTTCACCCGGGCGACGCCGAGGTCGAGGGCTTTTTCGAGTGATTCGTCGTCACGCAGGCCGCCGGAGAGTTCGACTTTGATATCGAGCCGCCCCACGACCTCCCGCAGGAGTTCGGCGTTGGAGCCGCGGCCGAACGCGGCGTCCAGGTCGACCAGGTGCACCCATTCGGCCCCCTGCTGCTGCCAGTTGAGCGCGGCCTCCAGCGGGGTGCCGTAGCTCGTCTCGCTGCCGGCCTCGCCCTGGACGAGCCGGACGGCCTGGCCGTTGACGACGTCGACGGCGGGCAGGAGCTCAAGTACGGGCAGCGGGGTTTCGGTGGTCATCGTGGGGTCCTCAGCTTGGGGATGGATACGTGGGAGCGCGGCAGAATCGTCAGGACGCCGGCAGGGTCAGGAGGTAGGCGGCCAGGAGCGACATGCCGGCGAGGATGTAGAAGACGATCTGCACCCAACGAGGACTTTTCTGCTGCCGGAAGGAGATCGCGCCGCCAACCAGGAGGCCGGCGAGGCCCATCAGCACCAGGGACCACATCTAGGCGGTCCGTTCCGGGGCGGCCGATTGTGCCGGTGCTGCGGGGCGCAGGCCCTGGACCCAGTTGCGCAGGAGCCGGGCGCCGGCGTCGCCGGACTTCTCCGGGTGGAACTGGGTGGCGCACAGCGGGCCGTTTTCCACGGCCGCGATGAACGGGGCTCCGTGGTCGGACCAGGTCACCAGCGGCGCCGCCATCCGGGGCTGGATGACGTCGAAGTCCCAGTGCTGGACGCCGTAGGAGTGCACAAAGTAGAAGCGCTCGCCCTCTACGCCGGCGAACAGCTTGGACCCTTCGGGGGCTGAGACGGTGTTCCAGCCCATGTGGGGCACGACGTCGGCGGGCAGCAGTTCCACTTTGCCCGGCCACTCCCCCATGCCTTCGGCTTCCGTGCCGTGCTCGACGCCGGCCTCGAAGAGCACCTGGAGTCCGACGCAGATGGCCAGCACAGGCCGGCCCCCGGCGACGCGGCGGCCGATCATGCGGATGGCGTCAACGGCCTTGAGTTCGCGCATGACGGTTTCGAACGCGCCGACGCCGGGAACAACCAGGCCGTCGGCATTGAGGACATCTTCGGGCTTGGAGCTGAGGACGACGTCGGCGCCGGCCCGTTCCAGCGCACGGACGGCGGACCGGACATTCCCGGAGCCGTAGTCCAGCACGGTAACGGTGGGCTTGCCTTCCGGGGACACCAATTTGGTCCCGGCGGCGGGGTCGATGATGGCCCCGTCGCGCAGTACCGGGCCGGTCACAAGGCGCCCTTGGTGGACGGGATGCCCTCGACGCGGGGATCCGGTTCCACGGCCGCGCGCAGGGCCCGGGCAAAGGCCTTGAACTGGGCCTCAACGATGTGGTGGGGGTCGCGCCCGGCAGTGACGTTCATGTGCAGGCAGATCCCGGCGTGCAGCGTGATTGCTTCAAAGACGTGCCGGGTCAGGGAACCCGTGAAGTGGCCGCCGATCAGGTGGTATTCCTGGCCTGCCGGCTCCCCGGCGTGGACCAGGTAGGGACGGCCGGAGACGTCGACGACGGCCTGCGCGAGGGCCTCGTCCAGCGGAACGGTCGCTTCGCCAAACCGGCGGATCCCGGCCTTGTTGCCGAGGGCGGTCTTCAGCACCTCGCCGAAGGTGATCGCTACGTCCTCGACGGTGTGGTGGACATCGATGTGGGTGTCACCGGTGGCCTTGACGGTCATGTCAATCAACGAGTGCTTGCTGAGGGCCGTCAGCATGTGGTCATAAAACGGGACCGACGTGCTGATGTCCGAGACGCCGGTGCCGTCCAGGTTGATCTCGACCAGGACCGAGGACTCACTGGTGGTCCGTTCCATGCGTGCGGTCCGACCCTCGGCGGCGGTGGATCCTGGGTTGCTCATGTAAATGTGTCCTTTGGAAGAAGGCAGGGGTGTTGGGCGGTCTGGCGGGACGCTCGGGCTCCCCACCAAGTCTAGGCCTGCGGCTTTGCGGAGCCTGTCAGGATGCGTTCAAGGGCCTCGAGGAAGGCTGTGGTTTCCGTCTCAGTGCCGGCGGTCACGCGAAGGTGCCCTGGAATGCCGACGTCGCGGATGAGGACACCGGCCTCGAGCAGGCCTTTCCAGACCTCGTGCGGGTTCTCCAGCCCGCCGAAGAACACGTAGTTCGAATCCGAGGCGGCCGGCCGAAGGCCCAGCCGGATCAGCTCCGACACGATCCGGTCGCGCTGGCGCTTGATGTCCTCGACGTCCGCCATGAGTACCACCCGGTGGCGCAGGGCGGCCAGGGCGGTGGCCTGGGTGATGGCGGAGAGGTGGTACGGCAGGCGGACCAGGCGCAGCGCGTCCGCGACCTCCGGGGCCGCGGCCATGTAGCCAAGGCGTGCGCCGGCGAGGGCGAAGGCCTTGCTCATGGTGCGCGAGACGATGAGCCGTTCCCGGCCTGGCAGCAGCGTGAGGGCACTCGGCGTGCCGTCGTGGGCGAACTCGTGGTAGGCCTCGTCGACGATCACAATGGTCTGGCTGGCCTCACCGGCGTCGTAGACGGCCTCGACGACGTCAAGCCCAAGACCGGTACCGGTGGGGTTGTTCGGGGAGCACAGGAAGACGATGTTGGGCTGAAGCTCGCGGACCTGCCGGGCTGCCGACTCCGCGCTGAGCCCATAGTCTGCCGCGCGGGCACCGACGATGTACTCCGTGTCGGTGCCCGATGCCAGCAGCGGATACATCGAATATGTGGGAGGGAACCCGAGGGCCGTCCGGCCGGGGCCACCGAACGCCTGGAGGATCTGCTGAAGGACCTCGTTGGAGCCGTTCGCGGCCCAGATGTTCTCCGCGTCCAGGCCGTGGCCAAGATATTCGGCGAGGGCAACACGCAGTTCAGTGAACTCGCGGTCCGGATAGCGGTTCAGCCCGGCGGCGGCGGCGCTTACGGCCTCGGTAATGGCCTCGCGGACATCCGCGGGGACACCATGGGTGTTCTCGTTGACATTGAGCAGGATGGGGACGTCCAGCTGGGGCGCGCCATAGGGACGCAGGCCGCGCAGATTGTTTCGGAGGGGCAGTCGGTTGAGGCGCTCAAGCTGGTCAGTCACGTGACCAGTTTAAGTGGTAGCGGGACGGGCCCTGAAACTGTGACGCCCGCGACGGCACATGGGGCCAGGTGGATGGAGCTACTTTGACGGCACGAACAGCTGCTGGCCCGGCATCACACGCGCGGCGTCCAGGTTATTCAGCTGCACGATATCGGCAACGACATCGCGGGGGTCGCGCTCCGGGGCGACGGAGCCCGCAATGGCCCAGAGGGACTCCCCGGGCTGCACAGTCACCGAAACGGTGGGCGTCAGCGAGAGCTGGTCCGCGGAATCCGCCGCTTTCGCGGGGGCGTTGAGGAATCCGCTGAACGAGAGGATGAGCGCCGCCAGCAGGATCAGGGGGACGCCAAAGAAAACGAAACGTCCGCGACGGGTGAGCCGCAGCGGCGGCTGCTTCCGGCTTACCGAAGTAACGGCACTCAGGCCCTGCACCGCGGCCGGTGCCGCGGAAGGCCGCCGGCCGGCGCCGATCGGGTACACGTTGCCGTGGCTGCCGTGACCAGTGACGTTGCGACCCGCACGGCGCTGCTGATTCGTGACGCCATGAACAAAAGTGCTGTGAAACGCGCTTGAAGCTGACATGAACTGAGCCCTCCTGGACCTTACGGTGCCGCCCGACGTATTCCGCGTACTCGCCGCCAACCGACCGAAACCTTCGAACATAGAACCGAACATTGCCTCCGGAGCCGGAGCTCTGAAATCGAACACATATTCGAACCTTGCTTGTTCTGTTTTAGCACTTACTAACGAACGATGTCGAGACTCGCTAGAACAAATGTTTGAAAAAGCCTTGCAGCTGGCCTATTTTTGAGGGACAGGACAACCACTTGTGACTCGAACATTTGCGACTCGAACTTTTTACGACTCGAACATCGCCGGTTGATTCGAACATTGGTAGTTGATCAGCAGGGTCTGACATTTTCAGGCCGGAAGTTCCCGGTGACCAGACATGGCGGCCGGGCGGAACGGAAAGGCATTGGCGAACATGGCAGCACAAGCCACCGGCGGCAGGGCCTCCTCGCGGAGCCCACAACCCGCACGGGCCCCCAAAAGCCTCACCGTCCGGCAGAAGAAAATTCTGGAAACCATTCAGCGCTCCGTCACGGACAACGGCTACCCGCCCTCCATGCGCGAGATCGGTGACACCGTCGGCCTAGCTAGCCTGTCCAGCGTGACCCACCAGCTCTCCCAGCTCGAAAAGCTTGGCTACCTGCGGCGCGACCCCAAGCGTCCCCGGGCCATGGAAGTACTCATGCCGCTGACCTTGGATGAGGGGACCACGGCGATTTCGGGGGTCGAGAAGTCCAGCGGCCTGCGGGCCGTCGGCGGCCTCTCGGTCACCGAACTCGCCAGCGCCACCGACACGGCAATGGTGCCGTTCGTCGGACGCATCGCCGCCGGCGGGCCGATCCTCGCGGACCAGGTGGTGGAAGACGTCATGCCGCTGCCCCGGCAGCTCGTGGGCCATGGCGAACTCTTCATGCTCAAGGTCGCCGGCGACTCGATGATCGATGCCGCCATCTGCGACGGCGACTGGGTGGTTGTCCGCCGCCAGGGCGATGCCGTGAATGGCGACATCGTGGCCGCACTGCTGGACGACGAAGCCACGGTCAAGACCTTCCGCCAGCGGGACGGCCACACCTGGCTGCTGCCGCAGAACACCCAGTACGAACCCATCCTGGGCGACCACGCCGTCATCATGGGCAAAGTCGTCTCGGTTCTCCGCTCCCTCTGACGGCTGCGGCCGGGGTCATCCCGGATTACGTACGCCCAAAGAACATGTGCACCCAAAGCAAGGTCCCCGCCGGCAATCCGGACGGGGACCTTTGCGATTCCTGGTCTGCTGGCTGCGCGGCCGCCTACTTGGCGGCCTGTGCCGACTCTTTGGCGAGCCGTTCGAGGGCCGCCATGGCAATGGCGGAATCGGTGGTCGGCCAGAACGGCGGCAGCGCGGCACGCAGGAATCCGCCGTAGCGCTCGGTGGACAGCCGCGAATCCAGTACGGCCACCACGCCTTTGTCCGACGTCGAGCGGATCAGCCGGCCTGCGCCCTGCGCGAGGCGGATCGCGGCGTGTGTGGCGGAGACGGACATGAAGCCGTTGCCGCCGGCTTGGGCGACGGCCCGGGAGCGGGCCGTCATCAGCGGATCGTCCGGCCGCGGGAAGGGAATCCGGTCAATGACCACCAGCCGGCAGGACACGCCAGGGACGTCGACGCCCTGCCAGAGGGACATGGTTCCGAACAGGCACGTGTCCGGTTCGTCGGCGAACTGGCGCACGAGTGCGGTCATGGTCGACTCCCCCTGGCACAGGATGCTCATGCCCAGCCGGGGCCGCATGGCCTCGGCTGCGTCCTCGGCCGCGCGCCGTGAGGAAAACAGGCACAGGGCACCGCCGCCGGACGCGCGGATCAGCTTCTCTAGTTCGTCCAGCGCTTCAGGGGATGTCCCGCGACCGGGTTTGGGCAGGTGCCGGGCGACATAGAGGATGCCCTGCTTCGGATAGTCGAAGGGCGATCCGACGTCGACGCCGGTCCAGCTGGGGGCGCCGTTGCCGACCAGGCCCAGGCCGCCGGCGGCAGGCTCGAAGGCTGCGCCGATGGCGAGGGTGGCCGAGGTCAGGATGACGGTGTGCTCGGCGAACAGGCCCTCACGCAAACGCCCCGCGACGCTCAACGGGGCCACGTTGATCAACGCCGGCGCGCTCTCGTCGGGCTGTGAGAAGCCCTGTGCCGGGTCGAAGCTGCTGTTGCGGGAGAACCACACGACCTCGCGGTTTTCGCGCGCGGCCAGGAGTCGTTCGCAGAGTTCCAGGATCACCATCAGGCGTGAGCGGGCGAGCTGGCGCCCGCCGTCGGCCGTCGTGGAACTGTCCCCCTTCGAGTCGGACAGTGCGGCGCGGCAGGCGTCGCGCAGCTGGTCGATGCAGTCCAGCTGTTCGGAGTTCAGGCCGTTGGGCATCAAGCCGCTGGGGACGCCGTCGATGGCCAGTTCCAGGTGGGCGGCGGCATTGTTCAGGGCGTCCACGGTAATGCCCGTGTGCTTTCGGGCCCCGGATGCTGCGGCGTGCACCATCGCCGCGGAGAGTTGGCCGGAGACCGCGCCCGTGACCCGGTCCTGAAGTTCGTGCGCCTCGTCCACCACCACCACGTCGTACTCGGGCAGCACCGCAAGGCCTTCGAAGGCGCTCACGGCGAGCATGGCGTGGTTGGTGACCACGACGTCGGCGTCGGCAGCGTTCTGCCGTGCCAGTTCGCTGAAGCATTCGGCCGCGAGCGGGCATTTCTGCGCGCCCAGGCACTCCATGGAGGTGACCGAGACCTGACGCCAGGCCCGGTCCGTGACGCCGGGCATGAGCTCGTCGCGGTCCCCCGTGGCCGTCTCCTCGGCCCACTCACGCAAGCGGACGACTTCTTTGCCCAGCTGGGAGGACGGCCCGCCAAGTGCCGCCGCGAAGTGCGGAACGCTGGTGTCCTCGCCGAGGGAAAACAGCTGGCCCTCGGACGGTTCTTCGGACGGGAAGCCGCCCTCGAGCTTGTGCCGGCACACATAGTTGGACCGGCCCTTCACCAGGGCGACCTTCACGGGCCGCTCCAGGGCGGGCGTAATGTTCTTGAGCAGCCTGGGCAGGTCCCGCCCGACAATCTGCGTCTGCAGCGCCAGGGTCGCGGTGGAGACCAGGGTGGGCTTGTTGCTGGTCAGCGAATGGGCGATCAGCGGAATCAGGTACGCCAGCGACTTTCCGGTGCCGGTTCCGGCCTGGACCAGCAGGTGGTCGCCGCTGTCAATTGCGCGCACCACCTGCCGGGCCATTTCGTGCTGGCCATCGCGGCTCTGGCCGCCCATGCCGGACACGGCACGGTCGAGCAGTTTGATGACAAACTCCTCACCGGCCGCGCCCTCGGTCGCATCCCCGTCGGCGTCGTCCGCGCCATCGGTTGCGTCGGCCGAACGTGCCAATCCGGCGTCGTCAGGTTCCGCGCCATCGGTTGCGTCAGCGTCCGCAGCTTCAGCGTCAGCCCTGGTCACCGCGGCCTCAGTCATTGCTGATGAAGGGATCCAGTTCAGCGGCGAGTCCTTCGCGCACCATCACCACGGCCCGCGTACCCGTTTCCTCGTGGTCGAGGCTGAGGATCTCGGCGTCGGTCTCGTGGAGCTTGCTGAGCAGGTCCCCTCGGTTGTACGGGATCAGCAGTTCAAGCTTCACGCTGGGCCGCGGAATGCCGTCGCTGATGGCCTTGAGCAGCTCCGGAATACCTTCACCGGTGCGGGCCGAGACCACCACGTGGCGCGGTTCGCGCTGCTTGAGCCGCTCGACCACGAACGGGTCCGCGGCGTCGGCCTTGTTCAGCACGATGATTTCCGGAACCTTGCGCGCATCGACCTCGCTGAAGACGCTCCGGACGGCCGCGATCTGGCCCTCCGGGTCCGGGTGCGACACGTCCACGACGTGCAGGATCAGGTCCGAGTCGGCCACCTCTTCCAGCGTGGAACGGAACGCCTCCACGAGCTGGGTGGGCAGTGATCGGACGAATCCCACGGTGTCCGCCAGGGTGTAGCCCAGCCCGTCGGCCGTTTCGGCCTTGCGGACGGTGGGGTCCAGGGTGGCGAACAGGGCGTTTTCCACCAGCACCCCGGCGTCGGTCAGTCGGTTCAGCAGCGAGGACTTCCCGGCGTTCGTGTACCCGGCGATCGCTACCGAGGGGACGGCATTACGACGGCGGTTGGCCCGCTTCGTTTCCCGGGCCGGCTTCATGGCGGCGATTTCGCGCCGCAGCTTGGCCATCCGGGTGCGGATCCGGCGGCGGTCCAGTTCGATCTTGGTTTCACCGGGACCACGCGAGCCCATGCCGGCGCCGGCGCCGCCCACCTGGCCACCGGCCTGGCGGGACATCGACTCGCCCCAGCCACGCAGGCGCGGCAGCAGGTATTCGAGCTGGGCCAGCTCCACCTGCGCCTTGCCTTCACGGCTCTTGGCATGCTGCGCGAAGATGTCCAGGATCAGTGCCGTGCGGTCGATGACCTTGACCTTGACGATGTCTTCCAGGCCGCGCCGCTGGGACGGGGCCAATTCGGCGTCGACGACGACGGTGTCGGCGCCGGTGGACATCACGATGGCTTTCAGTTCCTGCGCCTTGCCGGAGCCGAGGAAGGTTCCGGGATCGGGCTTGGCCCGCCGCTGGACGAGCCCGTCGAGGACCTCCGAGCCCGCTGTCTCGGCGAGGGCAGCAAGTTCGCGCAGGGAGTTCTCGGCATCCGCGAGGGTGCCTTCGGTCCAGAGGCCGGCCAGGACGACGCGCTCAAGGCGCAACTGCCGGTATTCGACCTCGGTGACGTCTTCGAGTTCGGTGGACAGACCCGCCTTGCGGCGCAGCGCATGGCGTTCCTCGAGATCCTGCTGGGCGCCGTCGAAGTTCGTGTACACCTCGTCCAGGCGGGAGATGGCCTGCGCCTTGCCGAGTACCGACTTGAGGCCACTGACACCCGGACCGCCCGCGTCGCCGGCGGCTCCGGAGCCGGCGCCACGGCCTGCACCAGGGGCGGGGGTGTCCTTGGAAAGGATCCGGTCGATAACAGCCTGGATCTCCTCAGGACTCATGTCCTGGGCTGCTGAATCGGGTCCGGTGTTGGGGTGGCTGGTCATGGTCTCCTTTAAGGGTTCGGCACTTTCAGAATAGTGCCGATTGTTGCTCTGTGGGGCGGTATTCGCGCTGGGCTGACGGCGAGGGGTCATTCGGGCCTCCTGGAATGCCCGCGGCAACGGTGCCGGAGGGCAGGGCTGGCTCCGTGCGGAGCGGTGGCTGGATGGGGAATGGGGCGTCTATGCGCCTGGCTGTGGGTGCGGCACCCGGGAACGGCCGTGGGGGACACCGTCTCGTGAACACACCGTCTCGTGAGCACACCGGGGTAGTCACCATCCGCGGAGCGGCCTCGGAACGGGCCAAGGTGGTCAGCGGGCCGACGGCGCACAGTGTCGGCGAAACACGGTGGCTGGGAAGGCGGCTGGATTCCAAGTGGTTCGGGCACCCGCGGTGAGAAAGCTCACTCTTGCGTTGGCGCACTCAGCGGAAGGCATTTACCTGCGTCGCTCCGGAGACGGGCCAGGACCCGTGCCGGCTACTTGGAGATCAGGATCATGTTTAAAGCCTAGCAGACGCCCTCGCGCACCTTCGGTTTCCCATTCAGGCGCGGCGCCAACTAATCTGGCCCATTATGGAGTCTGCACACTATTTCAGCGCCCAGCCGGCCGGGCCTTTCACCCGCAAGCCGCTCACCGTGGAGCTTGCCGGTGAAACGCGCCGGCTGCAGACCTCCTCAGGGATCTTCAGCCCGGACGGGATCGACAAGGGGACGGCCGTGCTGCTCGCCGACGTCCCTGCGCCGGCGCCGCAGGGAAACCTGCTGGATATCGGCTGTGGCTGGGGACCTATCGCGCTCACCATGGCCCTGCGTGCACCGCATGCGCATGTCTACGCGGTGGACGTGAACGAACGCTGCGTGACCCTGACCAATGAAAACGCCGGACTGTTGGGGTTGGGCAACGTCAGCGCCAGCACGCCGGACGCCGTCGATCCTGAGCTGCGCTTCGCCACCATCTGGTCCAACCCGCCTATCCGGATCGGCAAGGATGAGCTTCATGCCCTCCTGCGGCTGTGGATTCCCAGGCTGGCGCCGGGAGGATCGGCCTGGCTGGTGGTCCAGAAGAACCTCGGCTCCGACTCGCTGCAGCGCTGGCTGGCGGCCGAGCTGGACTCCAGCTTCAGCGTGACACGGGAGAGCACGTCGAAGTCGTTCCGGATCCTGCGGGTCAGGAAAGCGTCCCACTAGCCACGATCACGGCCGGGCCGCTGAGTTCGACGTGTTCGTGCCCTTCCGGACCCACGAAGAATTTCACCCCGACGACGCCGCCGGGAACGTGGACGTTCCACACGTCCGGTGCGCCCTGGCCTGCCCAGTGCCGGATAGCGACGGCGGCGGCGCAGGCGCCGGTGCCGCAGGACTGGGTCTCCCCCACTCCGCGCTCGTGGACCCGCATGGTGATGGTGCCGGTGCCCTCATGGACCAGTGGTTCGGACGGCACGACGAATTCGACGTTGGTGCCGTGCGGCGGCGTCGGATCCACGCGGGGGGCGGTGAACAGCTGGGTGGCCTCGAGTTCGGCGGTTTCGGCCAGGGCCACCACGGTGTGCGGGTTGCCCATGCTGACCGAAAGGGCTGGCCGTGCGACTTCGAGCCCGTCGGCACTGACCAGCGAGTCCATGGCCCGTGCGGTCGCCTCGCCGGGGAAAATAAACTCCCAGGGGCCCATGTCCACTGCGTAGCCCGCGGCTGTGCGGACGATCGTCTTGGCACCGCCCCGGGTTCCAATGACGAGGGACTCGCCGGCGGGAAGGTCCACCAGGCCCTCGGCGATGAGGAAATGCACGAAGACGCGGACGCCGTTGCCGCACATCTCAGAGAGCGAGCCGTCGCCGTTGCGGTAGTCCATGAACCACTCGGCGTCCGGGTGCGCGGTCAGCAATTCCTGTCCCTCAGCCAGGAACCGGGAAGGGACGGCACGGATCAGGCCGTCCCCGCCGATGCCGCGGTGCCTGTCGCAGAGTGCCGCGACGTGCTCGGCACCAAGCGACAGTGCGCCGTTGGGGTCGGCGATCAGGACAAAATCGTTGCCCGTTCCGTGGCCTTTGGAAAACTTCAGACCGCTCAGGGCTGCGGTGTCGCCGGCAGTACGGTCAGCGGCTACGGCTTGGGATTCGTCCATGCTCCAAGGTTACCGTTCCGCCCTCCCAGCTCCGGTACCGTGACCGGGACGCTACGCGGGAGGCGAAACAGGTGGCGTCCTTCCCGCTGAGTCCACCACGGCGTCGTTCAAACGCCGGCGGCAGAACCAGCGCCCTTCAACACAGTGCCGGTCACCACAGCGCCCTTCAACACAGCACCGGTCACCACAGCACCCATCAACACAGAGCAGCGGCCCGTGCCGCCAGGTCGGCATCCTGCCAGCCCAGCCACGTCACCCGGGGATCGGCGCGGAACCAGGTCAACTGGCGGCGCGCGAACTGCCGGGTGGCGATGATGGTTTCGTCCGCGGCCTGCTCCACGGTGGAGGCACCGTCGAGCACCCGGAGGAACTGGGCATAGCCGAGGGCCCGGGGCGCGGTCCTGCCGCTGCGGAGACCCGCGGCGTCCAGGCGGCGCACTTCTTCCAGCAGCCCCCGGTCCACCATGGCGTGGACGCGGTGCGCGAGCCGTTCCCGGAGCAGTTCCCGGTCCACGTCAAGTCCGATCTGGACGGCGGGCTGAAAATACTCCCGGGCGGGCATGAAGGAGCTGAACGGGCGCCCGGTGAGCTCGAAGACCTCCAGGGCACGGATGACCCGCCTCGCGTCGCCGAGCCGGCCCGCCGACACGGGATCCACCGCTTCCAGCCGCTCCCGCAGCGGTGCGGGTCCCGCGGTCGCCAGCTCCGTCTCGAGCCGGTGGCGGATGTCCGGATCCGTGCCGGGGAATTCCAGGACATCGAGGGCGGCCCGGACGTAGAGCCCCGATCCGCCGGCCAGGATGGCCCGTTTCCCGCGGCCGTGGATGTCCGCGATCAGGGCACGCGCCTGCTGCTGGAAGTCCGAGACGCTCGCTTCCTCAGTGACGTCCAGAATGTCCAGGAGGTGATGCGGCACGCCCCGGCGTTCGGCGTCGGTGATCTTGGCGGTGCCGATGTCCATGCCGCGGTAGAACTGCATGGAATCGGCGTTGATGACTTCCCCGTCGAGCTCGAGGGCGAGCGACACGGCCAGGTCTGACTTGCCGGACCCCGTAGGCCCGACGACGGCGATCACCGGCGGCGCGGCCTGAGCGGCGGCTTGGGCGGCAGTTTCGGCGGCGGCCTGCGGGCCCGGCACGGCGCTAACGGCCGCGGACCGGGAGGCTGGGCATGCCCAGCGATACGCCGGACCTGCCCGAGGCGCTGGACGGGGCCGGGGCGCCGCAGGAATCGGCCTGGGAACGGTCCCAGGCATCACCGGCACGGGACCGGCGGAGGCTGTAGTCCTCTGCCGAGGCCGGGTCGGAAATGAGGTGGAACGCCGCCGCTTCAGTGATGGTGACGGTCACCAGGTCGCCGGGCCTGGGTGCTTCGGCGCCGGCGGGCACCGAGAAGTGCACCAACCGCTGGTCCTGGGAACGGCCGGAAAGGCGGTGGGTTTCCTCGGCTTTGCGACCAGACTGTGCTGTCACCATGACCTCGACCCGGCGGCCGAGCTGGCGGGCGTTTTCCTCTGCCGCAATCCGGTCCTGCAGGGCCGTGAGGCGCTCAAAGCGTTCCTGAACCACGGCCTTGGGCAGCTGGTCAGGCAGGTCCGCGGCAGGGGTTCCGGGTCGCTTGGAGTACTGGAAGGTGAAGGCTGTGGCGAACCGGGACTTCTCCACGACGTCGAGCGTGGCCTGGAAGTCCTCTTCGGTCTCGCCGGGGAACCCGACGATGATGTCCGTGGAGATCGCGGCGTGCGGGATCTTCTCGCGGACCTTGTCCAGGATGCCGAGGAACTTGGTGGAGCGGTAGGACCGCTTCATGTCCTTGAGGACCTTGTCCGAGCCGGACTGCAGGGGCATGTGCAGCTGCGGCATGACGTTGTGGGTCTCTGCCATGGCGTCGATGACGTCATCGGTAAAGGCTGCGGGATGCGGGCTGGTGAAGCGGACGCGCTCCAGGCCTTGGATTTCCCCGCACGCGCGCAGGAGCTTGGAGAATGCCTGGCGGTCACCGAACTCGACGCCATAGGAATTCACGTTCTGGCCCAGCAGGGTCACCTCGATGGCGCCGTCATCCACGAGTGCCTGGATTTCGGCCAGGATCTCCCCCGGGCGGCGGTCCTTTTCCTTGCCCCGCAGTGCAGGGACGATGCAGAACGTGCAGGTGTTGTTGCAGCCTACGGAGATGGACACCCAGCCCGAATAGACGGAGTCCCGCTTGGTGGGGAGGGTCGACGGAAAGACGTCCAGCGACTCGAGGATCTCCAGCTGGGCCTCGTGGTTGTGGCGGGCCCGGTCCAGCAGCGCCGGCAACGCACCGACGTTGTGGGTGCCGAACACGGCGTCCACCCACGGGGCCTTCTTGAGGATGGTCTCCCGGTCTTTCTGCGCGAGGCATCCGCCGACGGCGATCTGCATCCCGGGGTTGGCTGCCTTGACCGGGGCGAGGATGCCGAGGTTGCCGTACAGCTTGTTGTCTGCGTTCTCCCGGACGGCGCAGGTGTTGAAGACCACGACGTCGGCCAGCTCACCGGCGGACGGAACGTAGCCTGCGGCCTCCAGCATGCCGGCCATCCGTTCGGAATCGTGCACGTTCATTTGGCAGCCGAAGGTGCGCACCTGGTAGGTGCGGGGCTGGGCGGGCCCGGAATGGTCCTCGGTTGCAGCTGTGTCGGCGCTGGATGTTGCAAGCGCTGCTGGAGAGGGCGTGCCGGCTGCTGGGGAGGGAATGGTAAAACTCACCTGTTAAGGGTAACGGGTCGGAGCCGGCATGCGCTGACTCCTGGCTGACTCCTGATCGGCGGCCCTAGTCCCAGGCTTCAGTCCCAGGCGTCGCCGCGGCCGGCGACGGAATCGAGAACCTCTCCGACTATCCGGAAGGCGAGCGAGGGCTGGTATCCCTTGCGGGCCAGCATGGAGGCGAGGCGGCGGGTGATCTTATCGCGCTCCGCACGGTCCTCGGCGCCGGCGAAGCCCCGCAGCTTGCGCTCCACGAGTTCACGGGCCGCGGCCTCCTCGTCGGCGTCACTGAGTTGATCCAGCGCGCCGGCAGCGGTCTCGGCGTCGATGCCCTTGTCCGCAAGTTCGCGCCGCAGGGCCCCCTTGGCGAGCTTGCGCGTTTGGGACCGGCTGCGGACCCACATGTCGGCAAACTCTGCGTCGTCAACCAGGCGCACTTCCTCGAAGCGGTCCAGCACGGCCTCGGCGACGTCCTCTGGAATGTTGCGCTCGGCCAGCTTGCGCGAGAGCTGCAGACGGCTCTTGGGCGAATTCGTCAGCTGCCGCAGCACGATGGACCGTGCCACCGCCGCGGGGTCGGCGTCAGGATCCAGTTCCGGAGACGGTGCCGCCCTTGAGCCGCGGGAACCACGGGACCCGCGGGACCCGCGGGAACTGTGCCCGGGGGAACCGGCATGCGGGTCGGCAGCGCCGTCCGGGTCAGGGTTCCTCTGACGAAACCCTGACCCACGGCTCGCTCCTGCGTTAGAAGCCGTCAACGGCCTTCAGCTTCGGTGATTCTTCGGTCTCGGCGGGGGTCTTCACGCCCACGCCGAGCTTTTCCTTGATCAGGCGCTCAAGTTCGGCCGCCAGCTCCGGGTTGTCGCGGAGGAAGCGGCGGGAGTTCTCCATGCCCTGGCCCAGCTGGTCGCCGTCGTAGGTGAACCAGGAGCCCGACTTCTTGATCAGTCCGTGCTCGACACCCATGTCGATGATGCCGCCCTCACGGGAAATGCCCTGGCCGTAGATGATGTCGAATTCGGCGATCTTGAAGGGCGGTGCCATCTTGTTCTTGACGATCTTGGCCTTGGTGCGGTTGCCGACAGAGTCCGCGCCCTCTTTCAGGGTCTGGATGCGGCGGACGTCGATGCGGATGGAGGCGTAGAACTTCAGCGCCTTACCACCGGTGGTGGTTTCCGGGGAGCCGAAGAAGACGCCAATCTTTTCGCGCAGCTGGTTGATGAAAATGGCCGTGGTCTTGGTCTGGCTCAGGCGGCCGGTGATCTTACGGAGGGCCTGGCTCATCAGGCGGGCCTGCAGGCCCACGTGGCTATCGCCCATGTCGCCTTCGATTTCCGCGCGCGGAACCAGGGCCGCGACGGAGTCGATGACGATCACGTCAAGGGAGCCCGAACCGATGAGCATGTCCATGATTTCCAGTGCCTGCTCGCCGGTGTCCGGCTGGGAGACCAGGAGCGCGTCGGTGTCGACGCCCAGTTTCGCGGCATATTCCGGATCGAGGGCGTGTTCGGCGTCGATGAAGGCGGCGATGCCGCCCAGGCGCTGGGCGTTGGCAACCGCGTGGAGCGCGACCGTGGTCTTACCGGATGATTCCGGACCATAGATTTCCACGACACGGCCGCGGGGCAGGCCGCCAATTCCCAGGGCGACGTCCAACGCGATGGAGCCGGTCGGAATGACCTCGATAGGCGCACGGACTTCGTCGCCGAGGCGCATGACCGAGCCTTTACCGAACTGCTTGTCAATCTGGGCAAGCGCTGCGTCGAGCGCCTTCTGGCGATCCGGGGCTGCGGCCATGATTCACACCTCTAATACTTTCTCGCTGTGGAGTGGCCTTGGAGGCCCTTCGTCTGTCATCACTGACGCTACTGGCCCCCTCCGACAAAGTTGCCGGGAGAACCGCGTATGTGGAAAACACGTGAGTGAAAACGCTCTGAAAAAAGCATATCCCCATCCGAACAGATATTCGAACAAGTGTGCGGCGTGTCAGGCGTTAGCCCATGCCGGCGGCGTCTCGGGGCGTCAGCGGGGTCCTGCGTTGTCGCGGGGCTTGACGTCCCGGCCGAGGCGGCGTTCCTGCGGGACATCCTGGACATCGCACACGGCAAGCCAAACCTGGCGGGGCGGGATGCCGGCGCTGAGCGCCTGGTCCGCCGTGCGGCCGCCGACCCCGGCCAGGACCAGCGAGCTGCTCAGGACGCGGGAGTAGCCCGCGCCGAACTCGTCGTCCATTAGCCGCCAAAAGTCACTGATTCGCACCAGTAAAGTCTCTCACGGCGCGGGACTCTAGAATGGTTGCCATGAGCAACCCAACTGAGGCCGCGGGAGATTCGCATCCCGGAAATGCCGGCACAGACGCCGCCCTGGACGCCGTCGAGGACCAGCTTAGCCTGCTCTGGCGCCGGGGCCGGTCGATTTCCCATCAGCTCTCGCGCCAGGTCCACCCGGACATGGAGCCGGCCGCCTACGGGCTGCTCAGCGTAATCCGCAAGCAGGGCCCCATCAGGCTGACCGAGCTCGCCTCGTGCATCGGCGTCGGCAAGCCTTCGGTGAGCCGGCAGATCGCATTCCTCGAGGGCCTCGGCCTGGTATCGAAGGAGGCAGACCCGCTGGACGGGCGGGCGCAGGCCATCCGCCTGACCCCCGAAGGCGAGGAGCGGATGCACCAGGTCCAGGACGCCAGGCGCGAGGTCTTCCGGGAACGCCTTGCGGAATGGCCCGCCGAGGAGCTGCAGGCTCTTGCCATGTACATGGCGAAGCTCAATGCCACCTACGAACGCGACGGCTTCCCCCGGGACGAGCCCGCCTGACCTACCCGCCCCCGGAACGCGGCATCACGCCCGGGAGACGCCAAGGACCCCCAGCCTGGGCCGGGGGTCCTTTCTTAGGTCTTAGGTGGGTGGCGGCTAGCGTGCTCCGGAGAGGAGGCCCTTCGCCAGCTCGTCGTTAAGGTCGGCGTTGAGCTCTCGGTCGAGGTCGCGGCCATAGCGCTGCGCGAACTCCTGCGGGACGGTGTCCGGAACGGCGACACCTTCGGCGACCGCAACGCGGTCGCTGACTTCGCGGAGCATGCTCGAAAGCGGAACATCGAGGGCCGAGCAGATCGAGGACAGCAACTCCGAGGATGCTTCCTTCTGGCCGCGTTCCACTTCACTCAGGTAGCCCAGGGAAACACGGGCACTGTGCGAGACTTCGCGGAGCGTTCGGCCTTGGCGCTGGCGGACATCGCGCAGGACATCACCGATTTCGTGACGAAGTACAACCATCTTGCGCTCCTTCTGTTCGCTCTTTGCCTGATCGGCGAGGCCCACATCCTTCCAGCGGACAACGCCGTTTACGGATACGGGCTGCTTTACCATCTGTATCGCCTTGCTCCTCGTACTGTCGAGTCCGCCGGTGGGGGCGGACTCTGCTGATGATTTCATCCTAGGCGCCTCCCTTATTTGGAAGCGACACAATGTAACAACTATTCGGAATCAACTTTTGTTCCCGGCAACTTTACGCCGGGTAGCCTTCGGAAGATAGGGCTTCAAGCAGGCGTTCCAGCGCCGCACCGCATGCGAGGGCGCGGATCTCGGCGCGGCTCCCCTCGAATGAGTAAGGGTACGACGTCGAGCCTCCCGCCGTGGCGATGCCGATAAAGACCGTGCCGACGGCTTTGCCGTCGTGCGATTCGGGCCCGGCGACGCCCGTGGTGGACACGCCGATGTCGGCCCGGCAGATCCGGCGCGCACCGTCGGCCATGGCCGCGGCGACTTGGCCGTCCACGGAACCGACGGCGTCGAGCAGCTCGGCAGGGACGCCCAGGACATCGGACTTGACCGAGTTGGCGTAGGACACCACGCCGCCCTGCAGCATCCCGGAGGCGCCGGCGGTGTCGGCCAGCACGGCGGAGATCATCCCGGCGGTGAGGGATTCCGCGGTGGCGGCCGTCATTCCGCGGCCGATGGCGCCGGTCACGGCCTGCTCCGCCAGGCGGTGCAGATTGGGGTGGAGATTGGGGTGCAGATTGGGATTCGGATGGTTCATGGCTTGTTCTCCCCTATCCGTTCTTTCGCTGCCCTGATGCCGGCAGCCCGCAGCTTGAGGGCCTCGATGACGTATTCGCCGCCGGTCCACAGTGTGATGGCCACGGCAGCCATCATCACAATGAACGCCACAACGCCCAGCCACGGAGCAAGTGATGCCAGCGGGAGGACGTAGAGGAAGATGGCCACCGTCTGCACTACGGTCTTGAGCTTGCCGCCGCGCGAGGCCGGAATGACGCCGTAGCGGATCACGAAGAAGCGAAGGGCGGTGATGCCCCACTCGCGGACCAGGATCAGGATGGTGACCCACCACGGCAGTTCGCCGAGCAGGGAGAGCATGACCAGCGCGGAGCCGATCAGGAGCTTGTCAGCAATCGGGTCGGCAATCTTGCCGAAGTCGGTGACGAGGCCGCGGGACCGGGCGATGTCGCCGTCGAGCTTGTCTGTGTAGATGGCGACCGCGAAGACGACGGCGGCCGCCCAGCGCCAGGGGCCGTTCTGGGCGTGCAGCCCCGGCGCGTCGAGGATGAGGAACCAGACGAAGAATGGCACCAGCACTATCCGCAGCATCGTCAGGATATTCGGCAGGTTCCAGATCTGCGAGGCGGACCCGGCATTGGCTTTGGCGCTATTCACCTTCTTAGGCTACCCGCTTCCCTCGCTAGCGTCCGGTGAGCGACCAGGCGTCCTCTGAGCCGTCCTCGTCGGAGCCGCCGTCGGCGCCGTCGTGGTACTCGATCGCCTGGGTGCGGTTCTCCAGGTCGGCCGCCACGAGGTCCTCCGCGTAACCGCCCTGGGCGATGTTCGCGTTGGCGTTATCGCTCAGGGCCGCCGTCTGGGAGTCGGCGGCGGCGGGCGCGTCGAGCCCCTTCATCGCGGCCAGCACGGCGGCGAGGTCGTCCGGTTTGACCAGCACGTCGCGCGCCTTGGAACCCTCGGAGGGGCCCACCACTCCCCTGGACTCGAGGAGGTCCATGAGGCGGCCGGCCTTGGCGAAGCCGACACGAAGCTTGCGCTGCAGCATCGACGTCGAGCCGAACTGGGTGGTGACCACGAGCTCCGTGGCCTGCAGCAGCACCTCGAGGTCGTCCCCGATGTCGTCGTCGATCTGCTTCTTCTGCGCCTCCGGCGCGACGTCGTCACGGTAGACGGCCTTGAGCTGGCCCTTGACGTGTTCGACCACCTTGTGGATCTCGGACTCGGTGACCCAGGCGCCCTGGACGCGCATCGCCTTGGATGCACCCATCGGCAGGAACAGGGCGTCGCCCTGGCCGATGAGTTTTTCGGCGCCCGGCTGGTCCAGGACCACGCGGGAGTCGGTGACGGACGACGTGGCGAAGGCCATGCGGGAGGGAACGTTCGCTTTGATCAGGCCGGTCACGACGTCCACCGACGGGCGCTGGGTGGCGAGGACCAGGTGGATGCCGGCCGCGCGGGCCAACTGGGTGATGCGGACAATCGAGTCTTCGACGTCGCGCGGGGCGACCATCATGAGGTCGGCGAGTTCGTCCACGATCACCAGCAGGTACGGGTAGGGCTTGATGACGCGCTTGGAGTCGACCGGCGGGTGGACCTTGCCGGCCCGGACGGCCTTGTTGAAGTCATCGATGTGCTTGAAGCCGTAATTGGCGAGGTCGTCATAGCGGGCGTCCATTTCTCGGACCACCCATTGCAGGGCCTCGGCTGCCTTCTTCGGGTTGGTGATGATCGGCGTGATGAGGTGCGGGACCCCTTCGTACGCCGTGAGTTCCACACGCTTGGGGTCCACCATGACCATGCGGACCTCGTCCGGGGTGGCCCGCATCAGGATCGAGGTGATCATCGAGTTCACGAACGAGGACTTGCCCGCGCCGGTGGCACCGGCCACCAGCAAGTGCGGCATCTTGGCGAGGTTGGCCACGACGTAGCCGCCCTCGACGTCCTTGCCGACCCCCATGACCATGGGGTGGTCGGTGCGGCGGGCGTTCTGGCTTCGCAGCACGTCGCCCAGGGATACGGTCTCGCGGTCCGTGTTGGGAATCTCGATGCCGATGGCGGACTTGCCCGGGATGGGGCTGAGGATGCGCACATCGGAACTGGCGACGGCGTAGGAGATGTTCTTGGACAGGGCGGTGACGCGTTCCACCTTGGTGCCCGGGGACAGCTCGATTTCATAACGGGTCACGGTGGGACCGCGGCTGAAGCCGGTTACCTGCGCTTCCACGTTGAACTGGTTGAGGGTCTCGGTCAGCGAGGCGACAATCGCGTCGTTGGCCTCGGTCCGTTCCTTCGGGATGGACCCGGGCGTCAGCACGTCCGACGCCGGCAGCGTGTAGGTGACGTCGCCCGCCAGGGACAGCTGTTCGGTGCGCTGCGGAATCGGGGTGGGCAGGGGTGCCGGCGCGACCGGGTTCGCCGGAACGGCCGCGGCCACGGCGGCGGCATTGAGTGATCCGGCGGCCACCATTCCGGGAGTAACCAGCGGAATGGCCTCGGTGGCGCCCTCGCCACTGGACCCCGCGGCACCGGCCGCTGATGCTGCTGCGCCCAGGCCCTGGGCGGCCTTGATCTTTTCGACGGCGATCTCGGCCTGGGTGGGGCGGCGGACGCCGGGAGCGACATCGGCCGCGGCGCCCGACGGCGTTTTGGCCCCCTTCGCACCCTTGGCGCGGGGCGCGTCGCCCGCTTCCTCATCGGCGATGAGGGCACGCTCGAACGCTTCATCGCCGACATAGCCCTCCAGGCCGGACTCGTCGTCCTGGTCCTTGCCGAAGAGGCGCTTGCGCCTCTTCTTGGGCGCGGCCGGGGCGTCGTTCTCGTACAGGTAACTGCGGTCGTGCCGGTCGTCGGCGTCGTCGTCCTGCAGGTCGATGCCCATCAGGTGCTCGTACGCGTCCCGCAGCCGGCCCGGGATGGCGCCGAAAGGAGTCGCGGTGACGATCAGCAGCGAGGTGAAGGCCAGCAGGCCGTAGACCACCACGGGGACGGCGGGGTGCAGGGCCGCAAGCGGGGCGGCGGCGAGGTAGCCGAGCATGCCGCCGGCCCTGCGCAGGCCGTCGAAACCGTCCGCGACCGTCGGCTGTCCGCCGATGATGTGGGCCAGGCCGGTCCCGGCGAAGGTCATGATGAGGAAGCCGATGCCGATCCTGTTGTTCCCGCGGCCGTCGTCGGGCTGGCGGAACAGGCGGAACGCGCACACGAACAGCATCAGGGGCAGGAGCAGGGCCATCCAGCCGAACGTGCCGTTGACGATCGCGAAGATGAGATCGGGGAGCCAGCCTTGGAACCCCCACCACGCGAAAGTGGCGACAAAGATGGCCAGGGCCAGGTTGAACAGGGCGGCGCCGTCGCGGCGGTCCTCTGGTGCGAGGTCGCTGACGTCGTGGCCGACCCGCCGGATGCCCGCGCCGATCACGTGGGCGACACCCAGCCAGGCGCCGGCCAGCACGCGCACGACCCACGGCTGGCGCGCCTCCACCGCAGGCAACTGCCGCGTCCGCGCCGTGGCTGTTGTCCTACCTGCCGTGGTCCGCGGCCGGGCGGATTTGGATGCGGCGGGACTGGACCCCCGGCCGGGAGAACTGCCTGATTTGCCGCTTGAGTTTCCTCTAGGCGCGGAAGAAGTACGAGTCGCCATACCCGCCACGGTACCGGATGCCAGCCAGAAAACCCCGAATTTCCGGGGCGGCCGGGATCATGTTGCCGGCCGCCGCAACGGGAAACGGCCTCCCCCGTCTGCCTCAGCCCTTAGGCTGCGGCTGGCCGGGAAGGCCGTTCTCCAGGCATGTGCCCGGTACGCAGAAAGTACTACGCCCGGTGAACCACCTGAGGCTTACGCCCGGTGAACCACCTGAGGCTTACGCCCGGCGAACCACCTGAGGCTTACGCCTCAAGGACCACCGGGATGATCATGGGCTTGCGGCGCAGCTTGCGGTTGACCCACGTGCCCACGACGCGCCGGACGACCTGCTGGAGCTGGTGCGTCGTGTGGTCCGTGCGGTTCTGCACGGCTTCCTCGAGGGCCTCGTTGATCTTGGGGATGATTTCGTCAAAGACGGAATCGTCTTCCGCCACGCCGCGGGCGTGGATCTCCGGACCGGACACCACCTTGCCGGTGGCGCGGTGGATGACGGTGATGATCGAGATGAAGCCTTCGTCGCCGAGGGTCTGGCGGTCCTTGAGGTCGGCTTCGGTGACTTCGCCCACGCTGGAGCCGTCAACGTAGACGAAACCGACCTCGACCTGGCCGACGATGTCTGCCTGGTGGTCACGCAGGTCGATCACGGTGCCGTTGTCCGCGAGCAGGATGCTTTCCTCCGGTACGCCGGATTCGAGGGCGATCTTGCCGTTGGCAATGAGGTGGCGGGTCTCGCCGTGCACCGGCATGGCGTTGAGCGGCTCAAGGATGTTGTAGCAGTAGAGCAGTTCACCGGCGGCGGCGTGGCCGGAGACGTGCACCTTGGCGTTGCCCTTGTGGATGACGTCGGCACCGAGCTTCAGCAGGCCGTTGATGATGCGGAAGACGGCGTTTTCGTTGCCCGGGATAAGGCTCGAGGCGAGAATGACGGTGTCGCCCTCGCCGACAACGACGCGGTGGTCGCCGTTGGCCATGCGGGACAGGGCCGCCATGGGCTCGCCCTGGGAACCGGTGGACATCAGCACCACGCGGTTGTCCGGGAGGTTGTCGATGTTCTTGATGTCGACCAGGATCCCGGCCGGCACCTCCAGGTAGCCAAGCTTCGCGGCGATGGCCATGTTCCGGACCATCGAGCGGCCCACAAAGGCGACCTTGCGGTTGTGGTTGGCGGCAGCATCGAGGACCTGCTGGACGCGGTGCACGTGCGAGGAGAAGGAAGCGACAATGATGCGCTTGGAGGCCTGCCCAAACAAACGGTCCAGGGTGGGGCCGATTTCCTTCTCGGCGGTGGTGAAGCCCGGGACGTCTGCATTGGTCGAGTCCGACATGAACAGGTCCACGCCCTCTTCGCCCAGCTTGGCGAAGTGGCGGAGGTCGGTGATGCGGCCATCGAGCGGCAACTGGTCCATCTTGAAGTCACCGGTGTGCAGCACGGTGCCGCCCGAGGTGCGGAGGAACACGGCCAGGGCGTCCGGGATGGAGTGGTTGACGGCGACGAACTCGCATTCGAAGGGGCCGTACTTCTCGACCTGACCCTCGACGACAATCTTCGTGTTGGGCTTGATCCGGTGTTCCTGCAGCTTGGCCTCGATGAGGGCCAACGTGAGCTGCGAACCCACGATGGGGATGTCGGCGCGCAGGCGCAGGAGGTAGGGGACGGCGCCAATGTGGTCTTCGTGACCGTGGGTCAGGACGACGGCGACGATGTCCTGGAGGCGGTTCTCGATGTAGGAGAAATCGGGCAGGATCAGGTCGACACCGGGCTGGGTCTCCTCGGGGAAGAGCACCCCGCAGTCAACGATGAGGAGCTTGCCATCGATCTCGAAGACGGTCATGTTGCGACCGATTTCCCCGAGTCCGCCGAGCGGCACGATCCGCAGGGTGTTCTTCGGGAGACGCGGTGGCGTGACAAGGCCGGGAAGGGCGGTTTGGGTCATAGTGCACTACTTTCCAGGCAGATGCCGGGCTGGTTCTTAACGATCAGGAGTGGCTCCGGATCAGGAAAAGACCATCCCCGCTTCCGCCAAATCCTCGCGGATGATTGCGATCTCGGCCTCGCCCGGCTCCACGAGGGGCAAACGGACAACCGAGTTGGGCAGGACTCCCTGCCACTTAAGAACCTGCTTGGCAGCGACAGCACCCTGAATGTGGGTCATCACTGCGCGGACCACGGGGTCCAGTTCGAAATGTATGGTGCGGGCGGTAGCAAAATCGCCTGCAAGGGCAGCATCGATCAGCGCGCGGAACTGCCGCGACGCGACATGCGCGGAGACGCTGACCAGCCCGACGGCGCCGGCGGCCATCCACGGTAGCGTGAGGCCGTCATCGCCGGAGTAGACATCAAGATCGGTGTTCGCCAGAACCCGTGTGACGGCGGCGAAATCGGCCTTCGCATCCTTCAGGGCAACGATCTTAGGGTGGTCGGCGAGCCGGATCATGGTCTCCGGCTCGATGGCCACGCCGGCGCGGCCAGGAATGTCGTAGACCATGACGGGAAGGTCCGCTGCGTCAGTCACGGCCTCGACGTGCGCCTGGATGCCGGCCTGGCTCGGCTTGTTGTAATACGGCGTGACGATCAGCTGGCCGTGGGCTCCCGCCTTGGCGGCGCGCTTGGCCATCTCAATCGAGTGGGACGTGTGGTTGGTGCCGGTTCCGGCAATGACCTTGGCTCGGTCGCCGACGGCCTCGACAATGACGCGGAAGAGCTTCTCTTTTTCGTCGTCCTCGAGCGTCGAGGTCTCGCCCGTGGTGCCGGAGATAACGAGGGCATCATTGCCGTCGTCGACGAGCTTGCTCGCCAGCTCCGCTGACTGCTTGTAGTCGACCTCACCGTCCGAAGTGAAAGGAGTGACCATGGCAGTCACGAGGGTCCCGAACGTGTAAGAGCGAATATCAGAGTCAGCCATATGAAAAACGTTACCTTGTCCGCGGCATGTTAGGACAATGGCGGCGGTGTGACGAACGTCAAACTCGCCCGCCCCCGCGTCACGTTTCCGCCGATTGTCCCGGCTCAGGGCCGCCGAAACCGCGTCAGGACACTGTGTTGGAGGGTTGCCGTCAAGACCTCGGTGCCGGTGCCGTGGGCCTGCCGGAACGAAAGCCCGTCCGGACCCCAGAACCCGCTCAGCCCGCAGGAGGCTCCGAGCGGCGTGAGCCCCGCGAGGTTGGCCAGGACCGAAAACATCCGGTTGTCCATGGCCCGGGCGCCGAGATGCAGTCCCAGCCGGTGGTCCTCGCCGGCCGTGTAGAGAGCCGAGACGGCGTAAACGTCCGCACCGGCAGCGGCGGCCCATTCCGCGTGGCCGGGGCGGGCGGCGTCGAAGCAGATTGCCAGGGCGACCTTCCAGCCGTCAATCTCCAGGACCGCGGGATGGCTGGCGGCAACGAAGAGATCCCGTTCCGCACCGTGGAGGTGCGTCTTGAAGCTGGCATCGATGACGCCCGAGGGATGGACGGCGAGGGAGGCCAGCCGCGGCGTGCCGTCCTCCTCCTTGAACGCGGCTCCGACCACGGCGGTAATTCCGGTGTGCCGGCAGATTTCCCGGATGCCGTCCAGCCGCGGGTCAGCCGCGTTCACCCACTCCTGCGGGCCCTCCAGTAGGTCCAGCCGGTACCCGGTCAGGGAGAGTTCCGGAAAGATGACCAGCCGGGCCCCGTGCGAGTCCGCGTCCTCGATCAGCCGGATGTGTTCGGGTACGTTGGCGGCAACGCCGCCATCCAGGGCCGCGTACTGGACGGCGGAAAGCGTCAGATCAGTGATTGAGCTAATGGTCACCCTGCCATCCTAGGCACCTCCTCTTTCGATGATCAGAAACTGCGCCCGAGGTCACACAGGCGACTAGCCGACTGCACAGGCCGGCTGTTCAGGCCGGCTCCGGCTCACACCACCTCAGGTCGAAGCGGCAGCCCCGCCGGAGGGTGCCGCAGGAGCCGAGCAGTAGCGCTCGACGGCGGTTTCCCGCAGGACCTCCGCCCACGCTGCAAGGCGCTGGGCCGCCCGCACGTAATGGAACAACTCCGTTGGCGTGAGGGCATCGAGGTCTGTTTCGGCCAGCCGCCGCGCCAGTTCCGCTCCCGGCGGCTGCATGTCCAGGGCCGTTCCTTCACTTCCCCACTGGACATCCTCTGCCGGCTCTCCGGCGACCAACCGGCGGAAGAGAAAGTCCACCACGCCCGGACTCATGGCCTTCAGGACTCCAGATACGGCTTCGCCGCCGCGGGAAGGTCCCCCAGGTGGGGCGCCGGTCCGTTCCGGGCCGCCGAATTGCCGATCCGGACTTTCCCCGCCCGTCAGTTCCCGGCCCGTCACGGCCTGACCTGGGGATGCTTTGCCTGTTGACTTTGACTCCCGGCCCGGCGATTCCCGTCCCGAAGACGTTCCGCCTGAAAACTCCCGGCCCGAAGACCGTCGGGCCGAAGACTCTCGGCCTGAAGACTGTCGGCCTGAAGACTTTGGAGTCAGGAATATGGGCTCGGAGGCGTTGTTCATGCGCCCACTGTATTCGAACATATATTCGAATACAAGGTTTTCCCGGGGAGGAATTGAAGCTGCGGCCAGGCCGAACATGAGACGATCAGAAGATGGCCACGCGCGGAACACCGACTGCTTCCCGGACCGTCAGGGGCACGTCCTCCGGCGCCCGGCTGGTCGGCATTGACGCCGCCCGCGGGCTCGCGCTGCTGGCCATGATGGCCACCCACGTGTTGGCCACGTTTGAGTCGGATCCGCACCTGACGCCCACCTGGATCGGGCTTGCGTTTTCCGGGCGGGCAGCCGCCCTGTTCGCGGTGCTGGCCGGTGTGGGTCTCGCCTTATCGACGGGGAAGCAGCAACCGCTGGAGGGCACTGAGCTGCGGGCGGCACGCCGCGGCATCGCCCTCAGGGCGCTGGTGATCGGCGCCGTCGGGCTCTCCCTGGGCGGGCTGGAAGTCAACATCGCCATTATTTTGGTCCACTACGCCGTCCTGTTCCTGTGCGTGCTGCCCTTTGTCGGGCTCGGCCTGAAACGCCTGCTCGCATTCGCCGCCGGCTGGATTCTGGCAGCCCCCGCCTTGGCCTATCTGCTGCGGCCCTGGCTGCTGTCCGCCGACCCCCCGCTGCGGCTGGGGCACAACCCCGGCTGGGAGGACCTGGCCACACCGGCGCGACTGCTGGGCGACCTCTTCCTCACCGGCTACTACCCTGTCCTGCAGTGGATCGCCTATCTCCTGGTGGGGCTGGCGATCGGCCGGCTGGCGCTGTCCAAAGCAGCCGTGCCGTTCCTGCTGGTGGCCGCCGGGACCGCGGTGGCCGTCAGTTCCAAGTGGCTGGGGACAGTCATGATGGAGGACTGGGGCGGCAGGCGCGCATTGGAGGCGCAGATCGGCGATCCCGCCTACCCGCTGGAGAGCCTGCTGCAGGTCAACCTTGCAGGCGTCGAACAGTCAGGCTCCGCGTGGTGGCTGGCAACCAGCGCACCGCACGCGGGAACCACGCTGGATCTGTTGCACACTTCGGGGGTGGCCGCCGCCGTGATCGGCGCGTGCCTCCTGCTGGGCCGGCTGGGCGAATGGGTGGAGCTTGACTTGCTGCTCCCGATCCGTGGAATCGGGGCCATGACTCTGAGCCTATACACGGCCCATCTGTGCATCATGGCGGCCCTCCACGATCAGCCGCTGGCGCCCGGATGGACCGTGGATGGCGTGTACTGGGCGCAGGCGCTCGGAATGCTGCTGGTCGGCGGGGTCTTCGCGGCGCTGGCCTGGCGCGGGCCCCTAGAGTGGGTGACCCATGCGGCCAACCAGGTTGGCCGCTACCAGCAGGCCCCCATCCGCCAGACATCCCGCTTCCGCTAGGTCCAGGTGCCGGCAGGTCCAGGCGCCAGTCGCCTCGGCCGCGCCTCAGCTTCCCGCTTCAGCCAGGTCTAGCCGTTGCTGGGTCCCGCTGTTGCTGAGTCCAGCTACTGCTGAGTCCAGCTATCGCAGGGTCCCGCTACGGGTTCTGGGCTTCTGCTCGGAACATCCGCACGGCGTCGCGCATCGAGGCACGGGCCCGCTTGCGGTCTCCGGCGGCGTCGTAAGCACAGCTGAGCCGGAACCAGGAGCGCCAGTCATCGGGGGCGGCTTCCGCTTCGGCACGGTACTTCTCAAATTCGAGATCCGCTGCTTCGCGGATGATCCGGCCGGCGGGCGTGCGCGGCAAAGTGTCCTCGGGCAGGCCCCCCTCGGCTTCGAGGATCTTCGCCAACCGCTCGGTGCGGGCACCAAACAGCAGCTCCCGGATCAGCGCCCAGGCTCCGATGACCGGCAGCACCAGGTAGGCGACGCCGATCGCCTTCGCCACGAGGCTGGGGTCGGTCATCAGGAGCACGGAACGCTGAAGGGACACCACCAGGTAGAACACGAGCAGCAGGGTGACGGCACCCACCCAGATCTTGGTGCGGTTGGCTTTCAGGGCAGTCAGAGCAGCGGACACGGGACTCAGATCCCCAGGTCCAGGTAGCCGTCGAGGCCCATGGTGAGACCGGGGTGCGCGGTCACGTTTCGGATGCCCAGCAGCACGCCAGGCATGAACGAGGCCCGGTCGAAGGAGTCGTGGCGGAACGTCAGCTGCTCCCCCGGACCGCCCAGCAGGACTTCCTGGTGCGCGACCAGGCCGCGGAGCCGGACGCTGTGGACCCGGACGCCGTCGACGTCGCAGCCGCGGGCGCCCGCGAGCTCGGTGGTGGTGGCGTCCGGGCTGGAGGGCACCCCGGCGGCGGTCCGCTCGGCCGCGATCAGCTGGGCCGTGCGCACGGCCGTCCCGGAGGGGGCATCCACCTTGTCCGGGTGGTGCAGTTCAATGATTTCAACGGAGTCGAAGTACTTGGACGCCTTGGCGGCGAAGGCGGAGGCAAGGACCGAGCCGAGGGCGAAGTTCGGGGCGATGAGGACGCCGACGCCGGGGCGGTCGGCGAGGAGTTCCTCCAGCCCCGCGAGCCGGCCGGCATCCCAGCCGGTGGTGCCCACCACGGCATGCATGCCGTGCTCGACGGCGAACCGGACGTTCGCCTCGGTGCTTTCGGGGACGGTCAGGTCCACCATGATCTGCGCGCCGGAGCTGACCAGCGTGTCCAGGGAATCGTTGCGGCCAAGGGCTGCGACGAGCGTCAGGTCCGCGGCGGCGTCGATGGCTTTCACGGCTTCGGCGCCCATGCGCCCGCTGGCGCCCAGCACGGCGACGGAGAGTTGTTCGGTCATGCCATCAACCCTACCGCCGGGGCCGTCGCCTTCCTGAACCGGCGGCCCCGGGTTACAGACCCTCCCCGCCCCGGCTCCGGTCGCCCCCATTCCGAACCTGTCAGGCTGGATTGACGGAATATGCCTGTCAGTCTAACCTGACAAGCATGGAACCTGACGACCTGTCCGCACATATTCATTCGCTTGACCCCGCGGTCGGCCTGCGGGCGGTCGGCGCCCTTCATCGCCTGGCGGAACAGGTCGAGGCAGCGCAGGTAAGGGCAGCTCGAGAACAGGGCTGGACCTGGGAGCAGATCGGGGACGCCCTGGGCGTCTCGAGGCAGTCCGTCCACGCAAAATACCGAGAGTGAGATCAACCATGTTTGAGCGATTCGCCGACGACACCCGCAGGATCGTTGGCTTTGCAATGGAAGAGGCCCGCTACAGCGGCGACAAGCGGCTGGGCACGGATCACCTGCTCCTGGGGGCGCTTCACGATCCAGGTCCGGCCGGCACCCTTGGCGTCACGCTGGATGAGGCCAGGGCGGCGGCAGCGTCGCTGGACCGCACGGCACTCGCGTCAATCGGAATAGACGCGACGGGATTTCAACGCGCCACCATGCCCAGCCGCGGCAAGAAGCCGCCGTTCAGCTCAGGGGCCCGGTCGGTAATCGAAGGCACGCTGCGGTACGCCATTGCCCAGAAATCGCGACAGATCACCACCGCGAATCTTCTGCTGTCGCTGCTGGACCGCGACGAACATGATCCGGCGGCCTCGCTCCTGAAGGAACTGGGGGTCGACCGGGCCGCGGCCCGGCGCAGGGTCCTCGACTCCTGACTCTGCCTCCTGAGGGCGAGCCACCGCCGGGGTCCGGAGGGGAACACTGTCCCGTGCCTACTCGCCGGCGCCGACCCATTCGACGGTGCCGTCGGCGAAGAACTGTTCCTTCCAGATCGGCACCTGGGCCTTGATCCGGTCCACGAGTTCGGCACACACCGCGAACGCCTGGCCGCGATGGGCCGCGGAGACGGCACAGACCAGGGCGGGGTCGCCGATCTCCAGCATCCCGATCCTGTGGGCTGCCCAGATCCGCACCGGCTGCTGCTCCCCGGGGCCTTCGGCGCCGGCGTCGCCGGCGTCGGACGCCCGGTCAGGGACCGCCGGGACTGAGTGCTCCGCCACGAGCCCGGCGACGACGTCGGCCATCACCTGGTGCGCGGTCGGGTGGGCGCTGTAGCTGAGCCGGGAAACCTGCCTGCCGCCGTCGTGGTTGCGGACGACGCCACTGAAGCTGACCACCGCTCCTGCGGTGTCCGACTCGACCGCCGCTATGGCCTGCTCCACGGAAATGGGCTCGGCGCTCAGCACGGCATGCACGATTTCAAATCCTGTGTCAGTGCCCATGGCTTCCTTCCAGCTGGTCGCAGAGGTGCCCAACAATGGGATCCAGCACGCCCAGCCCATCCATCACGCCCTTCGGGGATCCGGGCAGGTTCACGATGAAGGTCTGCCCTGCCGCGCCCGCGTGGCCCCGGCTGAGCATGGCCATCGGCGTCTTGGCCATGCCGGCGTTCCTGATGCCCTCCATGATGCCCGGGATTTCCCGGTCCAGCAGGGGCAGGGTCTGCTCAGGTGTGGCGTCGGTGGGGCTCAGGCCCGTTCCCCCGCTGGTGATGATGACGGCTGGCTGCTGGCTCAGCAGGGCACGGATTGCGGCTCCCACGGGCGCGCCGTCGGGGACCACCATGGCCGGATAGGGTTCGAAGCCGTGTTCGGTCAGCCAGTCGATGATGACCGGACCGGTGAGGTCCTCATAGATGCCGGCGGCCGCCCGGGTGGAGGCGATCACGACGCCGGCCTTCCGCCCGGTGGCTTCGCCGTGGCGGTGCGGTTCGGGCATGTTCATAGGGTCCAGTCCCCGCTCTTGCCGCCGCTTTTGGCGAGCACCTTGATGTCGGTCAGGACCGCGTGTTTGTCCACGGCCTTGATCATGTCGTACACGCTCAGTGCAGCGACCGACGCGGCGGTCAGTGCCTCCATCTCGACCCCGGTGACACCGCGGGTCTTGACCGTGGCAAATATCGTCACGGAGTCGGCGTCGAGCTCAAAGTCGATGGTGACCTTGGCGATCGGCAGCGGGTGGCACAGCGGGATCAGGTCGGGCGTCTTCTTGGCCGCCATGATCCCGGCGATGCGGGCAACGGCAAGGGCGTCGCCCTTGGGAAGCTCGCCGCCGCCGAGGAGGGAAAGGACCTCGGCAGTGCTGCGGACGGTCGCGGTGGCCGTGGCTTCCCGGGTGGACTGCGCCTTGTTGGATACATCCACCATTTGCGCCGTGCCGTCGTGGCGGAGGTGGGTCAGGCGGGTGGTCTCCGCTGGGCCGGCATTCGCTTCAGCGTTGTCTGCTTCATTCACAGGATCCATACTTCCACTTCATCGCCCGCGGAGAGCACCGCCGTACCCTCGGGGACGTGGACCAAGGCGTTGGAACGGGCCAGGGCATGGACCAGGTGTGAGCCGGCGCCGCCCTCCAGCCGGACTGTGCCGTCGGGGGCCAGCGTGCCGCGCCGGACCTGGTGCTTGCCCGGCGGGGAGGTCAGCGGCGCGGCGAGGCGGGCGCGGACGGAGGGCCGGGGCGCCGGGGCGCCGATCAGCTCCGTGAGGACTGGGCGCAGGAACATTTCAAAGGACACGAGGCAGCTCACCGGGTTGCCGGGGAATCCCAGGACAGGGACACCGTCGAAGCTGCCGATTCCCTGCGGGCCGCCGGGCTGCATCGCCACGGCGCCGAACTCGACGTCGTGATCCGCCATGGCCTGCCGGACCACCTCGTAGGCACCCTTGCTGACGCCGCCGGTTGTGACGATCAGGTCCACGGCGGGCCCATGCCGGCGCAACAGCTCGGTGAGCTCGTCCGGCTGGTCCGCGGAGACGCCGGTCCGGGTGACCTGGAGCCCAGCCTGGCGCATGGCGGACTCGAGCAGCGTGCTGTTGGAGTCAAAGATCTTGCCCGGTCCCAGCGGGCTGCCCGGTTCCACGACTTCGTCGCCGGTAGTGACCAGGAGGACCCGAAGGGATGGACGGACCGGCACCTCCGTGTAGCCCATTGCCGCCAGCAGTCCGAGCTGGCCCGGCCCGAGGAAGGTCCCGGCGCCGAGGGCGAGCTCGCCGGAGCGGATATCGCTGCCGGCGTCGCGCACGAACGTTCCTGCAGCCGCGGCGGGCAGGTGTACCGTGGCGGGCTCCCCGGGCACGGGGAAGGAATCGGGCACGGCCTGTTCGATGGGAACGACGGCGTCGGCCCCGGCCGGCATCATCGCCCCGGTCATGATCGGAGCCGCCGTCCCGGCGGCAAGCTCCACGGGTGAGGCACCCGCCGGGACGGGCGCGACGACGCGCAGTTCCGTGCCGCCGTCGGGCACGTCGGCGCTGCGGATCGCGAAGCCGTCCATTTGCGAATTGGCAAAGGGCGGAAGGTCCAGGGGCGCCACGATGTCGGCGGCCAGACCCCGGCCCAAGGCGTCGAGCAACGGGAGCCGCTCCACCCGCGCTTCGGTGAGGAGCGGCGCCAGCAGTGCACGCACCTTGTCCCGGTGTGCTTCCACGCTGACATGCCTTGTCTCGGTGCGGTGCATGCGTTTCCTGACCTTTGCTCGGCTCGCTAGGACTTCACGTCAACTCTAACCGTGTGGTAACCCGTGGCTCCGTTCGGCGCGACCGGCGCGGACTCCTCCACTTGCGGCACCCCGTCCAGTGCGGTGGCCCGGACCTGGACCTCGTACTGGCCCGGCGTCAGCGGAAGTGCCAGCTTCCATTGGTACCAAGTGTCCTTGGAGATGCCCGGGGCCAGCTCGGCCTGGTGCCAGTCGCCGCGGTTGATGCGCAACTCCACCTTGCCGATGCCCGTGTGCTGTGCCCACGCGACACCGCCGAACACCACCGTCCCCGCCGTCACGCTTTGCCCGTCGCGCGGCACGTCAATGCGGGATGATGTCTTGATGGGCCCCCGTTCGCTCCAGCCGCGGGGTGTCCAGTAGGCGACGTCGTCCGCGTAGCGGGTCACTTTCAGCTCGGTGATCCACTTCGTGGCCGAGACGTAGCCGTACAGCCCGGGCACGATCATGCGGACCGGGAACCCGTGCTCCAGCGGGAGCGGCTCGCCGTTCATTCCCACGACCAGCAGGGCGTCCCGGCCGTCGGTGAGGGCCTCGAGCGGGGTGCCCGCCGTCCAGCCGTCCGTGCTGCGGGACAGCACCATGTCCGCCCCGGCTTTGGGGCCGGCCATGGCGAGCAGTTCGCGCACGGGCCAGCCGAGCCAGCGGGCATTGCCGATCAGGTCCCCGCCAACCTCGTTGGAGACGCAGGCTATGGTCACGTGGCGTTCCGTCATCGGTTTGGCCAGGAGTGTGGCGAAGTCGAGTTCGATCTCCCGATCCACCATCCCGGTCACCTTCAGGGACCATTCCTGTGGGTCCACCAGTGGGACCCGCAGGGCGGTGTCAATCCTGTAGAACTGCCTGTTTGGCGTCACCAGCGGGCTCAGGCCGGCCAGCCGGATCTCGGCACCGGCGGGTACGGGCGGCTCGGGAGAGGCGGGCGCCGGGAGGACCAGCTTGCTGCGCACATCACTGACGACGGCGGCCGCTCCCCTGAGGGTGGAGGCGAGCACACCGACGACGGCGGCAACCGCGGCGGTCCCGCCGAGGGCCACGAGGAAACGGCGCCGGGCAGGCCCGGTTTCACCTGCTGTGTCTACCGTGGCTCCGGTCTCCAGGGGTTGCCACTCCAGCAGTTTCCGGATGAGCCACCGCAGCAGCGCGATTCCCACCAGCGCCACGAGCACCGGAACCGGGATACCGTTGGCGGTCAGGTCGGCCCGGCTGAGCACGGCCACGAGGCCCACAACGCCGAACACCGCAATCAGAACCACCCCGGCGAAACGGCGCCGCACTTCAAGGACCCCGGACAGGGCCGCGAGCGCGGCGATGACCAGCGCCATCCCGCCCAGGAGTGCCACTTTGTCCGCAGTGCCGAAGAGCGAGATGACCCACTCCTTGACGCCCGGGGGCACGATATCGATCACTGCCCCGCCAACGGCCGTCACCGGGGAAACCGTGGGGCTCACCAGGCTGGCCGTGAGCTCACCGAGCACCACCGCGGTCCCCACAGCCACCAGCCCGGCCGCGGCAGCCCATAGGTCGCGCCGTCGCCGGGCATGCCGCTGCTGGGGCCTCGGTTCGGGGGTCCGCAATTCGGGAGTCATCGGTTCCGGGGTTGTCGATTTGGGGGTACTCGATTCGGGGGTACTCGGTTGCCCGGTTGGTCCCTGCTGCGCCTGCGTTCCCGTCCGTTGCTGTTCCTTGCCGGCGACTGTCTCGCCCATTTCATGCCCCTGACCGTCAAAGCCCACGCCGCTGCTCACTGTGTCCGTCCTGTCCGTATGTTGTCGTTCGCCGAGCCTTGCGGAATCCTGCCCGGCACTCCCCCGGCTGCCGGCTCAACGGAAGCTTGTGCGTCCGCCGGGTGCCCTGCGGCTCTCTGTTCGGCGGAGCCCCGGCCGTCGGAGCCTTGAACGTCTGAACCCTGCCCCTCTGAACCCTGCCCGGGGAGCAACAGCGAGAACCTGCATCCGCCGTCGACGTTTTCCACGGTGACCGTGCCCTGATGGGCGCTGACGATTCCGGCGACAATGCTCAGGCCCAGCCCCGCCCCGCTGTAACGCTTGGCGCCCGCCGGCTCATCTGTGTCGGGCACTCCAGTGCTGCCCACCCCAGTTCCGTCCAGCCCAGTCCTGCCCAGCCCAGTTCCGTCCAGACCTGTTCCGTCCAGCCCAGTCCTATCCATCCCGGGGCCTTCCGGGGCGGCCCAACGGCCGGCCCGTCTCCGGGCCGGGTCCTTCTGCCATCCGGTCTCGAACACGTGCGGGAGGTCCGCTTCCGGGATTCCGCCGCAGCCGTCAGTAACCGCGACGACGGCCCGGTCCCCGTCCCTGCCGACTTCGACGGTGACATGGGACCCGGGCGCGCTGTGGACAATGGCGTTGAGCACAACATTCCGGATGGCGCGCCCCATCGAGGGACCGTCGGCGAGGGCCAGGCTTTCGCGACGCCCGCCGCCGTCGAGCGTAATGCCGTGCTGCTCCGCCAGCGCGGCGAGGTCGGCAATGGCGTCGCTGGCGAGGTCGTACAGGTCCAATGGCTCGGCCTTGAGCCGCATCGTTCCGGCGTGGATTTTCGAGAGCTCCAGGAGGTCATTGACCATGCCGGCCATCAGGTCGGTCTGCGCGATGATCTTGCGGTAATAGCCGGGAACGTCCGCCGCCATGCCATCTTCCAGGGCCTCGGCCATGGCCCGCATACTCGCCAACGGAGTCCGGAGGTCGTGCGAAATCCAGCTGACGAGCTCGCGGCGGGCGTTCTCGATGGCGGCCTCCCGCTGCCGGGATGCCTCCAGCATCCTGCTGCTGGATTCGAGCTCGGCCGCGAGGGCGGCAAGTTCGTGGCTCATGACCACGGACTGGATGCCGGGGCTCTCGCCGCGGCCGATGCTCCGGGCGGCCTCGGCCAGTTCCTTGGCGTTGCGCGACACCCGCGATCCCAGCACCAGGGCGATGGCCACAGCAACCGCCGAGGCCACGGCCAGGACGTACCACATCACTTCGAGATCCCGTGCCGAAATGAACATGGCGTTGAAGGCGCTGACCATTCCGGCCGTCAGGACCGCCACCGCGGCAAGCACCACCACGCAGATCTGGACCGCGAAGGATGCCCTGCGCAGCGGCTTGAGGATAAGGAGCGACGCGGCCCCGATCACGGCTCCCCAGGCCACGGCCCAGCCGACGATGGTGAGCAGTTCAGAGGTCTGCACCGGCGGACTCTTCCTCTTCGCTGGGGTCGCTGGAGTCGCTCGGGTCCAGCCGGTAGCCCACTCCCCAGACCGTTTTCAGGACAGAAGGGCGGGTGGGGTCGTCCTCGATCTTCTCCCGCAGCCTCCGCACATGGACCGTGACCGTGGACAGGTCGCCGTAGTCCCAGCCCCAGACGGCTTTCATCAGTTCTTCGCGGCTGAAGACCTGCCGGGGTCGGCGGAGCATGAAGGCCAGCAGGTCGAACTCCCTGGCGGTCAAGGCCAGCGGCTTGCCATGGCGGGACACCGTGCGCGCGGCCGGGCTAAGGTCAAAGCCGCCCACCTCGACCGGGGGCTCCGGGCTGAATTCAGGAATGCTCCGGCGCAGGACTGAGCGTACCCGCAGTACCAGCTCGCGGGGCGAGAACGGCTTGGTGACGTAGTCGTCCGCGCCGGCTTCCAAACCCAGGATCCGGTCATCCTCTGTCCCGAGCGCCGTGAGCATGATGACCGGGACGCTGTGCGTGGCCCGGAGCCGCCGGCAGACTTCCACGCCGTCCAGGCCCGGCAGCATCCGGTCCAGGAGCACCAGGTCCGGGCGGCGTTCGGCTGCGAGGCGCAGGGCAGTGAAGCCGTCGGCGGCGAGGTCCACCTGGAAGCCCGCCTGGACGAGGTAGTCACGGACCACTCCGGCGATGGTCGGCTCGTCTTCGACGAGCAGGATGCGCCGATGATCCGTTGCGTCCGGGGCCGGCTGGGTCTTGTTCACGCTTCCAGCATAGGTTCGCGGTCCCGTCGCGGGCAGGGCTCCGGATCCCCGCAGGGCATCCTTCCCGAACACGTAATATCCGTGCCGTCATGCGGCTGTGACGTGGGACGTCACGTGGCGTAGCCTGACACTATGACAGTTCAACTGGGTATGCCCCAGCCCCGCGTGGCAGGCAGTCCCGGAACGGGCGAAGTTGCTGCAGCCGCACTGTCCGGGCGCCCGGAGGGCCTGCCCGCCGGGCTCGTCGATCGTTACGGCCGCCGTGCCACGGACATGCGGCTGTCCTTGACGGACAAGTGCAACCTGCGCTGTACGTACTGCATGCCGGCCGAGGGCCTGGAGTGGTTGTCCAAGCAGGCGGTGATGTCCGCGGAGGAGATCGTGCGGATCGTGCGGATCGGCGTGGACATGCTCGGCGTGCGTGAACTGCGGCTGACCGGCGGCGAGCCGCTGGTGCGCGCGGACTTGGTGGACATCATCGCCGCGCTCCGCCGGGCCCACCCGGGGCTGCCGATCTCGATGACCACCAACGGCGTCGGCCTGGACAAGAAGGCTGCCGGGCTCAAGGCCGCGGGACTGACCCGGATCAACGTCTCGCTGGACTCCCTGCATGAGGAAACCTTCACGAAGCTGACCCGCCGCCCGTTCCTGGATAAGGTCCTCGCCGGCGTCGATGCCGCTTGGGCTGCTGGCCTGGGACCGGTCAAGCTCAACGCCGTGCTCATGCGCGGGATCAACGACGCCGAGTCCCCTGCCCTGCTGGCCTGGGCTTTGGACCGCGGCTATGAACTGCGTTTCATCGAGCAGATGCCGCTCGACGCGGACCACGGCTGGACCCGACGGAACATGATCACAGCCGCGGAGATCCGCGAGCTGCTCTCCGCCGACTACGTGTTCAGTTCCGACCCTCGGGACCGCGACGGCGCCCCGGCTGAACGGTTCGAAGTCCGGGCCCGTGTTCCCGGCACAGACCGTCCCACCGGCCCCGTCCTCGGCACCGTGGGCATCATCGCGTCGGTCACGGAGCCGTTCTGTTCCGACTGCCGCCGGACCCGCATCACGGCCGAGGGCAAGATCATGAGTTGCCTGTTCTCGCGCGAGGAAGTGGACCTGCTGGGCCTGCTGCGTGAGGGCGCAAGCGATGAACAGCTCGCCGAACGCTGGCAGGAGGCCATGTGGATCAAGCCCAAGGCCCATGGCATGGACCACGTGGGCCTC
Source organism: Arthrobacter sp. 2MCAF15 (assembly GCF_052115605.1). Classification (NCBI taxonomy): domain Bacteria; kingdom Bacillati; phylum Actinomycetota; class Actinomycetes; order Micrococcales; family Micrococcaceae; genus Arthrobacter; species Arthrobacter sp. 2MCAF15. The sequence continues at coordinate 232,684 of NZ_JBFRGZ010000008.1, read as the reverse complement.
GACGCCCCCGATTTCGTCCAGCCAGACCGCAGCATGAGCGCCATCGGAGGCTGACTTTTTCGTGAACGTACGCTACTTCGCTGCCGCGCGCGCTGCCGCCGGCGTGGATGAAGAACGCTTCGACCTCGACGACGGCGACACGCTCGCCTCGCTGCTGGAGGCGATCCTCGCCGTCGAGCGCCCCGAGCCGCCGGCCGGCACGCCGCCGCTGGCACGCATCCTGTCCCGCTCCAGCTTCCTGCTCAACGAAGTTGCCGTGCACGACCACGCCGCGGCGCTCAAGCCGGCCGACGTCGTGGATGTGCTGCCGCCGTTCGCCGGCGGGTAGGCGCCGCCGGGACGTGAATCCGGGACGCCTGTCCCGGATTCCGGGGCTACCGCGTGGACCAGACCGGTCCTAGAGTGTGGAATATCCCCGCGGCAGGCGACAAACATCAATGAGGAGAGCGGCATGTTCACACTGCAGATCGAGCATGGGATCAAGGACTTCGGCATGTGGAAAGCGGCCTTCGACCGCGACCCGGTGAACCGCGCAGCGTCCGGGGTCACGGCGTACCGGATCAGCCGCCCGGTGGACGACCCGCTCTATGTGGTGGTCGAGTTGGATTTCGAACAGCGCGATCAGGCGGAAACAATGTTGGCCAATCTTCAGGCGAAGGTCTGGAACTCCGCCGACGTCGCCCCGGCCCTGCAAGGGGCTCCAAAGACCAGGATCCTCGAGGCCGCATCCTGAGAGCGCAGGCCTGGGCAGGGTGACCGGCTCAGGCCGGGGGCGGGCCTAGGCCGGGATGGAGGCGCCCTCGGCGACCCGCCGGCACACGCTGGTCATGAAAGGCGTGAAGTCGCTGGCTTTGCCCAGGCGGAGTCCGGCCGCGTGAGTCAGTTCGCCGTCGTCCACCCGGAAGGTGTGCCGTGCCGTGCCGCGGTCGCTGCGCCGTTCCACGGTCAGCGTCCCACCTTCCAGGCTGGCGCGCGCCGGAGCCTCGGGCGGCAGTCCCATGCTGTTGACGTGGTACCACAAGGTGTCCGGGTGGTCCGGGTCCATGGTGAAAACACCATGGCCTTCGGAACGGGTCCCGTCCGCATCCGTGTTGCGGTAGCTGTGCGTGACGGCCAGCCCGGCGGCGGCCAGGGAAAAGATGATCTCGGTGTCCGCGCTGCGCGCAGGACCCCACGCCGTTGCCTCCCAGTGCGTGGTCCCCGTCCACCGGCCCAGAAAACCCTCAAGCGCCTCGACTGCACTGCCTGGCAGTGGCCGGTCCACAGTTCCTCCTATACGGAGTTCGTTCCGAGTGACCCCGCCCTTATCATCACGCCGGGCGTGCCGCGGTGTAAAGATGTGCCAGTGCAAAGATGCTGCCGTACAGACGCACCTCCCGGGCACGGGCCCGGGAATTACCTACAGCCCAAATGTCTCGGTTTCCTCGAATGGGCCGACCACGGTGATGGTCCGCGGCGCGGCCGCCAGCTCACGGGCGAGCTGCTGGACCTCCGAGGCGGTGACGGCCTTGATCTGGCGCAGGGTTTCATCGATGTCCTGGTACTCGCCGGACACAAGCTCCGCGCGGCCCAGACGGGACATCCGCGAACCGGTGTCCTCAAGCGCCAGGACGATTCCGCCACACAGCTGCCCCTCGGCCTTGCGGAGCTCCTCGTCCGAGATGCCGTCCGCGGCCAGCTTGTCCAGTTCGGCGCCGAGCAGCTCGATGACCTGCCGGACCTTTGACGGCGTGCATCCGGCGTACATGCCGAAATAGCCTGCGTCGGCGTAGGAGGAGGCGAAGGAGTAGGTCGAGTAGACCAGGCCGCGCTTCTCCCGGACCTCCTGGAAGAGCCGCGAAGACATGCCGCCGCCGAGGACCGCGTTGAGCACGCTCATGACAAAGCGGCGGCCGTCGGTGGCCACCAGCGACGGGCAGCCCATGATGATGTTGGCCTGCTCCACCGGGCGCTTCACCACATGCAGGCCGGCGGTGCCGGTGATCGCGGCGCGCTCTGTGGACCGGCGCTGCACGGGCGCGGCAGCGGGCTCAAGGTTCCAGCCGGCGGTGTGCAGGGCATCCACCACGAGCCCGCAGACGACGTCGTGGTCCAGGCCTCCGGCCGCGGTGACCACGAGCTCGTCGGGACGGTAGTAGCGGCGGTAGTGGTCCCACACGGAGTCACGTGCCACGGCCCGGATGGCTGCCGGTGTGCCGCCGATCGGGCGGCCGAGGGGGTGTGACCCCAGGACGGCGGACACAAAGTGTTCATGCGCGACGTCGGTCGGGTCATCGCTGTCCATTGCGATCTCTTCGAGGATGACGTCGCGTTCCTGCTCCATCTCCTGCGGGTCCAGGACCGCGCCGGTGATCATGTCCGAGATGACGTCGATCGCCATGGGAAGGTCGCTGTCCAGCACGCGGGCGAAGTAGCAGGTGCTCTCCTTCGCCGTGGCGGCGTTCGATTCCCCACCCACCTCGTCGAAGGCCGAGGCGATTTCCAGGGCGGTGCGGCGCTTGGTGCCCTTGAACAGCAGGTGTTCCAGGAAGTGGGTGGAGCCGTGCTGCCCGGGGGCCTCGTCGCGCGAACCCACGCCGACCCAAAAACCGATCGTTGCCGACCGCTGGCCGGGCATGGCCTCGGTCAACACACGGACGCCACCGGGAAGGACCGAGCGGCGAACCTCGGAACCGCCGTCGGCTCCGTGGATCAGGGTGTCTGCGTGCTGATTCTGCTCAAGCGGCAGGGGGACGACTGTCATCAAGGCCTTTCCATAAAACCGTCAAAAAACGCATCAAATCTGCCTGCCATCGTACCAGCGGACCACTGTGCCGGCGGAGGCCGGCAAGGCATCTCCCGGGTGCATACCGGGTGTTATCCGTTGTTAACCAACGGCGGGGCCGGTGGATCATCCACCGGCCCCGCCATTTGGTCAGGAAAGACTACTCTGCGGCGTCCGCGGAGACCTCAGCGCTGTCAGCGTCTGCGGAGGCAGCCTCTTCAGCCACAACCGGCGACAGGGAAAGCTTGCCACGGTCGTCGATCTTGGTGATTTCCACCTGGATCTTCTGGCCCACGGAGACGACGTCCTCGACGTTGTCCACGCGCTTGCCGCCGGCGATCTTGCGCAGCTCGGAGATGTGCAGGAGGCCGTCCTTACCCGGGGTCAGGGAAACGAAGGCGCCAAAGGTGGTCGTCTTGACGACCGTGCCCAGGTAGCGCTCACCGATTTCCGGGATCTGCGGGTTGGCGATGGCGTTGATCGCGGACCGTGCTGCGTCGGCAGACGGGCCGTTGGTGGCGCCGATGTAGACAGTTCCGTCGTCCTCGATCGAGATGTCCGCTCCGGTGTCTTCCTGGATCTGGTTGATCATCTTGCCCTTCGGGCCGATGACCTCGCCGATCTTGTCAACCGGGATCTTGACCGCGATGACGCGCGGCGCGAACTCGGAGAGCTCGTCCGGGGTGTCGATCGCGGAGTTCAGGACGTCCAGGATGTGCAGGCGGGCCTCGCGGGCCTGCTTCAGCGCGGCGGCCAGGACCGAGGCGGGGATGCCGTCGAGCTTGGTGTCGAGCTGGATGGCCGTGACGAACTCGGAGGTACCGGCAACCTTGAAGTCCATGTCACCGAAGGCATCTTCGGCGCCGAGGATGTCGGTCAGGGCGGCGTAGCGGGTCTGGCCGTCAACCTGGTCGGAGACCAGGCCCATGGCGATACCGGCAACGGCAGCCTTCAGCGGCACGCCTGCGTTGAGCAGGGACAGCGTGGAGGCGCAGACGGAACCCATCGACGTCGAACCGTTGGAGCTGAGAGCCTCAGACACCTGGCGGATGGCATAGGGGAATTCCTCACGGGACGGCAGCACCGGCATGATGGCGCGCTCTGCGAGGGCACCGTGGCCGATTTCGCGGCGCTTCGGGGAACCGACGCGGCCGGTCTCGCCGGTGGAGTACGGCGGGAAGTTGTAGTTGTGCATGTAGCGCTTGCGCGTCACGGGAGACAGCGAGTCGATCTGCTGTTCCATCTTGAGCATGTTCAGCGTGGTGACACCCATGATCTGGGTCTCGCCGCGTTCGAAGATGGCCGAGCCGTGGACGCGGGGCAGAACCTCAACCTCGGCGGTGAGCTGGCGGATGTCCGTCAGGCCACGGCCGTCGATGCGGATCTGGTCCTTGAGGATGCGCTGGCGAACAACCTGCTTGGTGACGGAGCGGAACGCTGCGGACAGCTCCTTCTCGCGGCCTTCGAACTGGCCGGCCAGGGAGGAGGTGACCTCGTCCTTGAGCTCGTCGGAGGCGGTGTCGCGCTCCTGCTTGTCGGCGATCTGGAAGACAGCAGCCAGCTTCTCGGCTGCTGCGGACTCCACAGCGGCGTAGACGTCGTCCTGGTAGTCCAGGAAGACCGGGAACTCGACGGTCGGCTTGGCAGCGCGGGCGGCCAGGTCGGACTGTGCTTCGCAAAGGGCCTTGATGAACGGCTTGGCAGCCTCGAGGCCTTCGGAAACAACCTCTTCGGTCGGGGCGGTGGCGCCCTGTTCCTTGATGAGGTTCCAGGAGTTGTCGGTGGCTTCGGCTTCAACCATCATGATGGCAATGTCATCGCCTTCGGCGCCGCCGGCGATGCGGCCGGCAACGACCATGTTGAAGACGGCGTTCTCGAGCTGGGAGTGCTTCGGGAACGCAACCCACTGCGAGCCGTTCTCGTCGGCGACGAGGGCAACGCGGACGCCGCCGATCGGGCCGGAGAAGGGCAGGCCGGAGAGCTGGGTGGACATCGAGGACGCGTTGATCGCGACGACGTCGTAGAGCTCGTCCGGGTTGATGGACAGCACGGTGACGACGATCTGGACCTCGTTGCGCAGGCCCTTGACGAACGCGGGGCGCAGCGGGCGGTCCATGAGGCGGCAGGCCAGGATGGCTTCCGTGGAGGGACGGCCTTCGCGGCGGAAGAACGAGCCCGGGATGCGGCCGGCGGCGTACATGCGCTCTTCGACGTCGACAGTCAGCGGGAAGAAGTCGAAGCCTTCACGCGGGTGCTTGCCGGCGGTGGTGGCGGACAGCAGTGCGGTCTCTTCGTCGATGTAGACCATCGCTGCGCCGGCTGCCTGCTTGGCAAGACGGCCGGTTTCAAAGCGGATTACACGCTTGCCGAAGCGGCCATTGTCAATGACTGCTTCTGAGAACTGGATTTCGGGACCCTCCATAGAGAGTCACCTCCGTTTCATGGTTCACGGAGCCCAGCCGCATCAACCCAGTCCAGCATCTGTCTACTGGCCTGCACTGCACCCGGTCATCGATCGAGACCCACGGGCCGGGCCTCATTCCTTGAGGCCGTTCCCGGGGATCACTACCGAGGACCGCGAATGCGTGATGCGGTTGATCCTCCTGTTTAGTTTTGTCCTGAAGAGGGCGGCCCGTTCCGGTCCGGAAGGGGCCGCCCCTTAAAGCTGACTAGCGACGCAGGCCGAGGCGCTCGATGAGCTGACGGTAGCGGGTGATGTCAGTGTTCTTGAGGTAGGTGAGCATGCGCTTGCGACGACCAACCATGGCCAGCAGACCGCGCTGGGTGTGGTAGTCGTGCTTGTGCTCCTTCATGTGCTCAGTGAGATCCTTGATCCGCTGAGTCAGGACTGCAACCTGGACCTCCGGCGAACCGGTGTCGCCCTCGGACGTTGCGAAATCCTTGATGATGGACTGCTTTACAGCGGCTTCAAGTGCCACAATAACTCCTAGAGATGTGCCGTGAGGCCCGAATCAGTAATTCACTGCCGGGGGTGCCGTCCCGGAATCCCCCGCCGAAGCCGGGCATTCCGTACACAACAGGAACCAGCCGCCACGGACTGCAGCCGGATCCAACGTCCAGTTTAGTGGCACGTCCGCGATCTTGTCGAAACCGCCGGCCGCGCGCACCGGCTAAACGGCCGCGGCGTCCTGGCCCGCGAGCAGCTCGCGCACCGCCGCGACGCCCCGGTAGACCTCCGCGAAGGAGGTACTCAGCGGCGACAGCCCGATCCTGATGCTCTGCGGGGCACGGAAATCGGGAATCACATCCTGGTCCCACAACGTAGCTGTCATCTCACGGAAGGCAGGGTGGTCGATCGTGACGTGGCTGCCGCGCAGTGCCGGGTCCCGCGGGGTGGACAGCTGCACACCGGCCGGTGCCAGCCACGCATCGTAGAGTTCGAGGGCGAAGGCGGTCAGCAGCTCTGACTTCGACCGGAGCGCGGCCATCCCCGCTGCCTCGATCAGGTCCAGCGTGCCGCGCATGGCAAGCATCCCGAAAATGGCCGGGGTGCCGCTGAGGAAGCCCCGGATGCCGGCAGCGGCCTCATAGCCGGGACCCATCTCGAACGCATCCTTGCGTCCCATCCAGCCCCAGATTGGCTGCTGCAGCCCGGCCAGGTGCCGGGCGTTGACGTAGGCGAACGCGGGCGAGCCCGGTCCCCCGTTCAGGTATTTGTAGGTGCAGCCGGCCGCGAAGTCGACGTCGGCGTCGTCCAAAGCGATCTCCACCGACCCGGCGGAGTGGCAAAGGTCCCACACCACCAGGGCGCCGGCGTCGTGGACTGCGGCCGTGATGGCCGGCAGTTCCGCGAGGAAGCCGGAGCGGTAAGCGATCTGGCTCAGGACCACGACGGCGGTGGCCGGCCCTGTGACGGCCCGCACCTGTTCGACGGTGACACCGGAGGCAGGATCGGCGTCGATCCAGCGCAGGGTCAGGCCTTCTTCGCGGGCGATGCCCTCCACCAGGTAGCGGTCGGTGGGGAAATTGTCCGTGTCCAGGACGATTTCTTTCCGGGCCGGATCCGTAACCGCGGCCAGGGCGGCGCGGATGAGCTTGTAGAGCACAACCGTGGTGGAATCAGCAATGATGGTCTGTCCGGGTGCCGCGCCGAGCACTGAGCGGCCCAGCTGGTCGCCGATGGCCTGCGGCAGTTCGAGCCATTCCTCGTCCCAGCCCCGGATCAGGCGGCCGCCCCAGCTGTCCTGGATGAAGCTGCTGATGTCGGTGACGGTCCGCTTGAGCGGCCGGCCCAGGGAGTTACCGTCAAGGTAGGACAGCTCGGTGTCCGTGCCGACGAAGTGGTCACGGTAACGTGCCAGCGGATCGGCGGTGTCGAGGTCCAGGGCGCGCTGCCACAGGTTGTCCGTTGCGTTGTTGGTGGCGGGGATGCTCACTGGCCGATCTCCGTCCGCACGGCGAAGAGCTCCGGGAAGAAGGTCAGCTCGAGGGCCTTCTGCAGGAACGCCGCACCGCTGGATCCGCCGGTGCCGGATTTCATGCCGATGGTGCGCTGGACCGTGCGCAGGTGGCGGAACCGCCATAGCTGGAAATTGTCCTCGAGGTCCACCAGTTCCTCGCAGGCCTCATACGCGCCCCAGTTGTCCGCGGCGTTCTCATAGATGTACTTGAAGACCGGGACCAGTTCGGGGCAGAACTCGTGGGCCTTGGTGACGTCCCGCTCCAGCACCGATGCCGGGACGTCAAAGCCCTGGCGCTTGAGATAGGCGAGGAAGTCGTCATAGATGCTGGGTGCTTCGAGCAGTTCGCGCAGCATCTCGTGGGCTTCCGGGTCCGATTCGAAGACCGGGAGCATCTTGGCGTTCTTGTTGCCGAGGAGGAACTCGACGGCCCGGTACTGGCTGGACTGGAATCCGGAGGAGTTGCCGAGGAAGCCGCGGAACTGCGAGTACTCGGTGGGCGTCAGCGTGGCCAGCACGGACCATTGCTCGGTGAGGGTTTTCTGGATGTGCTTGACGCGGGCGATCGCCTTCAGGGCGGACCCGCGGTCGTCCGAGCGCAGCCAGGCAGCGGCGCTGCGCAGCTCATGCAGTACCAGCTTCAGCCAGAGCTCCGTGGTCTGGTGCTGGATGATGAACAGCATTTCATCGTGGTGTTCCGGTGTGCTGACCGGCTTCTGGGCGCTGAGCAGGGTGGGCAACTGCAGGTACGACGCGTAGCTCATCCGCTCGCTGAAGTCCCGGACAATGTCCTGGTCCAGTTCCCTTGTGTTCTTCTCGATGGTCACGTCTTTTGCCTTCCTTGCCGCACGGCTGCGAACCAGTGCGCGGCTCCAGTGAGTCAGAACGCCGTCAGCGCGGGGGTCGACGCCGATCCGGCCCCGTTTTTAGCGGGCGAACAGGATGTCATGAGCCTGGACGACGTCCAGGCGCATCTGCTCCACCAAAGCTTCAGGCCCACGGTACGCCACCATGCCGCGGAGCCTTGAGACAAATTCCACCACAACTGTCTGGTCGTACAGATCGAAGTCATCTACGGACTCCTCGGGGCGGTCGATCACGTGGGCCTCGACCTGGCGGCTCACACCGTAGAACGTGGGGTTCGAGCCCACGGAGATGGCGGCCGGCCACCGGGTGCCGTCCTGGTCCACCAGCCAGCCGGCGTAGATCCCGTCCGCGGGGATGTACCCTGTGGCCGTTGGGGCAAGGTTTGCCGTGGGGAATCCGAGGTCGCGGCCGCGTGCAGCACCGTGCACCACCTCGCCGCGCATCCGGTGTGGCCTCCCGAGTACCGCAGCGGCGGTGGCAACGTCGCCCTCACGGAGTGCCTCACGGACCCACGTGGACGAGCAGCGGCGGTCCGTCCCGGCGTCGTCGTGGATGGGGAAGCCTTCCGAGCCGAACTCGCTGATGACCAGCACCTCGAAGCCGAGCTTCCGGCCCAGCTCCTGCATGGTGGCGAGATCCCCGGAATTGCCGCGGCCGAACCGGGCGTCGTGTCCGATCACCACATAGCTCGCCTTCAGGCCGTCCACCAGGACCGTGGCGACAAATTCTTCGGGGGTCAGGCTGGCGAGCTCCAGCGAGTACTTCATCACCAGGACGGCGTCGAGGCCGAGCTCTCCCAGTGCCACGAGCTTGTCCTCCAGGCCCATGATCAGCTCGGGGGCCGACTCCGGACGGTGCACTTGCGCCGGGTGCGGATCGAAGGTGATGGCGACGGCGCGGGCGTGGTTCAACCGGGCGGTGCGGATGAGCTGCGAGAGCACCTGCTGGTGGCCGCGGTGCACGCCGTCGAAATTGCCGAACGTGACAACCGACGGACCAAAGTCCGCCGGGACCTCGGACAGATCGTTCCAGATGTGGACCATCAACCTCGCCTTTTGCTGCCTGCCATGAACTCCTCCGGAGCGACCGTGCCGGCTCCGGAACTCTCTAAGATTACCCGCAATCCGGGCCGCTCCCGGACGGTTCGCCGGGCTTCCGGCGCAGCCTTCCACGGGCTGATCTGCGGGCCTACGATTCAAGGGCACTGGTTCGACGGCGTCCAGGCAGGCGCCGTTTCCCGCGATGCCCGCTGCCACGCGAAGCTGAAGGAGAACGACATGACTGAGCTCCAAGACATTATCGGCCAGATCCCCATGGGCCAGATTGCCGGCCTGCTGGGCACCGACGAACCCACGGCGCGCGCCGCGGTGGAAGCCGTCGTGCCCACGCTCCTCGCCGGTATGCATAACAATGTGCAGGCGCCGGACGGTGCTGCGTCACTGGAATCGGCGCTGGGCCAGCACCAGGATGGACTGATCGACGGCGGCGTCGACGTCGATCAGGTGGACACGGCCGACGGCGAGAAGATCGTCAATCACGTCTTTGGCGGTCAGCAGGATCAAGTAGCCAGTCAGCTCGCCGGGACGGGACAACTGGGCGGGGCCGGAAGCGACCTGGTCCGGAAGCTGCTGCCCATCCTGGCGCCGATAGTCATGTCCTATCTGGCGAAGAAACTTCTCGGCGGAAGCCAGGCGGGGTCTGGTTCCCAGGCCGGAGCCGGCGCTCCGGACGATTCCGGTCAGGGAGGCGGAATGGACCTCGGCGGCATACTGGGCGGGATCCTCGGTGGAATGGTGGGCGGACAGGGCGGCCAGGGAGGCCCGGGACAGCAGGGCGGCTTCGGCGGCCTTGGCGACCTTGGCGATATCCTTGGCGGGCTGTTCGGGGAGAGGAAGTAGGCGGTTTGCCCCTGGGTCGGTAACGGACGCTGGGAACGGCCCGCTATCGCCCGAGCAACAGCCTCCGCTGGCTATCCCGGACTGAATGATGCTGCCAGTTCCGCCAGTGCAGCACGACGGCGGCGAGGATCAGCGGGACGTGGATTCCGGGCAGCATCCGCGCGAACCATCGCGGCAGGTAGATGTCCGTGACCGAGCCGTTGCTATCGCCGAGGTCCTGGGCGACGGCGGTCAGCGGGCAGTGGAAGCCATTAGCGGCAAAGATCAGCGTTTCGCCCGCGACCACGACGGCGGCCACACCTGTTTTCCGGTCGGTTCGGCCCCTGAGTCCGGTGTACAGGACGTAGGCCATGCAGGCCTCGATCGTGAACCAGGCAATCGTGTGAATCGACTTCACGGCCCGCAGCAGCAGACGGCGGTGGTCCATGCCTCCACCCTAGTCTTTCCCCCAAAGCGCGCGGTATGCCATTGGCATTCTCGCCCCTTCGAAACGTCCCCATTCGAAACGTCCCTGTTCGATTCGTCCCCCGCAGCAAAACTAGCTACGTCTGAGGATTCGGCGAGCAGCGGGGTCAGACGAAACGCAGGGTCACTCGAGGCGGAAATAGCGGTTCCGGCGTGGCGTCCGCGCGGGGTCGATGTGCGGCGGTGGGATGAACCAGGGGGTGCCGCTGCGCATCCGGACGGTCCACTGTTCTTTGTGAATCAAGTGGTGGTGGTGCGAGCACAGCAGCGTTCCGTTCTCTGTGCCGGTGCTGCCGCCGCGGGACCAGTAGGTGATGTGGTGGGCCTCGCACCAGGGGGCGGGGATGGTGCATTGCGGGAAGGCGCAGCCCTGGTCCCGGGCCGTGAGGGCTTTGCGGACATGGGGCGGGAAGACCCGGGAGGCGCGGCCGATATCCAGGATCCGGCCGTCCCCGCCGAGCACGACCGGGATGATGTCGGCGTCGCAGGCGAGTTTGCGGATGGTCGAGGCGGTGATGGGGCCGGTGAACGTCAGCGATCCGGTGCTCTCGTGGTCGGGTCCCGCACCTCCGAGCCGCTGGAGGAGGTCTCGGTAGTCGATGGTGGCCATGATCTGGGGCCGGAGACCACCTGTTGCGGGCAGTCCTCCGGTGGCGAGGGCCACCTTGCAGGCTCCGACCAGGCCGTCGAGCAGCCGTTGCGGCCGGGAGCGCTGGTCGAGCAGGTCAGCTGCTCCGGTTTCGGCGCCCAGGGCTACGCCCGTGGCGGCGTCCGCGACCATGGCGGCGCCCATGCCTACGCCCGTGGCGGCGTCAGCGACCGTGGCGGCGCTGGCATCCGGCACCGTGCCCGTTGGGCTGTCGGGTCCCGTTCCCGTGCGGATGTCTAGGCCGGTGCGGGGGTTGGTGGCGGTGTTCATGACGGTGACGAGGTGTTCGTACTGTTCGGCGGTGGCGAAGATTTCCAGGTGGTGCAGGCCGTGCCGGGGTTTGCGGATGAAGGCGCCCTGGATACGGCGCAGCAGTTCCTCGGAGGGTTCCGCGCCGTCCTGGTCCAGGGCGTCGGTCCATCGCCGAGCGATCCGGACCAGGAAGTCGGCGTCGTTCTCTAGCGCCGTCAAGGTCAGGGCACGTTCCATCGTGGCCGCGGCCTCGGGGCGGCAGATGTGCCGGACCCGGTCCAGGGCGAGCGTGATGACTGTCGCGGCGCGCGAGGCGACCATGCCGGAAGCGACGGCAGCGGCGAGCTCTACCCGCGCCGGCGGCTCGGTGTGGCCGCCGGTACCGGTGTGGGGCAGAAGCTCGGCGGCGAGCGTGAGCCGGCGCCGGGCTTCGGCGGCGCTGATCCGCAACCGGACCCGCAGGAACTCTGTGGCGTTCCGGCAGCCGTCGTCCGCCGCCGCGGACAGGGCGTCTGGCCCGGCCGGGCCGCCGGGGCCTGTCCCGGCGCCGTATCCGGCGTCAGAACCGCTGTCAGCCCCTGCGCCAGTCGCGCCGTTTTGTCGGGCGTCGGGTTCCTGTTTCCACCCGGTGAGCCAGCCCTCCGGCGCCACAGACTCCGGGACCTGGCCCGGAAGGGCCGGCCGGGTCCCGGTTGACTGTTTGCGTGTCCGGTCCACCGCGGCTGCGGCAACGAGCTGCAGGTATTCGAGCGTGCAGGACATTTCCTCCACCCGGCCGGCGAAGTCCGCGGCCTCCAGCAGGCCGAACCGGACCGCCTCGGCGCACGCCGTCGGGGTCGAGGACCGGAGCAGGGCCAGCGCAGAGTTCAGCGCCGAGCCGACGGACGTTTCCCCGGCGTCTGTAGTTGCGCTGCAGCTGATACTGGTCGCCGTGGCGTTCCCGGCGCCGGCGACTGCCTCAGTCCAGGGATCAAAGGCCGCGAACCGGGGCAGCAGGGAGGACACCACCGGCCCGGCCCACGGGGCCGGATCCGGGACGAAATCTCCAATGGCTTCCATAACTGAACTCTGCCAGAGGGGTACGACAAAAAACGGACCTGGTCCTGCTGAGGTTTCGCCCGTAGGAAATCGCCCCGTAGGAAGCGCCGCAGCACGATTCGCTCCACCTCAATTGGGTGCCGGGCGGCCTTAGCTGAGGACCTTGGTCGCGGAATCGGTCAGCGCCCCGACGCCCACGCGGCAGCTCCCCCGACGCCCACGCGGCAGCGCCCGAGGCCCAAGCAGCACCCGAGGCCCGGACAGCAACACCCAGCCGTCACCCGTAACACTGCGTAGGTTGCCCGCCCCTCTGCGGACCGTCGCGTGGCAAGCTGTAGGGATGGACATCACAGCCACGCCGCAGGCCGGGGAATCACCATTCGCGCTGTCGGCGCCGGGCGATCCGCGCCAACCGCACGGTCCACGCGATCCGGGTGACGCCTGGGTCGAGGGCGACCGCGGACGGTTCTGGGGACGGTTCGGTTCCGCCGGGCTCCTAGTCCACGACCCTGGAAAGGGAATCCTGCTCCAACACCGCGCGCTGTGGAGCCACCAGGGCGGCACATGGGGGCTCCCCGGCGGCGCCCTGCACCACGGTGAAGAGGCAATCCACGGGGCATTGCGGGAAGCAAAGGAAGAAGCGGCCGTTCCTCCGGAGAACATCCGCGTCCTGTTCACGTCGGTGTTCGACGTCGGCTATTGGACATACACCACGGTGGTTGCCGAAGCGCGGCAACCGTTCGACGCCGCGATCAGCGACCAGGAAAGCCTCGAACTGCAATGGGTGGAGGTTGACGAGGTCGGCAGCAAGGAACTGCACCCCGGTTTCGCCGCGTCGTGGCCCGGGTTGCGCAGCAGGCTCACGGATCACTGGCGCGTCGTCCGCCGAGGCTAGCCAGCAGCCCGTAGCCAGCCGGGCGCCGATGGGTCAGTCCCGGACGGTACAGCCGGGGCTAGCCGTGCAGGGGCGCGGGCCGCCGGCGATACAGCCAGATGAGTCCCAGAATGGGCAGCAGGAGCGGGATGAATCCGTAGCCGCGGCCGAACAGGGACCATACGGTCTCGTGCGGGAAGTTCACCGAGTCGAACACGCTCAGTGCCCCCACCACGAGGACGCCCACCAGTTCCACCAGGACTGCCACCACCGAAACCTTGAATGCGGTGCGGCCAGGCTTCGCAAGGGAAACCGTAGCCACGACGTAGACAACTGCGGCGAAGGCTGACAACAGGTACGCCAGGGGCGCCTCGGAAAACTTCGTCAGAATCTGGTAGCCGGCGCGGGCCGTTGCCGAAATCGCGAACACGGCATAGACCGCGATGAGCAACCGTCCCGGCCCGGTGTTGCGGGTATTGGCCGCAACCGGTGCAGTGTCCGCCGTCCCGGGCGAATCCGCCGCGGCGTCCGTGGACCCGGAGGCCGCCTCCGCCGGGTTGCCAGTGCCGTCCTGCGAGGGTTTTGCCGTCACGTTTTCTGCCTCTTCCATCTCAATACCAGATCTGGTTCATTCGGGCCGCCATCACCAGGGCGGTGACGCCGACGGCGGCCAGGACGAAGTTGCTCCAGCGGGTCCGCTCCAGGATGGCCCAGTACACTGCGCCGATCGGGAGCAGCAGCGCCGTGGCCAGATAACCCCAGAACTCCCACGGCTCCCCTGCCATCTGCTCGCCGGTGGCCACCCTGACAATCGAGCCCACCAGATAGACCAGCAAGGCAAGTTCGACGACGGCCACCGACAGTATGGTCGTGTCGTTGGGCGCCTTCTTCAGGATCCCTGCTGCGATGCAGATGATGGTCGAGAGCAGGCCAACGACCAGAATGATGTAAAAATACGCGTCCACTACTGGCCGGCCAACTTATCGTTGCCGTGCTTCTCATTATCTGGCGCGAATACCAGGACAGGCTTGGCGTAGCTTCCGGCGTCGGCCAGGAGGGCCACGAGCGTGCCGTCGGGCGCGAACGCCGCCGCGGGCTTGTCCGCGGTCGCAGCCTCCGGCGTGTCGGCGGTGGCGCCGGCAGCGATCCTTCGGCCGAAGGAAATCTCGGTGGTCTCCGCCTCGCTGAGTTCACGGTTGGGCATCAGCGCACGGGCCGCGTCCGAGATCTCGAGGACGTCCAGCTTCTCGGCCAACTGTTCAAGCGTGTGCGCCTGGTCCAGGGTGTACGGACCCACTTGGGTCCTGCGGAGTGCCGTCAGGTGACCGCCGACGCCGAGGGCCTCACCGAGGTCGCGGGCCAGGGCGCGGATGTAGGTCCCGGACGAGCACTCGACCGTGACATCCACGTCCACGGCCTCGCTGCCTGCGCCACTGTCACCGTCACTTCCGTCATTTCCGCGGCGGATCTCGTGAACCTCAAAGCGGTGGATCGTCACGGGGCGCGCGGCGAGCTTGACCTCTTCACCGGACCGGACCCGGGCGTAGGCGCGCTCGCCGTTGACCTTGATGGCACTGACGCTGCTGGGAACCTGTTCGATGTCCCCTGTCAGTGCGGCGACGCCGGCACGGATGGCATCATCGGTGACCCCGGCGGCACTGCGGGTGGCAGTGACCTCGCCTTCGGCGTCGTCCGTCACTGTGGATTCACCCAGCCTGATGGTGGCGGTGTAAGTCTTGGACGTGCCCACGATGTAAGTCAGCAGCCGGGTGGCTTTGTTGATGCCCACCACCAGAACCCCGGTGGCCATGGGATCCAGCGTCCCGGCGTGGCCGACCTTTCGGGTACCGGCGATCCGCCGCATCCGTCCAACCACATCGTGGCTGGTCCATCCTTGCGGCTTGTCAACTATCACCAGTCCAGAAAGCACGCCTCCCAGTATATGCGGGCCAGCAGCGCCCCACCGCCCACGTCCCCGCCGCCGACCGCCCTCACCCGGGTGGACGCCGGGCGTTAGGATGGCACACATGCCCGAGCTTGCCGCACATGTCCGCGACGTCCCGATCAACCAGATCCGCGAGATCACCGAAGCCGCCTGGGGAACGCCGGGTGCGATCGTGTTGAGCATCGGGGAGCCGGGCTTCGCCGTCCCGCGCCATGTCCTGGAGGCCGGGATGGCCTGCCTTGACCGCGACGAGACCAACTACACCCCGAACGCCGGGATTCCCGCGCTGCGGGAGGCCTTCGCGGCCCGCTTCCGGGAACACAATGCGACGCCGGTCGGCGCCGATCGGGTCTATGTTGTGGATGGTGCCCAGCAGGGCCTGCACTTCGCCATGAGCCTGCTGCTCTCCCCCGGGGACGAGATCCTTATTCCCAACCCCGGCTACCCCACCTTCGCGATGACGAGCAGCCTGCTGCACGCTGTGCCCGTCCGCTATCCGCTGTATCCGGAGCACGATTTCCAGCCGCGGATAGAGGACATCGAGGCGCTCATCACGCCGAGGACCAAGGTGCTGATCCTGAATTCGCCGTCCAACCCGCTCGGCGCTGTCCTGGGCGAGGACCTGACGCGCCGCCTTGTGGAACTGGCCAGGCGGCACGATCTGTGGGTCATCTCCGACGAATGCTACGAGGCGTTCACCTACGATGTCCCGCATGTCAGCCCGGCCCGCTTCGACAGCGATGTTCCGGGAGAAGCGCGCGTGTTCACGTCGCTCACGCTGTCCAAGACCTATGGGCTGACGGGTCTGCGCATTGGCGCGCTGATCTGCCCGCCGGGGCTGGAACAGAAGATGAATAACGTCATGGAGTCGATCGTGTCCTGCGTGGCGTCGCCGTCGCAGTACGCCGCGCTGGCGGCGCTGACCGGCCCGCAGGACTATGTCAGCCACGCCCACGCCCACTACCGGGCCAACCGCGACGCGGCTTCGGAAGTGCTCCGCTCCCACGGCATCCCCTATCTCGCGGCCCAAGGCGCGTTCTACCTGTGGGCGGACGTGTCGCATGCCAGCGGCGGGGACGTCCGGGCCTGGACTCGCCGCTTCCTGGCCGATTCCGGCGTCGCCTTCGCTCCCGGCACAGCGTTCGGGTCCATCGGCGAGGGCTGGATCCGCATTGCGCTCTGCGGCAACAGGGCCGATCTTGTGGAGGGCCTGGGCCGCATCCCTGCCCGCGAGCCGGCGGCAAACCACGCCGGGACCACCGGCCCTGTTGCCGGTGCCGCTGGAGTCATAGCCTAAACACACGGCGCTCCCAGCCGACCCGGTTATCCTGACTTTGGGCTGTCCCGGCTCGTCCGGGCACCCTGGAATTCCGGCCAAGGGGGTACATCGTGTGGTGGCAAGACCTGCTGTGGGGTTTCTGGAACGGGCTGACGGCCTGGATCGTCCTGATCGCCCATGTTTTCGGAGCCTGGACTGAGTTCCCGTTCTACAACTCCGCCCGCGCGGGGAACTGGTACGACTTCGGTTTCCTCCTGGGCGCAGGATCGCCTGTGCTGGGCGGCCTGGGTGTGGGGCGCTCCCGGCGCCGTTAGGGCATATCGAGATGGCACTTAGCGGCAATGATTCTGGTGCGCACTGCCGTGATCTGCCGTCTCGGCGGCATCTGCGTGCCAACCCCGGACCACCCGACGGTTACCTCGGGTTTGCCGCCAAGGCCTCATCCAGCCAACTGCGGAGGGCCGCGGCTGGCGGCGCCCCGGCCTGGCGGGCCGCCACTGCCCCATGCTTGATGACAAGCAGCGTCGGGATGGCCTGGATATCGAACCTTCGGGACAACCCCGGGGAGGTGTCGACGTCGACCTTCACGAGCTTGACCTTCCCGGCCCGCTCCTTCGCCAGCTTGTCCAGCACCGGGCTGACCATCCGGCAGGGTCCGCACCACGCCGCCCAGAAGTCCACCAGGACCGGGACGGAAGACTCCTCGGCGACAACCGGGAAGTCGGCATCGCCCGCGGACACGATCCAGGGAAGGTCCTGCCCGCAATTGCCGCAGCGCGGGCGCCCGGGCGCGGCCGCAGGAATCCGGTTGGTCTTCCCGCAACGCGGGCACTTGGTCAGGCTGGTTTCCACGGCACTCCGGCGCTTTCCCGCATCCCTGCAGTCATTTGCTCCATGAGACTCCCCGGCCCCTGAACGGGCCTAGAGTCGAAGGTCCCCAGGAAACAGCAGGGGCCGGACCCGTTGCCGGATCCGGCCCCTGCTGGTGAAGGCACTGCCACAAAGGCAGTCTTACTTGTTGCGGTCCTCGTCGATCGCTTCGTTGTCGATGAGGTCCAGGTCCTCTTCGTCGAAGTCGTCCTCGTCCAGCTCAACGTCCTGAGGGGTGTCGCTCTTGTAGGGATCGGCGTCGCCGGCGTGCGTGGCGCGTTCGGCCAGGGCGGCCACCTCGGCGTCGCGCTTCTTCGCCTCGCGGAGCAGCTCCTCAAGGTTCGAGGCGTTCACGGGGATCTGGTCAGCCACGAATTCGAGGGTGGGAGTCAGCCGCACGGTGATGTTCCGGCCGACTTCCTGCCGCAACACGCCCTTGGCCTTCTCCAGGCCCTTGGCGGCGTCGGCCTGGGCCACTTCGTCACCGAACACGGTGTAGTAAACGGTTGCGTGCTGCAGGTCGTTGGTGACCCGCGAGTCGGTCACGGTAACGCCCTCAAGCCGGGGATCCTTGACCCTCCGGCCCAGAGCCTCCGCAACAACAACCTTAATCCGCTGCGCCAACTTGGCAGCCCGTGCGGGATCAGCCATTTCCACTCCTAAAAATTTGGATGTACGACGGCGCCGGAACGGTGGCCGCACAACTGTTGGGTTTTGATGCCACGCGCCTAAGGCGAGTCTACGACGGACTCCCGTTGGGTTTTTTCCGGCGGCCGGGGAGTGGCATCGGGCCTATCGGAGCCGGGCGGTTTGCGATCGAAGATCGAAAACCGCCCGGCGAAGGGGCGGGGCCGCCGGAAAAAATCCAACGGCCCCGCACCTGTAACGCTAGGACACCTTAGACGCGCGGCTTTTCGCGCATCTCGAAGGTCTCGATGATGTCACCTTCGTTGATGTCGTTGTACGAGCCAAGACCGATACCACACTCGAAGTCCGTGCGGACCTCGGTGGCGTCGTCCTTGAAGCGCTTGAGCGTCTCAACGGTGAGGTTGTCGCCGATGATCTTGCCGTCGCGGGTAATGCGGGCCTTGGCGTTGCGTCGGATAACACCCGAGCGGACGATCGAGCCTGCAATGTTGCCGAACTTGGAGGAACGGAACACTTCGCGGACCTCGGCGGTGCCAAGCTGGACCTCTTCGTACTCCGGCTTGAGCATGCCCTTGAGGGCTGCCTCAATGTCATCGATTGCTGCGTAGATGACGGAGTAGAAGCGCATGTCCACGCCTTCGCGGTCTGCCAGTTCGGCAACACGCTCGGCGGGCTTGACGTTGAAGCCGATGATGACGGCGCTGTCGACCGTTGCCAGGTTGACGTCGTTCTGCGTGATCGCACCGACACCGCGGTGGATAACGCGGAGCTGGACACCCTCGCCGACGTCGATCTTGAGCAGCGCGTCTTCGAGGGCTTCCACGGCACCGGACACGTCACCCTTGAGGATGAGGTTGAGGGTGTCGATCTTGCCATCGGCGACGGCCTGGTCGAAGTCTTCCAGGCTGATGCGCTTGCGGCGCTTGGCCAGTGCGGCGTTGCGGTCGGCGGCTTCACGCTTCTCGGCGATCTGGCGGGCGGTGCGCTCGTCAGCGGTCACGAAGAAGGTGTCACCGGCGCGCGGGACGTTGGACAGACCCAGCACCTGCACGGGGCGGGACGGGCCGGCCTCGGTCAGGGCGCTGCCGTCGTCGTCGAACATCGCACGGACGCGGCCGTGGGCCGTGCCTGCCACGATGGTGTCGCCGACGTGCAGGGTACCGGACTGAACCAGGACGGTAGCCACGGAACCGCGGCCCTTGTCCAGGTTGGCTTCGATCGCGATACCGCGGGCGTCCTTGTTCGGGTTGGCGCGCATGTCCAGGGCAGCGTCTGCGGTGAGCAGGACGGCGCCGAGGAGCTCCTCGATGTTGAGGTTCTGGCGGGCAGAGACCTCAACGAACATGGTGTCGCCACCGTATTCTTCCGGAACCAGGCCGTACTCGGTCAGCTGGCCGCGGACCTTGTCCGGGTTGGCGCCTTCCTTGTCGATCTTGTTCACGGCCACGACGATCGGCACGTTGGCCGCCTGGGCGTGGTTGAGGGCTTCAACGGTCTGGGGCATGACGCCGTCGTCCGCTGCGACCACCAGGATGGCGATGTCGGTGACCTTCGCACCACGGGCACGCATGGCGGTGAACGCCTCGTGGCCCGGAGTATCGATGAAGGTGATCTTGCGGTCGACGCCTTCGTGGGCGTGGGTGACCTGGTAGGCACCGATGTGCTGCGTGATGCCGCCGTGCTCGCCCGCCATAACGTCGGACTTGCGGATGGCATCGAGCAGTCGGGTCTTACCGTGGTCAACGTGACCCATGACGGTGACAACCGGAGGACGTGCCTCGAGGTCTTCGTCGCCTTCGGCTTCCAGTTCGGCGTCGAAGTCGATGTCGAAGGTGGAGAGCAGCTCGCGCTCCTCGTCCTCCGGGGACACAACCTGGAGCTTGTAGCCAAGCTCCTCGCCGAGCAGCGCGAAGGTCTCTTCATCCAGCGACTGCGTGGCCGTGGCCATTTCGCCGAGGTGGAAGAGGACCGTCACCAGTGCTGCGGGGTTCGCCTCGATCTTGTCGGCAAAGTCCGTGATGGACGAGCCACGGCGAAGCCGGACTACGGTGTTGCCGTCGCCGCGGGGTACGCTCACGCCACCCAGCGACGGGGCACTCATCTGCTCGAGTTCCTGACGCTTGGCACGCTTCGACTTGCGCTGCTTGCCACGGCCTGCGCCGCCCTTACCGAAGGCACCCTGGGTGCCACCGCGACCGCGGCCACCCTTGCCGAAGCCGCCGCCGGCCGGAGCGCCGCCACCGGCACCGGGAGCACCGGTACCCGGAGCGCCACCCGGACGGCCCGGGCCACGGCCTCCGCCGCCGGGACGGCCGGCACCAGCGGGTGCGGGACGTTCGGTGCGGTTGGGCATCATGCCCGGAGTCGGGCGGTTGCCGCCGGCTCCTGCCGGACGACCGGCACCGGGGGCGCCAGCCGGACGCGGAGCGCCGGGGCGGGGGCCGCCTGCGCCTGCTGCCGGACGGGGACCACCCGGACGGGGGCCGCCTGCGCCTGCTGCGGGGCGCGGACCACCGGGGCGTTCGCCCTCGGTGCGGCTTCCTCCCGGACGGGGCATGCCCTGGGAAGGAGCGAACGGGTTGTTGCCCGGACGCGAGGGGCGTTCGTTGTCGCCGCCACGGCCGCGGGGCATGCCCTGGGACGTGGCGAAGGGGTTGTTGCCGGGACGGGGACCGCCCGGACGGGGTGCAGAGCCGCCCTGGCGTGCCGGAGCAGCCGGGGTTTCAGCCTTGGGGGCGGGACGCGCGCCGGGCTTGACGCCGGTCGAGGGAGCAGCCGGGGCCTGGGCAGCGGGGGCTGCCGGAGCCTGCGCGGCGGGGGCTGCCGGAGCGGCGGGCGCGGCGGCAGGTGCCGCAGCAGCCGGAGCCGCAGCGGCCGGAGCCGGAGCTTCAGCCTTCGGTTCGGCAGCCTTGGGCGCAGCGGGTCCAGGCGCAGGCGCCGGACGGGTCGCTGCCGGGCTGGCAGGTGCCTGGGGGGCGGACGCCGGAGCTTCGGACTTCGAAGCTGCGGGGGCGTCGGGGTAGGCGTTGCGCAGTTTCCGCACAACGGGGGCCTCAATGGTTGAAGAGGCGGAGCGAACGAATTCGCCCAGTTCCTGCAGTTTGGTTACTGCATCTTTGGAAGTAATACCGAGCTCTTTAGCAAGCTCATGTACGCGGACCTTGGCCACATTTCTCCTGTCTCGGTCCGCACCGAGCCAGGCACGAACCGTCTACTTCTTACTGCGGGCCTCCGCCGCGAATGCAGCTGAAAGGCCCATTGCAGAGCGCAACAAAGTTGTCATCGTTGCGCACTCATCGCTGGGAACTCATCGGGTTTCCATCAGTTTTCTGACCCGCTTTCAGGTTGGACGGTTGTTGCTGCGGCCACCGGGGTGCCCACGGCTTCCATGCCGGCAGTGATCCGGCGTTCCACGTCGGCTGTACCGGTAGCGCCATTGAGGGCGCGACCGAACGCTCGACGTTTGACCGCCAGTGCCAGGCACTTTTCGCTGGGGTGCAGCCATGCTCCCCGGCCAGCCATCCGGCGTCGTTCATCCACCACGACGGCGGACGAACCGCCGGCGCCGGCGACGAGCCGGAGTAACTCCGACCGCGATCCCTTTTGTCGGCATCCGATACAAGTGCGCTGCGGCTGATCCCCGAGGTGTTGCACATGTGCCACGTTCGAGTATCTTCCTGCCAGTTCAACTGCTTGGTGTATCACCGCGTCCCCGGCAAGCTGGAAAACCCAGACGCGCCAAAGACACACGGATACCGGCCGTTAGGCGCGGTCATGTCTATTCTAGCCCCTCCGGCGCCCGGGTCCCGAACCCGGGCGTGCCAGCCAGCCGGGACATCACGGCTGACCGGTGAGATGAAGCATGCACAGCGGGCGGCCACGGCGGCCCGCTGTGCATCTGCCGGCGCTTGCGCGCTCCGGGCTATTTGCCGCTGTTGACCGCGGCGTCGGAGACGATATCGATCCGCCACCCTGTGAGCTTGGCGGCGAGGCGGGCGTTCTGGCCCTCCTTGCCGATGGCCAGGGAAAGCTGGTAATCGGGAACGACCACACGTGCGGAGCGGGTCGCTTCGTCGGTGATGGTGACCGAATTCACGCGCGACGGCGAGAGGGCGCTGGCGATGAAGGTCGCGGGATCGTCGCTGAAGTCAACGATGTCGATCTTTTCGTCGTTCAGTTCGGTCATGACCGCCCGGACCCGCGAACCCATTTCGCCGATGCAGGCACCCTTGGCATTCACGCCGGGGGTGTTTGCCTTGACGGCGATCTTGGTCCGGTGGCCGGCTTCGCGGGCCAGTGCCACGATTTCGACGGAACGGTCCGCGATCTCGGGAACTTCCAGTTCGAAGAGCTTCCGGACGAGTCCGGGGTGGGAGCGGGACAGCGTGATGGACGGGCCCTTGGTGCCGCGGTGGACGTCGATCACGAAAGCGCGGAGCCGGTTGCCGTGGATGTACTTCTCACCGGGAACCTGCTCGGGCGGCGGCAGCAGCGCCTCCACCGTGCCCAGGTTCACCTGGATCATGTGCGGGTTGTTGCCCTGCTGGATGGTGCCGGCCACGAGCTCACCTTCGCGGCCCTTGAACTGGCCCAGCACGTTGTCATCCTCTGCGTCCCGGAGGCGCTGCAGGATGATCTGCCGCGCGGTGCTCGCAGCGATGCGTCCGAAGCCCGCGGGGGTGTCCTCGAATTCGCCGATCGGGGCGCCGTCGTCGTCGATCTCGGTGGCCCAGATGGTCACGTGGCCGCTCTTGCGGTCCAGCTCGGCGCGGGCCTTTTCGAAGGCGCCGGGGGTCTTGTGATAGGCCACCAGCAGTGCCTGCTCGATCGTGGGAATCAGGAGATCCAGCGGGATTTCACGCTCACGCTCCAGAAGTCTCAGCGCGCTCATGTCAATATCCATCAGGCCTCCTCAGAAGGTCCATTGTTTGCTTTTTCCAGACCGGCCTCTTCGAGGTGGCTGAACTCTATCTCGACTTTTCCGCTGCGGATCCTGTCGAAAGGAAGCTTGACGGGCTCGCCCTGCTTGGGCTTCATGCCCTTTTTGACCGCAATTTCCGGGACGAGGGTGACTCCCCCATCGTCCACGGACTGGACCCTGCCGGTGACGTTGTCGCCCTGGATCACGTTGACGTTGACCATCCGTCCGCGGGCGCGGTGCCAGTGCCGTTCCTCGGTCAGGGGGCGTCCGACGCCGGGGGACGAGACCTCGAGCTCATAGGGTCGGGCGTCCATGCTGGGATCGTTGTCCAGGGTGTCCGAAAGGGTCTTGGAGATCTCCGCGATGACGTCGAGCCCGACGCCGCCGGTTTCCTCCTGCGGCAGGTCCACCACTACGTGGACCACCCGGTTGGCGCCGGCGACATGGATGGATACGTCTTCCAGGTACAGCCGGTTCGCCAGCACGGCGGGTTCCAGGAGAGCATACAGGCGCTCGGCCTCGACGTTAACGGATGCGGCTTCAGCCTTCCCCGTCCCGGTCCGGTCTGTTGAAGTCGTGGCTTCTGCGTTGGTCATGATGCCGGCCGCCTCCCGCTAGATGATGTTGTGTGTACTAGCCTAGCGATTTTCCGGGCGACGTGGTGCACTTCAGTCCCGGGCCGGCATGACAACATGGTCTGTTGTGAACGACGACACCAGGGAACAGCGATGGCAGGATCACATTCCCCGGACGCTCCCCCGCTACGCGCTTTTGGCGTGCCTTGCCTTGGTGGTGGTGAGCCTGGGGGTGGCCCTGATGCCGGGCAGGCCCCCGGAACCCGCGCAACCGCCCTTTTCCGAACAGGCACGTGCCTCCGCGCTGGCTGAAACCCTGCAGCTGTTGGCCGCCGGCAGCCAGCTTGGCACTACTACTGAAGGCAATTCTGCGGACAATTCGGCCGACCAGTCAGGGAAATCGGACCGCTCGGCCGGTGCTGGGAACCCTGCCGTCGAACGGACTGTGACCTTGCTGACAACCCAGGCACACGCGCTGCTGGCACCGGGGGAAAACCTGCCCGATCCATCCGGCGCGGCGGCCACGGACTCCGGCCGGGCAACGCCATCGGCCGCCGAAACTCCCTCCGTCCCGCCGGCGTCGTCCACGGGCTCGACGGCGGAATCGACGACAGGCTCGTCGACCGCACCGTCCGCCGCACCCCTGCCCTCGACCCCCGCCGGGCTGGCAGCTGCCCTCGCACACAGCGGCACCCAGCGCCTCGCGGACGCTGCCTTGGCTGACGGCGGCATGGCCCGGCTGTTGGCCGCCGTCGGCACCGCTCAGCTGCTGCAGGCGTCCGCCCTCGCGGCCGGCACCGGAACCGCGGCGCCACCCGCCGACGCAGCCGTCCCGCAGTTGTCCGGCACTTGTCCGTCCGAATCGGCTGCCGGCCAGTCGGCCACAGACCAGTCCACCAAAGCCCAGTCACCAGCCGGGCAGTCCGCAGCGGCATCGGGTGTTGGGGATGCCCTGGCGGCGGTGGCCCGCACCGAGGCCCAGACCATCTACGGCTACCAGGTGGCGCTGCCCCGGCTGGGCGGGGACGCCGCGAAATCCGCGGCCGAGCAACTGGCGCGCCACGACGAGCTTCTCAGCGATGCGGAAATGCTCAGCCGGCTGCACTGCGCCGCCGTTCCGCCGCGCGAGGCCGGCTATGCGCTTGGCAAGGCCTTCCTGGCCTCCCCCGCGGCGGGCCTCGGCAGCCTGGAGGCCGCCGCCCTGCCCGCCTACGGCGACCTCGTGGCCCTCAGCGACGGCGAGACCCGGCAGTGGGCCATCGCGGCCCTGCTCGGATCGGGGAAGCGCGCCGTGCTGTGGGGCGCGGATCCCGGCGCCCTGCCAGGCTTGGACCGCGCGGCGTTGGAATCGCTGCCGGCCGGCTGACCCGGCAGGGTGAAGCAGCGGGCTGAAGCAGCAGGCTGATGTAGCGGCTGAAGCAGCGGGCCACACGCCGGGCAAGCCTCGGCTAATTTTGGTAAGCCTTGGAATACTGGCAGTGCTCCGGCCCGGGTGGTTTGCTGTAGGCATGGACACGATCGGCGACGCAGCACTGCATGAGAACGAGCCTCACAACAACGACATCGCGCAACGCCTCAATTGGCTCCGCGCCGGCGTCCTCGGTGCCAATGACGGCATCGTCTCCGTCGCCGCGATCGTCGTCGGCGTCGCCGGCGCCACATCCGATACCGGTCCAATCCTGCTCGCGGGCACCGCGGGGGTGGTGGGCGGCGCCATCTCAATGGCCTTGGGAGAATATGTCTCGGTCAGTAGCCAGAAGGACAGCCAGCACGCCCTGATCGAAAAGGAGCGCCGGGAACTGGCGGAACAGCCGGAGGAGGAGCTCGAGGAGCTCGCGGCGATCTACCAGGGCAAGGGCCTCAGCCCCGCGACGGCGCGCACGGTAGCCAAGGAACTCACGGCCCACGATGCCCTCGGCGCGCACCTCTCCGCCGAACTGAACATTGACGAGGCCGACATCGTCAGTCCGTGGCACGCGGCGTTCGCTTCGGCCATCGCGTTCCTCTGCGGGGCGGTACTGCCCATGCTGGCCATCCTGCTGCCGCCGGAAAGCATCAGGATCCCGCTGACCTTCGTGGCTGTGCTCGTGGCCTTGGCGGCCACAGGTGCCGTTGGCGCGTGGATTGGCGGCGGCTCGAAGCTGAAAGCCGCCGTCCGCGTGGTGATTGGCGGCGCGTTGGCGCTGGTGGGCACCTTCGCGATCGGCAGCGCGCTCGGCGCGAGCGGCATCGTCTAGGCCCGCCGGGCCCGGCGCCGGGCAGCCAATCCGGCGGCAAGAACTGCGCCAGCACCTACGATAGGTCCGGTGAGCCCCATTCAAGACGTTCCCATTCCACCCGATCTCTCCCGCCGCTACGGCCGGACACAGGACGGACGTGCCTGGCTGGCGTCACTTCCGGGACTTATCGGACAATTCCTCGATCAGTGGGCGCTGGTGACGGATTTGGAGCCGGGGGCCCTGCCCTGGAACGGTCACGGCGGCGTCGTCATCCCCGTGCGGCGCCGGGACGCGGATGGATCCCCCGATCACGGCAGCGCCGACGGCAACAGCAACGCCGCCGTACTGAAGGTGGCGTTTCCGCATGAGGAAGCCACCCGCGAGCACCACGCCCTGGCCCTGTGGGGAGGCCATGGCGCCGTGCGGCTGCTGGCCGCCGACGCCGGATCCTGCGCGATGCTCCTGGAGCGCCTCGACGCCTGCCGTTCGCTCCTGGATGTCCCCTTGGAGACGGCGGTGACGGTGTGGGGTGGCCTGGTCCGCCAGCTCAGCGTGGTCCCGGACGACCGCCCGCAGTGGCAGGAAATAGACCACGTGGCGGCCCGGGCCGAACAGTGGAGCGATGACTTCCCCGCAACGTGGGAACAGCTGGGGCGGCCGTTCCCGCGGTGGTTGCTCGAGGCGGCGCTGGAGGTCTGCCAGACCCGCGGCGCCGTGGGCAGGCGGTCAGGGAAGGACGTCCTGGTCCATGCGGACCTGCACTACCTGAACGTCCTGGCCCGGCCCGGCGTGCCGGAACCAGGAAACGGACAGGCGGCGGAACTGGAGTCGTACGCCGCGATCGATCCCCAGCCCTTGATCGGCGAGGCGGAGTTTGCCGTGGCCCCGCTGCTGTGGAACAGGCTCCGTGAATTGCCGCAGAGGGATCCCGGGCGCGCCCTGCTCGCCCGCTGCGCTGATTTCAGTGCGGCAGCCGGCCTCGACGCCGAGACTGCCCGGCAGTGGAGCCTGGCGCGGGAGGTGGAGAACGCCCTCTCCTATGCCTCGCTGCGTCATCACGAGGGCGATCTGGCCCGTTCCCTATGGGTGGCGAGCACGCTGGCAGGCCGGACACTTCCGGGGCTGCCCGCCCCGCAGGAGCTCCGGGCGCCCGGGGAAGCATACGGCGAAGTTCAATGGGACGCGGCAGGAGGCTAGCCCCGCGCTGCCGCCAGCGCGTCGCGGACGGCGTCGACGGCGACTCTGACGTCGGCGTCGTCCGTGCTCCAGTTGCTCACCGAAATCCGAAGGATGTCCCGGTCCTGCCAGCGTGAACCGGACATCCAGACCCGGCCGTCGCCGATGATCCGCTCCGTCACGGCCCGCGTCAGGGCATCGTCCCCGAACGCCAGGGACACCTGGGTGTAGTCGACGTCGTTGAGCACTTCGACGCCGTCCAGCGCCGCAAGCTGTTCGGCCAGCTGCGCGGCACGCTGCACCAGCGTCCGGACCTGGC
This sequence comes from Arthrobacter sp. 2MCAF15, assembly GCF_052115605.1. Taxonomy (NCBI): domain Bacteria; kingdom Bacillati; phylum Actinomycetota; class Actinomycetes; order Micrococcales; family Micrococcaceae; genus Arthrobacter; species Arthrobacter sp. 2MCAF15. The sequence continues at coordinate 205,504 of NZ_JBFRGZ010000008.1, read as the reverse complement.
TGGCGACGCCGTCGCGGCCCAGGGATTTCAGCGCCGCCCACACCGGCACGCCGCGTGCCCGCCGGGAGAGCTCGGGCACGCTCTCGAACGGGTCGCCGGCTCCGTCCGCGGCCTGGATCAGGTAGCTGGTGTGCAGCCCCATCGCGGACCGCAGGGCCTGGGCGTCACGAACCATCACGATCCCGCAGTCGTAGGGAACGTTGAGGGTCTTGTGCGCATCCGTCCCCCACGAATCGGCCAGCCCGAGTCCGGCGGTCAGGGCGGACAGTTCGGGCACAGCAGCTGCCCAGAGTCCGAACGCCCCGTCCACGTGCACCCAGGCGCCATGGGCCTTCGCGACGGCGATGGCCTCGACGAAGGGGTCGAAGGCGCCCGAATGCAGGTTGCCGGCCTGCAGGCACACGAGCAGTGGGACCGGGCTGCCCTCCCCCGCGCTGAGCGCGAGGTCCAGGGCACAATCCAGCTCGGCCGGAATGATGCGCCCCTGGCGGTCGGAGGGCACCAGGGCGGGACGTCCCAGGCCCAGATACCGCAGGCCAAGGTCGATGGTGTCGTGGCGTTCCCGTCCCACGAAGCAGCGGATCCGGGGCGCGCCGGCGAGTCCGTCGCCGTCGAGGTCCCACCCGGCATCGGCCATGAGCCGCCAGCGGGCGGCGGCGAGGCCGGTGAAGTTGGCCATGGTGGCGCCGGTGGCAAAACCAACGCCGGACTCTTCGGGAAGCCCAAGAAGCTCAAGGATCCAGTGGCCGGCGGCTTCCTCGATTGCGGCGGTCGCGGGCGTGGCGAAGCGCAGCCCCGCGTTCTGATCCCAGGCGCTGAGCAGCCAGTCCGCCGCCAGCGCTGCCGGCAGTGTCCCGCCGATGACCCAGCCGAAGAACCGTCCGGACGGCATGCCCATGAGTCCGGGCTCGGCCTTGGCCGCGAGGTAATCCACCACTTCGGCGGCCGGCATGCCGGTCTGGGGCAGCGGACCGCCGAAGTCGGCGGCCAACTCGGCGGCCGTGGCCTGCGGTCCGATGTGGCGTGTGCCCTGGCTCTCGAGCCACCGGCGTGCGTGCCGGGCGGCGGCTTCGAGGGCATCCCTGTAACGTTCCTCGCCTGCTGACATAGCTGCATGCTACGCCCGGCGCCAGCGGACCGGGAGCCCCTCGCAGAGCCGTTGATTAGGTGAAGTTGTCCTGCCAGACGTCGGAGCCGAGCTTGATGATCAGCGCGGCAACGACCACCAGGAAGACGATGCGGATGAAGCGGCTGCCCTGCCGGACGGCGGTCCGGGCACCGATGTAGCCGCCGGCCATGTTTGCCGCCCCCAGCAGCAGCCCCAGGCCCCACAGCACCGCGCCGTGGGGCGCGAAGAACAGCAGGGCGCCGGCGTTCGTCGCCACGTTCACGATCTTGGCCTTGGCGCTGGCCTCCAGGAAGGCGTAGCCCATGGCCGAGACGAGCGCGATGATCAGGAACGAGCCCGTTCCGGGTCCGATCAGCCCGTCATAGAAGCCGATCGCGCCACCGATCAGGCAGGCCACCACGTAGTGCCGGTGCCCTTCGTGGCGCAGTTTGGTCAGCTGGCCGACGCTGGGTTGGAAGGCGGTGAAGAGGGCGACGGCGATCAGTGCGGCCACGATGATTGGCTTGAAGACGCTCGCGGGCAGGTTGGCGGCCAGCACCGCACCGCCGTAGCTGCCCGCCATCGCGATCGCCGCCATGGGCAGGGCGGTGCGCAGATCGGGCCGGACGCGGCCGTAATACGTGACCGCGCTTGTGGTGGTGCCGAAGATGGACCCCATCTTGTTGGTGGCCAGCGCCTGCACCGGGCTGATGCCGGGCACCAGGAGCATGGCCGGGAGCTGGATGAGCCCGCCGCCGCCGACCACGGCGTCGACCCAGCCCGCCGCCAGACCAGCCAGAATGACCAGGACGACGGTGCCGAGCTGGATCGACTCGAGACCGGAAACCACTAGTGGGAACTGTGCAGCATCAGCCGTTGCGCACGGCGTTGACCACGTAGTCAACAGCCTTGTCAACGGCTACGTTCTCGGCGTCGCCGCTGCGGCGGTCCTTGATCTCCACGACGCCGTCCACGAGTCCGCGCCCGACGGCGAGGATGGTGGGGACGCCGACGAGTTCGGCGTCGCCGAACTTCACGCCGGGGGAAACCTTGGGGCGGTCGTCATAGATGACGTCGAGGCCGGCGGCTTCGAGCTCCAGGGACAGCTGCTCGGCGGCCGCGAAAATCTCCTCGCCGCGGCCCACTGCCACAACGTGGACGTCGGCCGGGGCGACGGCGCGCGGCCAGACCAGGCCCTTGTCGTCATGGTTGGACTCAGCCAGGGCAGCCACAGCGCGGGTAACGCCGACGCCGTAGGAACCCATGGTCACCACGACCTGCTTGCCGTTCTGGTCCAGGACCTTCAGGTCCAGGGCCGCGGCGTACTTCCGGCCCAGCTGGAAGATGTGGCCCATTTCGATGCCGCGGGCGGTTTCGAGCGGGCCGGAGCCGTCCGGTGCCTCATCGCCGGCGCGCACATCGGTGCACTCGATGACGCCGTCCCAGCCGAAGTCGCGTCCGGCGACGAGGCCGAACACGTGCTTGCCGGCCTCATTGGCGCCGGTGACCCAGGCGGAGCCGCTGACGACGCGGGGATCCACGAGGTAGAGCAGCTTCGCGGCGCCCTCGGTGCCCAGCAGCGGCGCGTCCAGTGACATGCCGGGGCCGAGGTAGCCCTTGACGATCAGGGGCTGCTTCTTCAGATCGTCGTCGTTGGCGGCTTCGAGCGTGATTTCGCCGGCGATCGGCAGGAAGGATCCAATGTTCGCTTCGACGCGCTTGAGGTCCACGCCGCGGTCGCCCGGGAGGCCGATCACGACGAGCTGGCGTTCACCGGTCGGCAGCGTCACGGCGAGCACGACGTTCTTGAGCGTGTCGGCGGCGGTCCAGGGGCCGCCGTCGGCCTCTGCCCGGGGAACCAGGACGTTGGCGGCGTCGACGAGGGTGTCGATGGTGGGAGTGTCCGGGGTGTCCCGGACATCGGCGGCCGGTGCGTTGCTGAAGTCGATGTCTGCGGGGACCACGGTGGTGACGGCCTCGACGTTGGCCGCGTAGCCGCCGGCGGAGCGCACGAACGTGTCCTCGCCGATCTCGGTGGGGTGCAGGAATTCCTCGCTCTTGGACCCGCCCATGGCGCCGGCGGTGGCAGCAACCGGAATAACTTCAAGGCCCAGGCGCTCGAAGATCTTCAGGTACGCGCCGCGGTGGGCGGCGTAGCTGGCGTCCAGTCCGGCGTCGTCGACGTCGAAGGAGTAGGAATCCTTCATGATGAATTCGCGGCCGCGCAGCAGGCCTGCCCGGGGGCGTGCCTCGTCGCGGTACTTGTTCTGGATCTGGTAGATGCTCAGCGGCAGGTCCTTGTACGAGGAGTACAGGTCCTTGACCAGCAGGGTAAACATTTCCTCGTGCGTGGGTGCCAGGAGGTAGTCGTTGCCCTTGCGGTCCTTGAGCCGGAAGATGCCCTCGCCGTATTCGGTCCAGCGGTTGGTGGCCTCGTAGGGCTCCTTGGGCAGCAGCGCCGGGAAGTGGACTTCCTGGGCTCCGATGGCGGTCATTTCCTCGCGGATGACCTGCTCCACCTTGCGCAGGACACTCAGTCCCAGCGGCAGCCAGGTGTAGATGCCCGGGGCGGCGCGGCGGATGTAGCCGGCGCGGACCAGGAGCCGGTGGCTGGCCACCTCGGCGTCGGCGGGATCTTCGCGCAGGGTGCGCAGGAACAGCTGGGAGAGTCGAAGGACCACAGGTGGGGTATCCGTTTCTGGGGAAGTGCGGGCAAAGCCTAAGAAAAGCGTCTAGATACTAATCTACCGTCCTGACGGCCCCCGCTTGCCCCGATGTCCTGCCGCGATGCACTGTTGCGTGGCCTGCCGCCGCAGCGCCCATGGCGCGGAAGAGGACAGGAAAGAGCCACGCCATAACTGATGGAAGCCCCTGGCCGTTTCCAGCTGGTCATCCCGTCATGGCGTGGCTCCCGTGGCCCCAGCACCCCCAGATCTCAGGCTGCGAGCTACTTGGTGTCGCCTCCAGGCGTCGCCTTCCCCGGAATTTTCGCCGGGGAATGCACGCTCCTTTGCGACACGGCTAGGTAGAACCTATGTGACACGGCGCCCGGAATCAAGAGTCTGCACCCGGTTAATTTCAGCAGTGTCGCTGTAGGACCGGTCCGGGCTCCGAGCGGCTTATTTCCCGACCAGCGCGGCGGCCTCGTCCAGCATCTTTCCCGCCCGGGTCACGGCCTCGGCCTCGCTGGCTCCCCCCGCGGCGACGACGGTGACGAGAACGCCGCCCTGGAGCACCTGCCCGGTGATCGCGGACTGCTTTCGGCCGTCCGCCAGGGCGGTGTCCGTCCGGTACGCGACGCCGCCCGGGGTGGTGCCGAGTCCGTCCAGCTTGGTCAGTTTCAGGTCCACTTTGGTCCCGCCGGTGGTGAACGACATGGCTGAGCATTTGTTGAGGACCTCGCCCTGGGCGATTCCCTGTTCAAGGACCTTGGAGTCGGCGCGGTAGGCCAGGGAGACCCCGGTGCTGGCGCCGGTCGCCGCGTCCTGGGACACGCCCGCCGCGACCGCCGTGCCTTCGCTCGACGCCGCCTGCCCGCCCAGGGCCAGCGGCGCGCACTCTGCAGGTTCCACCGAGATCGACGCCAGCATGGACTTTGCCTGGTCAATCGATTTCTGGAGATCGGCGCCCGACATCATGGTGAGCGACTTGCCCTGGGCGTCCTTCAACTGCGCCACGATGGCCGTCAGTTCCGCGCTCGTGTACGCCTTGGCCTGCGTCTGCGTGGGAGTCGGCGTGATTGCCTGGCTGGGCGCCGGGTTTCCAGCCTGGGTTTGCGCACTCTTGGCGGCGTCCGGCGAGCCGCCGGGGGTACCGCACGCGGACAGCCCCAGGGCGCCCCAGGCGAGTAGTGCCGAGGCACCGGCAATGCGCAGCGCTGACGTCTTCATGTTTCCCCCAAGAACTAGACCGGTCGCCGGCAGCTGCCCGCTAGAAGAGCACTGTAGCGAACGTGCCCACCTGGCGAAAGCCCACCCGTTCGTAGGTGGCCCGCGCCCTGGCGTTGAAGCCGTTGACGTACAGGCTGGTGACCGGCGCCAGCGTCTGTGCGAGGACGACGACGGCGGCCATGTAACCCGCGCTCAGTCCCTGCCCGCGGAACTCGGGATTCATCCAGACGCCCTGGACCTGGGTCACTTCCGGCGTGACGGCGCCCAGCTCGGCCTTGAAGACGACGTCGCCGTTAGCGTTCAGGTGCACGAGTGAATGGCCTTGGCGGATGAGGCTCTTGACGCGCCGGCTGTAGTATTCCCGGCCGCCAAGGTAGGGCGAATAGCCCACTTCTTCTTCGAACATGGCGGCGCACGCCGGCAGGATCTTGTCGAAGTCGGCCAGTTGGCCAAAGCCGAGTGCAGGCTCCGGCCGGACAGCGGGCGGGCCCGAGATTGTCAGCAGGGGCTGGTTGTCCCGGACTTCATGGGCGCCCTGGCCGAGCCGCTCCAAGGCCGAGTGGATGGCCAGGACAGGCTCGGCCGGCCCGAAGATCGAGGCGTAGCGGCGCCCGGAGCGGTGCGCGGCCATCGCGATGAGGCCGGCGAGGTCCGCGTCCAGCTCGATCGGCACCAGGTTGGCGCCGGCCCAGCAGGCGCCAAGGAGGGTGCCGCCGTCGAACGCGCCAAAGATGCTGGCGCCCCCGGCCGTGGGCGCCGCCGTGCCGGCGGCCTCCAGGTGCGAGAGGATGAAGACATTGGCGACGGCGTCCCGGTGAGCGAGCGCCAGCAGCGCTCCGGTGTCGGCGCCGCCCAGGGCCCTGACGACGACGCCGGGTGCGGCGTCGTCCCTACGAGACGCTAACCACGGGGCTACCCTTTGCAGCATCTTCGCCACCGGCGTCCCCCATCTCTTCAGCGATTCGCATGGCTTCTTCGATCAGTGTCTCAACAATCTGATCCTCGGGCACAGTTTTGATGACTTCGCCCCTGACGAAAATCTGGCCCTTGCCGTTACCTGAGGCAACGCCGAGGTCCGCTTCGCGGGCCTCGCCCGGGCCGTTCACGACGCAGCCCATGACGGCCACGCGCAGCGGGACCTCCATGCCTTCCAGGCCCGCGGTGACCTGCTCGGCAAGCGTGTAGACGTCCACCTGGGCGCGGCCGCAGGACGGGCACGAGACGATTTCCAGCTTGCGCGGGCGCAGGTTGAGCGACTGCAGGATCTGGTTGCCCACCTTGATTTCCTCGACCGGCGGGGCCGAGAGGGAGACCCGGATGGTGTCGCCGATCCCGCGGGAAAGCAGGGCGCCGAACGCCGTCGCGGACTTGATGGTGCCCTGGAAGGCCGGTCCGGCCTCGGTGACGCCAAGGTGCAACGGCCAGTCACCCTTTTCGGCCAGCATCTCGTAGGCGGCGACCATGATGACGGGGTCGTTGTGCTTGACGGAGATCTTGAAGTCGTGGAAGCCGTGTTCTTCAAACAGCGAGGCTTCCCAGACGGCGGATTCGACGAGGGCTTCCGGGGTGGCCTTGCCGTATTTCTTCATGATGCCCGGTTCCAGGGATCCTGCGTTGACGCCGATCCGGATCGAGGTGCCGTGGTCCTTTGCGGCCCGGGCGATTTCCTTGACCTGGTCATCGAACTTGCGGATGTTTCCCGGGTTCACGCGCACGGCCGCACAGCCGGCCTCGATCGCGGCGAAGACGTACTTCGGCTGGAAGTGGATGTCCGCGATCACCGGGATCTGGGACTTCTTGGCGATGATCGGCAGGGCCTCGGCGTCATCGGCGGACGGGCAGGCGACGCGCACGATGTCGCAGCCGGAGGCCGTGAGTTCGGCGATCTGCTGCAACGTGGCGTTGATGTCCGTGGTCGGCGTCGTGGTCATCGACTGGACGCTGATGGGCGAGTCGGAGCCTACGCCCACGGAACCCACCTTGATCTGGCGCGTCTTCCGGCGGGGGGCAAGGACGGGGGGCGGTGCTGACGGCATTCCCAGGCTGACCGAGGTCACGTGGACTCCCTTTTAGTAGCGATGTAAAGAAGGTGTGGGCGGAAGGGGCTAGGCGTGCTCGGCCAGGAGACCGGTCAGCGGAGCCCACACCGTGGTGCGCGTGCCCGAGATGGCACCGGCGGCCGCGAAGGGGTCCTGCCGCAACAGGTCGTTCAAGGCCGACTCGTCGGCCGCCTTGAAGATGAGCAGTGCACCTGCACCGTCGCCGTAGGGGCCGCTTGCCAGCAGGGCGCCCTCGCGGGCAAGTCCCGCCGTCCATTCACGGTGTGCCGGTCGGCTGGCATCGCGGACCTCGGAAGATTCGGCGTCGTACACGTACTCCACAGCAAAAACAGTCATACGGATACACTATCGCCCTGTTTGCCCGGTTCCCATCCGGGGACGCCCGGGCACGCTGTCAGCCGAAGACGAGGACCTTGGTTACGGCCGCCACGCCGGCTGCCCACAGCATGGATGTGAGGGTCCCGATGATGAACCGCTCGGCGGCGACCGGAGTCTCCTTCAACTCGGCAAACCGGCCCAGGCCCTTGATGGCCACGACGTAGGCGATGGCGACGGGCTGGCCGGCGAGGATGGCCAGGCACACCGCGAACCGTTCCAGGATGCCGATGATGGCGCCGCCGCGCAGGATCCGGGCGCTGCTGACGGTGTCGGCAGGCCCGGCCGCGTCAGGCGCCGGGACAGCGTCCGGGGCAGGCTCCTGGCCGGCCCGTGTTTCGGGGTCAGTGGTGGAGTCGGCGGAGGGGTCCTCGGCCGTGTCCGCGCCGGAAGCGCTGCCCCTGCCGCCGGCCCTGCCGTCAAGGGTGCGGTCGTCGATGGTGCGGGCGAGGCGGAACACCCCGGCGGTGACCGGCCAGCCGGCGAAGCCTGCTATCAGCAGGGCCAGCGTGATCCAGAGGGCGTTCACGTGTCTCCTTCTGTCATGCCGGTCATCAGGCTGTCCGCGAGGGCCAGCAGCATTTCCGCCGCCGGCCTCGCCCCCCATTCTTCCTGCCAGCCGGAGCGCATGACCGCGCGGCTCACCGATTGCTCGGTGATTCCAAGTTTCTGGGCCGCAATTTTTTGGGTCCCGTGAGTGCCGTTGGTGCCGTGCCGCACCGAGCGCAGCACATCCACCACCTTCCATTGCGCCGCTGTCCGGTCCTGGACCAGCCGGCCAATCAATCGAAGCACCGCCTCTGCATTGGCGCAGGCGGCCGACGCACGGGACCTGGCCGCGCCGTTCGCGGCCGCTGCGGCACCTGCCCTGCGGGCGGCCCCGCCGGCCACCACGGCGAGCGGCACGTGGGCAGCCGCCCCCTTGGCCCGGTCGACGGCGGCGCGGGCTGCCACGAAGGCCGGTCCGGAGCCTTCCCGCGGGCTGGCGGGCAACGGCAGATCCACCTCCCCCACGCCGATCCCGACGTACCAGCGGCCGCTGCGCAGGGCGTGAAGTGCGATGTCCACAACCTCGTCGGCCCGTTCCACGACCCCCTGGACCTCGTCGCCGACCGAACGCTCAAAGCGCCCGCTGGTGGAGAGGCTCCCGAGTTCCTTCAGGAGGTCCGGGACGCGGTCGACGTCGCCGGTGCTGCCCCGCTGGTCGATAGTCATGACGTACATGACCCCAGCCTAGGGAGGTGATTCTAAATAATCAATCATTTTCAACTGATTATTCTAAATCAGCCGAAATAAGCTTATGTATGGAAATCATCCGAATTCGGCTGGAGCGGCCTGCGTGGAGGCCGCTACCCGAAGAGGTTGACCGGCTTGACGATGTCCGCGTAGATCAGCAGCGCCCCCATGCCCATCAAGAGCACCGCCACCACGTAGGTCACCGGGAGCAGCTTGGCGATGTCGAAGGCGCCCGGATCCGGGCGGCCGAACAGCTTGGCGATCTGGCGGCGGGCCCCCTCGTACAGCGCGCCCGCCACGTGCCCGCCGTCGAGCGGCAGCAGCGGAATGAGGTTGAAGACGGCCAGGGCGAAGTTCAGCCCGGCCAGCAAACCGATCAGGGCGGCGAAGCGGGACTGCAGCGGGACCTGCTCCATGGCGGCGACCTCGCCGGCCACGCGGCCCACGCCCACCACGCTGATGGGGCCGTTGGGGTCCCGGGGTTCCTCGCTGAAGGCCGCCTTGGCCACCCCGGCCACGCGAGCGGGCAGGTTGACCACAACGCCGGCCACCTGCGCGATGTTCTCCCCCGCCATCGGCAGCACGGACGATGCCGGCTGCTGCACCAGCGCCGTCTGGGCGCCGATGCCCAGGAAGCCGACGTCCTGGTACTGGAGGCTTCCGTCGGCGGCCTTGGCCTGCCGGCCGTCGGCGCCGACCACCGGCCGGGACGAGAGCACGGGCGTGACCGTGGTGTTGACCGTGGCGCCGCCGCGCTCCACGGTGATGCTGACCTGCCTGCCCGCCGAGGCGCGGATCCAGCCGGTGAGTTCGTCCCAGCTGGTGACGGCCTTGCCGTCGAAGGAGGTGACGGTGTCATTCGGTTTCAGCCCCGCGGCCGCGGCGGGCGTGAGCTTGCAGTCCGCCGAGTCCGGGTCCACGGTCTCGCCGGCCTTGACCTGGCACTTGGAGACATCGGCGATAGTGGTGGTTTGGCTGGCGGTCCCGAACCCCATCAAGAGCACCGCGGTCAACACGACGCCGATCAGCAGGTTCATCACGGGCCCGCCGAGCATGATGATGACCTTCTTCCAGACCGGCAGCCGGTAGAAGACCCGGTTTTCGTCGCCGGGGCCGATTTCCTCGTGGGCCAGGGAGCGGGCATCGGTTGCCAGCGACTGGAACATGCCGGTGCTGGACGGGCGGACGGTGCCGTCTTCCTTGTTCGGCGGGTACATCCCGATCATGGACACGTAGCCGCCCAACGGGATGGCTTTGAGGCCGTATTCGGTCTCGCCCCGCTTCCTGGACCAGACAGTGGGTCCGAAACCGATCATGTACTTGGTGACGCGGACTTTGAACAGCTTGGCCGGCAACAGGTGGCCGACTTCGTGCAGGGCAATGGACACGGCGATGCCGATCGCCACGAAGACGACACCGAGGATAAAGAGGAGGACGGGGCTCATGTGCGTGATCTGCTGCTTCCTAGACGCTTCTGACGGCTAAACGTTCGTGGGTGCGGGCACGTGCCCATCTTTCAGCATCCAATACGGACTCCACCGTCAGCCCGGAGGATCCTGTGTGTTCGCTGAGCACGGCGTCGATCGTGTCCACAATGTCGGTGAAGCGGATCTGCCCCGCGTGGAAGGCCATCACCGCTTCCTCGTTGGCGGCGTTGAACACGGCCGGGAAGGTGCTGCCCTGCCGGGCGGCGGCCTTGGCGAGGGCGACGGCGGGGAAGGCGACACCGTCCAGCGGCTCGAATGTCCAGCTGGTGGCCTTGCTCCAGTCGCACGCGCTCGCGGACCCGGGGACCCGGTCCGGCCAGCCGAGGCCCAGGGCAATGGGCAGGCGCATGTCCGGCGGCGAGGCCTGGGCGATCGTGGAGCCGTCGACGAACTGGACCATGGAGTGCACCACGGACTGAGGGTGGACCACAACGTCGATCTTCTCCAGGGGGATGTCGAAGAGCAGGTGCGCCTCGATCACCTCCAGGCCCTTGTTGACCAGGCTGGCGGAGTTGGTGGTGACCATGAGGCCCATGTCCCATGTGGGGTGCGCGAGGGCGTCCTGCGGCGAGACGTCATGCAGCTCCTCGCGGGTCTTGCCGCGGAACGGGCCGCCGGATGCCGTCAGGACCAGCCGGTCCACTTCGGCGGCGGAGCCGGAGCGCAGGCATTGGGCAATGGCCGAATGCTCAGAATCCACGGGGACGATCTGCCCCTCGCGCGCCGCGGCCTTGACCAGGGCGCCGCCGACGATCAGGGATTCCTTGTTCGCCAGTGCCAGTGTGGCTCCGGATTTGAGGGCAGCCAGTGTGGGGGCCAGGCCGATGGAGCCGGTGATTCCGTTGAGGACGACGTCGGCGCTGATTTCCGCGATCCGTGTGGAGGCGTCCGGGCCGGTGATGATCTCGGGACGGTAGCCCGTCACGGAAGCCGCGCGGGCGGCGTCGTCGATCATGTCCCGAAGGGCGGTGGCCTCCCCGGAGGCGGCGCCGACGGCCCAGGCGCGGGTGTGCACGGCCTGCCGGGCCAGGAGCTCGAGGTTGCCGCCGCCGGCGCTGAGCGCCACGACCTCAAACAGGTGCGGGGCGCCGTCGACGACGTCAATCGCCTGTGTGCCGATGGAACCGGTGGACCCGAGGAGGACGATTTTGCGCGGCTGCATGGTTCAAGTATCCCGCACGGCGACGGCGACTTAGTTGAGGCGTAACGTGGAAAACGTGGAGTGGACCGCGTGGTTCGACGCGCCAGAGTACGAGTTCGCCCGGCAGGTGCTGCAGCGCGGCACTGCCACCCTCTACTTCGTGGCCTTCCTCTCCTCGCTCAACCAGTTCCCTGCCCTCCTCGGCGAGCGCGGCCTGTTGCCCGTGCCGGTCTATCTCGAGGGCTTCAACCGGCTGGGCCGGCCCAGCCTGTTCCGCTGGCGCTACTCGGACCGGTTGCTGCGGACGGTCTGCTGGAGTGGCATGGCGATTGCCGCCACGCTCGTTGCCGGGCTCCCCCAGCTCGGCCCGCCGTGGGTTCCGCTGCTCGCGTTCCTGGCCCTGTGGCTGCTGTACATGTCGATCGTGAACGTGGGGCAGACTTTTTACAGCTTCGGCTGGGAGATTCTGCTCCTGGAGGCCGGGTTCACTGTGGGGTTCCTCGGCTCAGACCAGATTCCCCCGCCCCGGACCATCCTGATCCTGCTGGCCTGGCTGGTGTTCCGGCTGGAGTTCGGCGCGGGCCTGATCAAGATCCGGGGCGGCTCCGAGTGGCGGGATCTGACGGCCCTGTACTACCACCACGAAACCCAGCCGATGCCGGGGCCGCTGAGCCGTCAGGCCCATCTGCTGCCCAAGGCATGGCACCGGCTGGAGGTCCTGGGCAACCACTTCGCCCAACTCGTGGTCCCGTTCTTCCTCTTTGCCCCGCAGCCGCTGGCCAGCGCCGCCGCCGGGATCATCATCTTTACGCAGTTGTGGCTGGTGGCGAGCGGCAATTTCGCCTGGCTGAACTGGATGGCGATCATCCTGGCCTTCGCGGCGGTCAGCGATCCCGTGGCGCACGCCGTGGTGCCGGCACTTCCGCTTGACTGGCACGCCGCGTCCGCAGGAGCGGGATCAGGCGCCGGATCCGGCGCCGCGTCGGGTGTCGGAAGCCAGGCGCCGGTCCCTTGGCTCGTGGTGGTCACGGTCGCCACCGTGTTCCTGGTGGTGCTGAGCTACCGGCCGATCGAGAACCTCTTCTCCCACCATCAACTGATGAACGCCTCGTTCAACCGCTGGCAGCTGGTGAACACCTACGGCGCGTTCGGCACCGTCACGAAGCGGCGGATCGAGATTGTGGTGGCGGGGACCCTCGAGGAGGAACCAGGGGACGACGCCGAGTGGCGGGAGTACGGCTTCAAGGGCAAGCCGGGAGACATCCGGCGCCTCCCGCGCCAGTTCGCCCCGTACCACCTGCGGCTGGACTGGCTGATGTGGTTCCTGCCGCTGCGGACTGTGCACGAAGAGTGGTTCTATGCGTTCCTGGCCAAGCTGTTGGAGGCGGACCGGCCCATGCTGCGCCTGCTGCGCTACGACCCGTTCGACGGCGAACGGCCCCGCTGGGTGCGTGCCAGCAGCTATCTCTACCGGTTCACCACCCGGGCCGAATTCCGTGCGACGGGCCAACGCTGGAACCGGACCCTGCTGTACGTCGCCATCCCGCCGTCGAGGCTGCCGCCGGAGCGCTGAGACGCGTTTGCCGCACATGGCCGGAATGGGGTTGCCATTCCGGCCATGTGCGGTAAATCAGTGACACCCGCAGGCTTAGACGGACACCTCTTCCTTCGCCGGTGCGGCCTCCAGCGTTGCCTGGCGGCGGCGCAGCCACCACGAGGCAACGAAGATCAGCGCCATGGAGATGTACACCACTAAGGCGAACGGCGAGCCGAACAGGGCCGTGGGGTCGTTCTGCGACAGCTGCAGCGAGCGCCGCAGCTGCACCTCGAACATCGGGCCCAGGATCATCGCCACCACCATGGGCGCCACGGGGTAGCCGTAGCGGCGCATGAAGTAGCCCAGGATGCCCACCACCAGCAGGATGCCGACGTCGCTCGGGGAGAAGTTCACCGAGAACGCGCCCAGGGCGGCGAACACCAGGATGCCTGCGTAGAGGTAGGGCCGGGGGATCTGCAGGATTTTTACCCACAGGCCCACGAGCGGGAGGTTCAGCACCAGCAGCATGAGGTTGCCGACATACAGCGAGGCGATCAGGGTCCAGACCAGTGCCCCCTGGTTTTCGAACAGGAGCGGTCCGGGCTGGATCTGGTAGCGCTGGAACGCCGTGAGCATCATGGCCGCCGTCGCCGTCGTCGGGATGCCGAGGGTCAGCAGCGGCACCAGGACCCCGGCGGCCGCGGCGTTGTTCGCGGCCTCCGGTCCGGCGACGCCTTCGATCGCGCCCTTGCCGAACTGGGCCTTGTTGGCGCCCCTGGCCAGCTTCCGCTCGGCCGCGTAGGACAGGAACGTGGAGACGTCCGCGCCGCCTGCCGGGACGGTGCCGATCGGGAACCCGATGAAGGTTCCGCGCAGCCATGGCTTCCAGGACCGCTGCCAGTCCTCCTTGGACAACCAGGCGTTCTTGCCCTTGCTGACCGGGATGAGCTCCACGGGGCCGTGCCGCAGCTTGGACGCGACGTACAGCGCCTCCCCGAGGGCAAAGAGGCCCACGGCCACGAGGACCATGTCGATGCCGTCCACCAGGGTGGGGTTGTCGAACGTGAAGCGCTGCTGGGCGGTGCTGTCATCGATGCCGATCAGGCCGATGAACAGTCCGAGAGCAAGGGAGGCCAGGCCGCGCAGGACGGAGGCGCCCAACAGCGCACCGACGGTCAGGAAGGCCACCACCATGAGGGCGACATAGTCCACCGGACCGAGGCCGACGGCGAAGTCGGCCACGACGGGCGCCAGGAAGGTCAGCAGGACCGTGGCGATGGTCCCGGCGATGAAGGAGCCGATCGCCGCCGTCGCGAGGGCCGCCGCTCCCCTGCCGGCCTTGGCCATCTTGTTTCCCTCCAGCGCCGTGACGATCGAGGAGGACTCGCCGGGCGTGTTCAGCAGGATGGAGGTTGTGGAACCGCCGTACATGCCGCCGTAGTAGATCCCGGCGAACACGATCAGCGCGGCGGCAGGATCCAGGGCGTAGGTGATGGGCATGAGCAGCGCCACGGTCATGGCAGGGCCAATGCCGGGGAGCACGCCGACGGCGGTGCCGACGAAGACCCCGCCCAGGGCGTAGAGCAGGTAGACCGGCTGCAGCGCGGTGCTGAACCCTTCGAGCAGGAGCATGAAGCTATCCATGGAAGAAGGGCACCCCCTCGAGCAGCGGCCCCGGCGGCAGGGATACGCCCAGCAGCCCGCCGAAGACGTACTGCAGCACCAGCGCCAGGACGATGGAAATGATGATGGCCTTCCAGAGGGGTTTGGCGTCCAGGGACCAGGCGGCACCGCTGAAGAGCACGGCGGCGGCCACCGGCCAGCCGGCCGGTTCGATCAGGAAGATGTGCAGCACCACGAAGCCCACGAGTTTGGCCAGGGCCACCCAATCGGTCTTGGCCGTCACGTCGAGGTCTTCGCTGTCCTCGGCCTGGCCGACTTTGCCGCGGAGGACCTGCAGGACCACCCCGGCGCCGCACAGCACCAGCATGCCGCACACGATGTAGGGGAAGGCGCGCGGGCCGATGCCGGTCTCCGACGGCGGGACCGGAATGGATCCCGCCGTCAGCAGCCCCGCGCCGCCCACGCTGACGAACACGAGGGCGAAGAGGATCTCGCCCGTGGGCCGTTTGGCGGGCGTTGTTGCTTGTACGGACATTGTTACTTGACCAGGCCGATCTGGGTCAGCGTGGTCTTGACCTTGGCGATGTCCTCGGTCAGGAAGGCCTTGAAGCCGTCGCCGGCCAGGAAGGCGTCGTCCCAGTTGTTCTTGGTCAGGGTGGACTTCCAGGCCTCGGACGCGTGCAGCTTGGTGACGACGTCGGTCAGCTTCGCGCGCTGGGCGTCGTCGATGGAGCCGGGGGCCACCACGCCGCGCCAGTTGGTCAGCACGACGTCGATCCCCTGGTCCTTGAGAGGCTTGACGCCGGGCAGCGCCGGGGCCTCGGCCTTGCCGGAGACGGCGAGCGCCCGGACCTTGCCGGCCTTGACCTGCTCGGCGTACTCGCCCACGCCGGAGATGCCGGCCTGGACCTTGTTGCCGAGCAGCGCCGCGATGGATTCGCCGCCGCCGGAGTAGCCGATGTAGTTCAGCTTGTCCGCCCCCACGCCCTGGGATTTCAGGATCTGCCCGGCCAGGATGTGGTCCGCACCGCCGGCCGAGCCGCCGGTGATGGCCACCCCCTTGCCATTGGCTTTGATGTCTGCCACGAGGTCGGCGACGGACTGGTATTTCGACGACGCCGGCACTACCAGGACCAGCGGTTCTTCGGTGAGCCGTGCGATCGGGGTGGTGTCTTCGAGCCGGGTCTTGGCGCCATTGGTCTCGACTGCGCCGACCATGACGTAGCCCATCACCATGAGGGTGTTGACGTCCTTCTCGGTGGCAAGCTTGGCGAGCCCGTTGGTTCCGCCGCCACCGCCGATGTTGGTGACCTGGGCGGAGGAGACCAGCTTGTTGGTCTGCAGGTCCTGCTGGATGGCGCGTCCGGTCTGGTCCCAGCCGCCGCCCGGGTTGGCGGGGACGATGATGCTGAGCTTCTTGATCGGGTCGGCGCCCGCGGCCGTGCCGGCAGCCGTGCCGGTTCCGCTTCCAGCGCAGGCGGACATGGCCAGGACGACTCCGGCGGCACCGGCGATGAGGGCGGCGCGGCGGGTGTAGGCGGACCGCGTGAAAGTGGACTGCGTGAGAGTGGACTGCGTGAGAGTGGACTGGCCAGACATGGTTTCTCCTTGGGCGAATGTGATGCACATCATTGGAATCACGTCACTGACCCTAGGAGCGCCCGGCGAAGGGCAACAGAATTTGGCCTTAGAGGTAGTAGTGGTCATATTGGTCACGGCCGCGGCCGTCTTTTTGGCGGGCGGACGCCGCTACCGATGGGAAACTTGTGACATGTTTCACAGGATTCCCCTACGGTTCCAGCTGGTCGCATTGCAGCTGGGCATCGTGCTGGCTGTCCTCACGGTGGTGGGAGCCGTGACCATCCGGATGCAGGAACAACAGCTCCGGGATGCGTACAAGGGCCGGCTGATCGGCGTCGCCGAAAGTGTCGCCCAGCTGCCCTCGGTCATCAACGCGTTCGGAACGCCCTCGCCGGCCCAGACCATCCAGCCGATCGCGGAAGTCATCCGGCAGGCCTCCAATGTCACCTACGTGGTGGTGACGGACCGGCACGGGGTGCGGCAGTCGCACCCCAATCCGGCGGAAATCGGCCGGCCGGTCTCCACCGATCCCTCCGTTCCCCTGTCCGGCGAGATCTACGTCGGCACCCAGACCGGAACCCTCGGCGAGTCCTGGCGGGTCAAGGTCCCCATCTTCGACCGGACCGGCACCGTGATCGGCTCCGCCTCCGTGGGGGTGCTGGAGAGCACGCTGGCCGCCGACCTCCATGACGACATGCCACAGCTGTTCGCCTGGCTGCTCGGGGCCGCGCTCCTGAGCTCGCTGGGCGCGATGTACGTCTCGAAACTGGTCTGGCGGCGGATCTACAAGCTTGAGCCCGAGGACATCGCTGCCCTGCTGGAAACGCGCGACGCCATGCTCCACGGCCTGGGCGAAGGGCTCGTGGCGGTGGACGCCGACGGCAGGATCGCGCTGGTCAACGACGAGGCCC
This sequence comes from Arthrobacter sp. 2MCAF15, assembly GCF_052115605.1. Lineage (NCBI taxonomy): Bacteria > Bacillati > Actinomycetota > Actinomycetes > Micrococcales > Micrococcaceae > Arthrobacter > Arthrobacter sp. 2MCAF15. Next base: position 188,555 of record NZ_JBFRGZ010000008.1, on the reverse strand, counting down.
GGCGCCTCCTCGGACTGTCAGCGGATATCACCGGGACCCCCGCCGCGGCAAGCCTGGAGCCGGCGGTCCACCGCCTGCTCTCGGCCGGGTCCGCCACGGAGGAACTGGTGCTCTCGGGAGAGCGGATCCTGCTGGGCAAGGTCAATGCCGCCACGGTCGACGACCGCGAAGTCGGCAAGGTGCTGATCCTGCGCGACCGCACGGAACTGCACACCGTCCTGCGTGACCGCGACGGCGCCGTGGACGTAACCCAGGCCCTCCGCGCCCAGGCGCACGAGTTCGCCAACAAACTGCACGTTATTTCCGGACTGCTGGAGCTCGGGAAGCAGGACAAGGCCATTGAATACCTTGGCCGCAGCCACAACGACGCCGTCTTCGCGAACCGGCCGCTGGCGCCCGGAATCACCGACCACGGGGTCCAGGCCCTGCTGATAGCCAAGTCCACAGTCTGCGCCGAGCGCGGCATCGACATTGTGGTCAGCCCGGATTCGGTGTGCTCCGCCGATGACTCGGGCGACGTCATCACGGTCCTGGGCAACCTGATCGACAACGCCGTGGACGCCGCGGGCTTCGACAGCACCGTGGCCATCCGGCTCGGCGAGAGCGCCGACGGCGAGCGGACCATCGTGGTGGAGGACGACGGGCCCGGCGTCCCCGTTGCGGAACGCGCTAAAGTGTTCGAGCCCGGTGTGACCAGCAAGGAGGCCGAGGGGATCAACAGCCGCGGGTTTGGGCTGGCCCTGGTCCAGCGGGTTGCCCTCCGGCGCAGAGGCCGGGCCGCGGTATCCTCATCGGCATTGGGCGGAGCCTGCTTCTTGGTGGTGCTCAGGACAAAAGAGGCGGAACTACAGAAGCAATGAGCGCCATACGCACCCTCATCATCGACGATGACGTAGCAGTGGCCGGGATCCATCACGGGTTCCTGCTGGCACGCGGCGGATTCGACGTCGTGGCCATGGCCCACACCGGGCAGCAGGGCATCGATCTGGCCGCCGAGCTGGCGCCGGAGCTGGTGCTGCTGGACATTCATTTGCCGGACATGTCCGGCCTGGATGTCCTGCAGCGGCTGCGCGGGCACCGGCGGCCTGTGGATGTCCTGGTCATTACGGCGTCCCGGGAACTCGATACGGTCCGTGGCGCGATGGCCGGCGGGGTGCTTCACTACCTGGTCAAGCCCTTTTCCTCGCAGGCGTTGAACGAACGGCTGGACGAGTACGTCATGCTGCGGGACGAACTGGCCTCGGGCTCCGCCGGGCCGCTGGACCAGGCCAGCATCGACCGTCTGGTGGCTCCCTCCCGCCGGTCCGCGCCGGCAGAGCCGGCCCAACCGCCGGGCCAGGCTGCGCTGCGGCTGCCCAAGGGACTCTCCCGTCCCACCCTGGACGCGGTCATCGAGGCGCTGAAGGCCAGCGCCGAGGACGTATCCGCCGCCGGCCTGGCGCTGCAACTGGGCCTGTCCCGGGTCAGCGCCCGCCGCTACCTTGAGTACCTCGTGGTTCACGGCCATGCCCGGCTGACGCCCCGCTACGGAGCGGCGGGCCGGCCGGAGAACCGCTACCTCTGGCGCCGCTGAGATTGCGGAGCCAAGGATCCAGGCGTTGGGCGCCGAGGGTTAGGAGCCGAGGGTCAGGAGCTGACGTGGCCCGCGCGGCGCAGCGTCGACGCGGCGTGCTTGAGGATGGGCCCGTCGATCATCTTGCCCTTGAACGCGAACACGCCCGTGCCTGCCGCGGAGGCGGCATCAAGCAGCTCCGCGGCCGCCGAGACGTCGGCCTCGGTGGGCGCGTAGGCTTCGCGGACCACGGCCACCTGGTCCGGATGGATGCAGGCTTTGGACGAGAACCCGGACGCCACGGCGTCACGGGATTCCAGGGCCAGCCCGGCCAGATCCGGAATGTTGACATAGACGGCGTCGATCGCGTCCTTGCCGAAGGCGCCGGCGGCCAGGAGCACGCTGGAACGGGCGTGCAGCGCGACTGCCCGGTAGCTGCCGTCCTCGAACCGGCTGGAGGTTCCGCCAAGCGAGGCGAGCAGGTCTTCCGCGCCCCACATCAGGGCCACCACGTTGGGTTCGGCGGCGATGGCTGCGGCGTTGAGGACTCCCGCGGCCGTCTCGCAGAGGGCAATCACGCTGTAGCCCTGGAGTTCCTTGAGTTGGGCGGCGCTCTCGGCCTTGGCCAGCATGATGTGCCGGTAGGGCGTGTGCTTGAGGCAGTGCAGGTCCTTCTCGAACTCGTCCGTGCCGGCGGGATTGACCCGGATGATGGTGCGGCTCGGGTCCAGTTCCGGGACGTCGCCGGTGGCGCCCAGCTGGGCGAGGATGGCGCCGCGGGCCCGCTGCTTGTCGGCGGGCGCGACGGCGTCCTCGAGGTCCACGATCACGGTATCGGAGCGCTCGGCGGCCTTCTGGTACCGCTCGGGGCGGTCGGCGGGGCAGAACAGCAGGGCAGGGCCCATCAGGAAACTCATGTTTCTATTGTCCCCTTTTGCGCGGCTTCCAGCTCGGCAGCCGCGTGCGCCTCGCGTGTCCACATCAGGCAGCTGCGGGCAGCCAGCGCCACCACATCGCCATGCTGGTTGCGTCCGGTGTGCTGCATGGTCACGATGCCCTGCCCGGGGCGGGACGCGGACAGCCTTTTCCCGGTGACCACTGTCTCCGTGTACAGGGTGTCCCCGTGGTACAGCGGGCGCGGAAAGGACACGTCCGTCAGTCCCAGCTGGGCGATGATGGTCCCCTGGGTCAGCTGCGGCACCGACTGGCCCACCACAGTGGCGAGGGTGAACATCGAATTCATCAGCCGCTGGCCGAAAGGCTGCCCGGCGCTCCAGGCCGCGTCCAGGTGCAGGGCCTGGGTGTTCATGGTCATAGTGGTGAACAGGACATTGTCCGTCTCCGTGACCGTCCGGCCCGGCCGGTGGGCGTAGACCACGCCCTCCTGGAGCTCGTCGAAATAGAGGCCGCGCTGTTCAATCACCCGGGGGGTGCCGGCAGCGGGGCTTGGGGAGGGCCGGTCGGCGTCGCTCATACAGTCAGTTCCTGGTCTTCCTCGAAAAGTTCGGCTCCGGTGGCGGCCACGACGTCCTCAACGGTGACGTCAGGAGCCAGTTCCCGCAGCACCAGCCGGGACTGCCCGGCCTCGGTCACGACGTCGATCACGGCGAGGTCGGTGATGATCCGGTCCACACAGCCCTTGCCGGTCAGCGGCAGCGTGCACGATTCAACGATTTTCGGCTTGCCGTTGCGGTCCACGTGGTCCATCATCACGATCACCTTTTTGGCCCCGAACACGAGGTCCATCGCGCCGCCCATGCCCTTGACCATCTTGCCCGGGATCATCCAGTTGGCGAGGTCGCCGTTGGCGGCGACCTCCATGGCGCCCAGCACGGCCACATCGACGTGCCCGCCCCGGATCATGCCGAAGGAGGCGGCGGAATCGAAGAACGCCGCACCCTTGTTGACCGTGACGGTTTCCTTGCCGGCATTGATCAGGTCCGGATCGATCTCATCCTCGGCCGGGTAGGGCCCGACGCCCAGGATGCCGTTCTCGGAGTGCAGCACCACCTCGACGCCGGCCGGAATGTAGTTGGGGATCAGCGTCGGCATGCCGATGCCAAGGTTGACATACTGGCCGTTGTGCAGCTCCTGCGCCACCCGCGCGGCGAGTTCGTTGCGGTTCCAGCCCTTTGTTTCAGTACCGGGGGCGTGTTCGACGGCGGAGCGCCGGTATTCGTGGCGCACGGCCTCGGGACGGGGCGGCGCGCCCTGGGCGTTGTTTGTTTCCACGGCTATGCTCCTGCCTGGTTTGGTGTGCCGGGGGCAGCCGAAACTGCGACCGTCCGCTTTTCGATGCGTTTCTCCCCTTGCGGGGCCAGGACCACGCGCTGGACGAAGATCCCCGGAACGTGGACGTGCTCCGGGTCCAGCTCCCCCGGCTGCACAAGTTCCTCGACCTCGGCGATCGTGATCTTCCCGGCCATGGCGCACAGCGGGTTGAAATTCATCGCGGTGGCGTGGAAGACGAGGTTGCCGTGGCGGTCCCCCTTCCAGGCGTGCACCAGGCCGAAGTCGGGCGTCAGCGACTCTTCCAGCACGTAGTCGGCGCCGTTAAAGCTGCGGACCTCCTTCGGGGCGGAGGCAATCGCGACGTTACCCTCGGCGTCGTACTTCTGCGGCAGCCCGCCGTCGGAGACCTGGGTGCCGACGCCGGCCGGCGTGTAGAAGGCGGGAATGCCGGCGCCGCCGGCGCGCAGCTTTTCGGCCAGGGTGCCCTGCGGGGTGAGCACCACCTCGAGCTCACCGGCAAGATACTGCCGGGCGAACTCCTTGTTCTCCCCGACGTAGGAGCTGATGGTGCGCCGGATCCGGCCGTCCTTGAGCAGGATCCCGAGTCCCCAGTCGTCCACGCCGCAGTTGTTGCTGACGGTTTCCAGATCCGTGGCGCCGCGCTGGTGCAGCGCCTCGATGAGGGTCACGGGGATGCCGCAGAGCCCGAACCCTCCCACGGCGAGGGAGGCGCCGTCGTGGATGTCCGCGACAGCCTCGGCTGCGCTGGCGACTACTTTGTTGATCATCAGGATCCTTCCGGCCGGCTACAGTCCCAGTTCGCGGGCGATCAGCATCAGCTGGACCTCCGTGGTGCCTTCGCCGATTTCGAGGATCTTGGAGTCGCGGTAGTGGCGTGCCACGGTGAATTCGTTGATGAAGCCATAGCCGCCGAACACCTGGGTGGCGTCCCGCGCGTTGTCCATGGCTGCCTCGCCTGCGACCATCTTAGCGATGGCCGCCTGCGTCTTGAACGGCTTGCCGGCAAGCATCCGGGCGGCCGCGTCGTAGTAGGCCAGGCGGGCCGTGTGGGCGCGGGCTTCCATCCGGGCAATCTTGAACGCGATGGCCTGGTACTTGCCGATGTTCTGCCCGAATGCGCTCCGTTCCTTGGCGTATTTCACCGACTGGTCCACGCAGCCCTGGGCCGCGCCGACGGCCAGCGCCGCGATAGCGATCCGGCCCTCGTCCAGGATGGACAGGAAGTTGGCGTAGCCCCGGCCCTGGGTGCCAAGCAGGTTGGCTTCGGGGACGTGGACGTTGTCCAGCGTGAGCGGGTGGGTGTCCGAGGCGTTCCAGCCGACCTTGTTGTAGGCCTTCTCCGCCGTGAACCCCGGGGTGTTGGTGGGCACCAGGATGGTGGAGATCTCCTTCTTGATGCTGCCGTCCGGACGTTCCTCCTGGCCGGTGACGGCCGTGACGGTGACGAGCTTGGTGATGTCCGTGCCGGAGTTGGTGATGAACGCCTTGTTGCCGTTGATGACCCATTCACCGCCGCCGAGTTTGGCCGTGGTCTTGGTGCCGCCGGCGTCCGAGCCGGCCTCGGGCTCGGTCAGGCCGAAGCCGGCGAGCGCCTTGCCGGAGGCGAGCAGGGGCAGCCATTCCTCTTTTTGGGCGTCGTTGCCGAAGCGGTGGATCGGCATGGCGCCGAGGGAGACGCCGGCCTCCAGGGTGATGGCGACGGACTGGTCCACGCGGCCGAGCTGTTCCAGCGCGAGGGCCAGGGCGAAGTAGTCCCCGCCCATGCCGCCGAACTCTTCCGGGAAGGGCAGGCCGAAGAGGCCCATGTCCGCCATCTGGGAGACAACCTCGTAGGGGAAGCTGTGTTCCTCGTCGTGCTTGGCGGAAACGGGGGCCACTACTTCGTCGGCGAATTCGCGGACGGTGTTGCTGAGGTCCTGGTAGTCCTCGCTGAGCTCAAAATCCGGCATGGGGGGTGACTCCTTTGTCTGATGTAAATCCGCGGTCTGGTGATGGTGTCTGGTGATGGTGTCTGGTGATGATGTGTGCTGCTGTTTTTCTGCAAAAGCTGCTCCGTGGCCGCCGGTCAGGAAGTTTGCTAGTCGGCCGCGCCCATTGCGATCACGGCTTCCTCGATCGTGTCCTCGGCGGCGTTCTCCGCCGGGGACGGAGCATGGACCGCGGGGTGGACGGTGGCGAGCACCTGGTCTGCCTTCACGAGGTCCCCGGGACCGATGCTGATGTGGACGGTTCCCTCGAGCGGCGCCACGAGCTGGTGCTCCATCTTCATCGCCTCCACGGAGAGCAGCACCTGGCCGGCTTCCACCGTGTCGCCGTCGCTGACAGAGACGGACACCACCGTCCCTGGCATCGGCGAGCGCACGGCCGGGTCGGCGGCGCCTTCCTCGCGTTCGATCGCGGCCAGCACCCGGGCGAGCCGGGACTCGCGGGTGAGCACCTCCAGGCGGCAGGACCAGCCCTCGTTGCCGAGGAAGAGCTCCTGCGGGCCGCCGGAGGCCGGGCCGCTCTGGTCCGGTGTTCCCGGGCCCCCAAGCGTCGACACCAGCGCGTACTCCCGAGCTTCGCCATCGAGGGTCAGCTCGGCGTGGTTGCGCTTGGGGAAACGAAGCGATGCCGTGCGTTCCGGCCCGCCGTCGACACTCACCTCCGCGGCGCCCTGCCCGACGGCGCCGGACACCGTCACCGTGGCGACGCCGCCGCCGGGCGTGCCCAGGCTGATCCGCCGCGGGGCAGGCACACCGATCCGCCAGCCGTCGCGCCGGCTCCACGGGCCTCCCCCGGGGTTCCGTGCATCGCGTTCCTCCATCGCAGCGGCGAATACCGCGGCGGCAGCCGCCTCGAAGTCGCCCACGCGGCGGAAAGAGAACTCCGGCATTTTGCGCTCGATCAGGCCGGTGTCGAGCCGGCCGGCGCGGACGTCGGCGTCGTTGATCAGCAGCCGCAGGTACTCGATGTTGGTGTCGATGCCCAGCGCCGTGTACCCGGCCAGCGCCCGGTCCAGGGTGTCCAGGGCTTCGGTGCGGTCCCGGCCCCACGCGATGACCTTGGAAATCATGGGGTCGTAGCTGCTGGAGATTTGCAGGCCCTCGACAAGGGACGAGTCGACCCGGACCTGGCCATCGGCGTGATCGGGCATTTCGTCCATCAGGACCACCCGCCCCGTGGAGGGCAGGAAATTCTTCTCCGGTACCTCGGCGTAGACGCGGGCCTCCACCGAGTGTCCGGTGAGGACGACGTCGTCCTGGGTCACGGTGAGTTGCTCGCCTGCGGCGATCCGGACCTGCCATTCGACGAGGTCGACGCCGGTGACCATCTCGGTGACGGGGTGTTCGACCTGCAGCCGGGTGTTCATTTCCATGAAGAAGAATTCGTCCGGGGCGCTGTCCGAGACCAGGAACTCCACGGTGCCGGCGCCGGAGTACTTGACGCTGCGGGCCGCGTTGCAGGCGGCCTCGCCGATCCGGGCCCGGATGTCCGCCCCGTCGGGCAGGGATTCCAGCAGCGGGGAGGGCGCTTCCTCGATGACCTTCTGGTGGCGGCGCTGCAGGGAGCACTCGCGCTCGCCCAGGTGGATGACGTTGCCGTGGTTGTCGGCGAGGACCTGGACCTCGATGTGCCGCGGGGTGAGCACGAGCCGCTCCAGGAACAGGGTGTCGTCGCCGAAGGCACTCGCCGCGACCCGGCGGGCGGTCGCCAGGGTGGCTGCCAGGTCCTCGGGGCGTTCCACGATGTGCATGCCCTTCCCGCCGCCGCCGGCTGAGGGCTTGATCAGCAGCGGGAAGCCGACGCCGGCCGCGGCCTCGATCAGCTGCGCGTCCGTCATCCCCGGTTCGGCGATGCCCGGGACCACCGGCACTCCGTAGCCGGTGACATGGTTCTTCGAGCGGATCTTGTCGCCCATGACGTTCAGGGATTCGACGCCGGGTCCAATGAACGTGATCCCGGCCCCGGCCAGGGCACGGGCGAAGTCGACGTTCTCGCTCAGGAAGCCGTAGCCCGGGTGCACGGCCTCGGCCCCGGTGTCGCGGCAGGCCTGGATGATGGCCTCGATCTTCAGGTAGCTCTCGGTGGCGGCGGCCGGACCGATCCGCACCGCCACGTCGGCTTCACGCACATGCCGGGCGCCGGCGTCGGCGTCGGAATAGACCGCCACCGAACGGATGCCCAGGTCCCGCAGGGACCGGATGACGCGGCAGGCGATCTCGCCACGGTTGGCGACCAGCACGGTGCCGAACAGGGGCTTGTGAGGGGTCGAGGGTGCACTCGAGGAAGAGGAAGTAATTGTCATTGCTGGCTCACATCCGGAACAGGCCGAAGGAAGTCTCCGGCAGCGGGGTGCGGGAAACGACGTCGAGCGCCAGTCCCAGGACGGTGCGGGTGTCCGCGGGGTCGATCACGCCGTCGTCCCAGAGGCGGGCGGTGGAGTAGTAGGGGCTGCCCTGGTCCTCGTACTGGGCCTTGATGGGGGCCTTGAAGGCTTCCTCGTCCGCGGCGGACCATTCCTCGCCGCGGGCCTCGTACTGGTCCCGCTTCACGGTGGCCAGCACGCTGGAGGCCTGGTTTCCGCCCATCACGGAGATCCGCGACGCCGGCCACATCCACAAAAAGCGCGGCGAGTAGGCCCGCCCGCACATAGAGTAGTTGCCGGCGCCGAACGAGCCGCCGATCACGACCGTGAGCTTGGGGACGCGGGCGGTGGCGACGGCGGTGACCATCTTGGCGCCGTTCTTGGCGATGCCGCCCTGCTCGTAGTCCTTGCCGACCATGAAGCCGGAGAGGTTCTGCAGGAAGATCAGCGGGATGCCGCGCTGGTCGCACAGTTCGATGAAGTGCGCGCCCTTGAGCGACGATTCGCTGAACAGCACCCCGTTGTTGGCCACGATGCCCACCGGGTGGCCGTGCAGCTTCGCGAAGCCGGTGACCAGGGTGGTGCCGTAGTTCTTCTTGAATTCATGGAATTTGCTGCCGTCCACCAGCCGGGCGATGACCTCGCGCACGTCGTACTGGGCGTTGACGTCCGTGGGAACGGCGCCGTAGAGCTCAGCCGGATCCGCTACGGGTTCGACGGCGGTGTCCACGTCCCAGACGGGCGCGGCCGGCCGCGGCAGGGTAGCCACGATGTCCCGGACGATCTGGAGGGCATGCTCATCGTTCTCGGCCAGGTGGTCCGTGACCCCGGAAATCTTCGAGTGCACGTCTCCGCCGCCAAGCTCCTCAGCCGTGACGATCTCGCCGATCGCGGCCTTCACCAGCGGCGGCCCGCCCAGGAAGATGGTGCCCTGGTTGCGGACGATGACGGTCTCGTCGCTCATCGCGGGGACATACGCGCCGCCGGCGGTGCAGGAACCCATCACGGAGGCGATCTGCGGGATCTTCGCCGCGGACATCCTCGCCTGGTTGAAGAAGATCCGGCCAAAGTGCTCCTTGTCCGGGAAGACCTCGTCCTGCTTGGGCAGGAACGCCCCGCCCGAGTCCACGAGGTAGATGCAGGGCAGCCGGTTCTCCAAGGCGATTTCCTGGGCCCGGAGGTGCTTTTTCACCGTCATCGGATAGTAGGTGCCGCCCTTGACGGTGGCGTCGTTGGAAATGACCAGGACCTGGCGGCCGTGCACCAGGCCGATCCCGGCGATCACGCCGGCGCCCGGGGAGTCATCGTTGTACATGCCGTTGGCCGCGAGCGGCGCGATTTCCAGGAAGGGGCTGCCGTCGTCCAGCAGCCGGTCGATGCGTTCGCGCGGGAGGAGCTTGCCGCGGGCCACGTGACGTTCGCGGGACTTTGCCGGCCCGCCCAGCGCTGCGGCGGCGAGCCGTTCCCTCAACCCGCAGGCCAGGTCCAGCTGGGCCTGGCGGTTCGCGGCAAAGGCGGCGCTTGTCGCATCCACCCGGCTGGCGATTGTCTCCATTGACTGCTTCCGTTCCCTGAACTGCGGCCGCCCGGATATTTCGGCTGATTCCGCAAATATTTCGGTTAGTACCGCATAACTGAGATTTAGGTTAGTCTCTATTAACTGTGATGTCCAACACAGGGATCATTTGCAACGAGGGGATGCGCCGGTGACCGAGCCCAGCCTGACCACCCAGCTTCCGACAGTCCCGGCGGCCTCCACCCCGGCCCTCTCCAGTCCGGCCCCCTCCACACCGACCCCCTCCACACAGCGCAGCCAGGCCAAGGCGAACAGGCGGCAGGCCCTCCTGTCCGCCGCCGCCGCGCTGTTCGCCCTGGAGGGCTTCAACCGCGTTTCACTGGAGGATCTGGGGGCTGCGGCCGGCGTCAGCGGCCCGGCGGTCTACCGCCACTTCGCCGGCAAGCAGGCAGTCCTCGGTGCGCTGCTCCTCAGCGTCAGCCAGGACCTGCTCGACGGCGGCCGCAAGGTGGTGGCCGATGCCGACGGCGATCTGGCGGCGCTGGGCGGCCTCGTGGCCTTCCACGTCGACTTTGCCCTGAGCAATCCCGACGTCATCCGGGTCCAGGACCAGGACTTCAGCAACCTTGCCGGCGAGGACCAGGCCGAGGTCCGCACACTCCAGCGCAACTACGTTGAACTCTGGGTGGACGTGCTGGCCGGGCTGCATGAAGGCACGGAGGCGGCCGAACTGCGAATGCGGGCACATGCCACCTTTGGACTGATCAACTCGACCCCGCACTCGGTGCGCAGCCACGGCCGCCGGGTCGGCGTCCGACGCGCCCGGCCGCTGCTCGAAAGCATGGCACTGGCCGCGCTCCTGGCACCGGCCGCGCCGCCGGCAGACTGACGCTCCCGCCCGACTGACCAGTCCCCGTCCGGGCACACTCCGATCCCGGCATTTTCCCGCTGCGGCACACTCCCGGGGCAGTTTGGCGCGGACACGCCGTCAACTGGGCCGCCGCCGTCGGGCATGGCGCCCAAAGTGCCCCCGGAGGGAGGCACCGGCGGAGACACCCCGCACACAACAAAGCTGCCGGCCGCTCGTTCCTTTCGGACGGAGCAGCCGGCAGCCGTGGTGAGCCGGAGCCTAGACCATCGCGAGGACCATGCCCGGATCGGCCAGCATGGCGCCGAGGTCCTGGAGGAACCGTGAGCCCTGCTCGCCGTCCACCAGGCGGTGGTCGAAGGAGAGGCTGAGCGTCATGACCTGGCGCAGGGCGACCTCGTCCTGGTACTCCCACGGCATCTTCCGGACCGCGCCGAGGGCCAGGATGGCGGCCTCGCCCGGGTTCAGGATGGGCGTGCCGGCGTCAATGCCGAAGACGCCGATGTTCGTGATGGAGATGGTGCCGCCGGAGAGCGCCTCAGGGCTTGTCTTCCCGGCCCGGGCCGTGTCCGTCAGTTCCGTCAGGGCGGAGGAGATCTCCAGGAGGGACATCCGGTCCGCGTCCTTGATGTTCGGGACCGTCAGCCCCCGCGGGGTCGCGGCCGCGATGCCCAGGTTCACGTAGTTGAACTGGACGATCTCTTGGTTGGCCTCATCCCACCGTGCGTTGAGCGTCGGGTGGTTGCGCAGCGCGATGAGCACCGCCTTGGAGACGAGCGTCAGCGGCGTGAGCTTGTACCCGGCGAACGCGCGGCTCGCCTTCAGCCGTGCCAGCAGCTCCATCGTGGGCGTGACGTCGACGGTCAGGAACTCGGTGACGTGCGGTGCGGTGAAGGCACTGGCCACCATGGCGGCGGCCGTGAACTTCCGCACGCCCTTGATCGGCGTGCGGGTCTCCCGCTCGCCCCGGGCCTGGGGCGCAAGGGCCTGCGCCGGAGCACCGGCGAGTTCGTGAGCGGCCGCGGGCTGGTCGCCGCCGGCGAAGTTCTGGACGTCCTCGCGGGTAATGAGGCCATGTTCGCCCGTGCCGGTCACCGCTTCGAGGTCGACGCCGAGATCCTTGGCCAGCTTGCGCACCGGCGGCGTGGACCGAGGACGCTCCCCCGGCGCCGACGCGGCAGGCTTGGCCTCAACCGGCTCGGCCGCGCGGACCGGTGCCACCGGCTCGGCGCGGACCGGTGCAACTGGAGAAGCCGCCGCCGGAACTGCCGGGGCTGCGAACGTGCGGGCACGGCGGGCCGGCCGGCCGGAGGCTTCGAGCACGGCGCCGTAACCCACAAGGTTCGGCTCACGCTTGGCCGCGGCCGCGTCGGGTGCGGACCCTGCGGAGCCGTCGTCCTCAATCTCGAAGGAGACGATCGGCTTCCCGACCTCAACCACGGTGCCGGGCTGTTCGTGCAGGGCCGCGACCACACCGGCGAACGGCGAGGGCAGCTCGACGACGGCCTTGGCCGTCTCCACCTCGGCGATGATCTGGTTGAGGGTGACCGTATCCCCTACCGCGACCTTCCAGGCGACGATTTCCGATTCCGTCAGTCCTTCACCGAGGTCCGGGAGCCTGAATTCTTTGATCATGGTGGCGCTCATCCTTCCAGCCCGCTGAGGGAGTTGGGGCGGCCCATGGCACGGTCAACGCCGTCGAGAATCCTGTCGAGGCCCGGCAGGTGGTGCATTTCCAGCTTGGAGTACGGGTACGGAACGTCGAAGCCGGTCACGCGGACCGGGGCGGCTTCGAGGTGGTAGAAGCAGCGTTCGGTGATGCTCGCGGCAACTTCGGCGCCGAGGCCGCCGGACTGGCCGGCCTCGTGGGTAATGACCAGCCGGCCGGTCTTGCGGACCGACGCCTCAAGGGTGACGAAGTCCAGCGGAGCCAGGGAGCGGAGGTCGATGACCTCGACCGAAACGCCTTCGTCCGCGGCCGCCAGTGCGGCATCGCGGGCAGTCTTGACCAGCGGACCGTAGGCCACAAGGGTGACGTCGTTGCCCTCGGTGACCACGCGGGCCTTTTCCATGGACAGCGCAGTGCTCAGGTCGACGGTCTCGTCCACCTCGCCCTTGTCGTGGTAGCGCCGCTTGGGCTCGAAGTACAGGACAGGATCGTCGGAGGCGATGGCCTGCTGGATCATGGTGTAGGCGTCCTGGGGGTTGGACACGCTGATCACGCGCAACCCCGAGGTGTGGGTGAAGTAGGCCTCGGGCGATTCCGAGTGGTGCTCCGGAGAGCCGATGCCGCCGCCGAACGGGACGCGAATGGTGATGGGCATCTTGACGGCGCCCTGCGTGCGGTAGTGCATCTTGGCGACCTGGCTGACGATCTGGTCGAACGCCGGGTAGATGAACCCGTCGAACTGGATCTCCACCACCGGGCGGTAGCCGCGGTAGGCCAGGCCGACCGCGGTGCCCATGATCCCCGACTCTGCCAGCGGGGTGTCCACGACGCGGTGCTTGCCAAAGTCTTTCTGCAGGCCGTCGGTGACACGGAAGACACCGCCGAGTGCGCCGATGTCCTCCCCCATCAGGACCACCTTGGGATCGTTTTCGAGGGACTTGCGCAGGCCCGAATTGATGGCTCGGGCAAAGGTCATCTGCGTCATCAGCGTGCACCTTCTTCAGAAGAGGCTTCTGCGGGATCGCCGAAGGAAGCCAGGTAACGGGAGTAGTGCTCCTGCTGGCGGTCCAGCCAGGAGTTGGGCGTGCTGTACACGTGCTTGAAGATATCCAGCGGCTGCGGCTCGGGCATGTTGATGGTGCCGGCCCGGAGTTCCTTGGCCACGGCGTCGGCCTTCGCGGCGACGGCGGCCTCAAGATCCGCGGTCAGCAGCCCCTTGCGGTCCAGCAGCGACTTCATCCTGCTGATCGGGTCCTTGGCGGCCCAGTCCTCGAGCTCGTTGGCGTCCCGGTAGCGGGTGGGATCATCCGCCGTCGTGTGCGGGCCCATCCGGTAGGTAACGGCCTCGATGAACGTCGGGCCGCCGCCGTGCCGGGCACGGTCCAGGGCGATGCGGGTGGCCGCCATGACGGCGAGGACATCGTTGCCATCGACCCTCATGCTGGGGATGCCGAAGCCTGAGGCGCGGTCCGCCAGCTGGATGTGGGACTGCAGCCGGACAGGCTCCGAGATGGCCCAGTGGTTGTTCTGGCAGAAGAAGACCACCGGCGCCTGGAAGCTCGCGGCGAAAACCATGGCCTCGTTGACGTCGCCTTCGCTCGTGGCGCCGTCACCAAAGTAGGCCACGGCGACACAGTCGGCGCCGTCGTTCTGGATGCCCATGGCATAGCCGGTGGCATGCAGGCTCTGCGCACCGATGATGATCTGCTGGGTGGCGACGTTGACCGTGAACGGATCCCAACCGGCGGACGCGTTGCCCCGCCAGGCCCGGACCAGGTCCTCCGGCTTCACTCCCCGGCAGTAGGCGACACCGTTGTCGCGGTAGCTGGGGAAAACAAAGTCGTCTTCGCGCAGAGCGCGGGCCGAGCCGATCTGGGATGCTTCCTGGCCGAGCAGCGGCGGCCAGAGAGCCAGCTCGCCCTGCCGCTGGAGGGCGGTGGCTTCGGCATCGATCCGGCGGATGGCCACCATGTCCTCGTAGAGCCCGCACAGCTGCTCGTCGCTGACGTCCTGGAGCCAGGAATCGAACTCCGGATGGCTGATGCGCTCGCCCGCCGGTGTGATGAGCTGGACGAGATCGCCGCCCGTCCGCCGCGCTGAATTCTCACTGTTTCCGGGGCCCCCGGCGGAAATGCCGCCCTTGCCCGCGTCGTCGGTAAACACTGTTTGTCCACACCTTCTGACGTCGTCTGACCGGAACTCGCAGGACTCGTGATCCCGCGGCGCGCCAGCCGTCCGGGCGCCGTTGCCCCGGATAATTGTGACCCTACTCACAATGCTCATCAGGCACAACCACCGGTAAAAATACTGAGCATTATGCACTATTGGCCGCCACCAGACCGTGCTAACCTTGCGCATTATGCAACCCTTGGATGGCACTGACACCCGCCTGCTTTCGGCCATGGCGCGGGACCCGCGGCGGACCGTGGTTGCCCTCGCCCAAAAGCTCGGGCTCTCCCGCAATACGGTCCAGGCCAGGATGGCCCAGCTGGAGAAGAAGCACGTCTTCCTCTCCTTCGAGCGGCGCATCAACCCGGCGTCCCTGGGGTACCCGCTGATGGCCTTCATCTCCGTCCACGTCCAGCAACAGAAACTCGGCGCCCTTGCCGTGGAACTTGCCGGGATTCCGGAAATCCTTGAGGGCTTCGGCCTCACCGGTTCCGCCGATCTTCTCCTGCGGGTGGTGGCCCTCGACGCCGAGGACCTGTTCCGGATCAACGGCAAGATCCTGGCCTGCGACGGCGTGGACCGGACCGATACCGCCCTGGCAATGAGCGAGCTGATCCCGTTCCGAATGCAACCGCTGCTGGAACGCGGATCCGCCGACACCTGAGCCAAGTCTCAGGGCCCGGAGCCGCGCTCCGGATCTGTGCTGTACATCTGTGCTCGGGACATCTGTACCCTACATCTGTGCTGGGGGCGGCCGCGGCGCTAGGCTGTGTCCGTTGGGTCCCCTTGAGTCCTTTGGGGCCGCGCAAGCGGCCCTGCGCAACAGGCAGTGGCTGTCTGGACTGCCGGAAAGGCTTGAACCGTGAGCAGCCCCGAGGAACCATACCGCCCGGTACCGCCGCAGCCCGGGCACGAGCCTGCGGCCGGCCACCCGGCGCCCGGACAGCCGCCCGTTCCGTACTACGCGGCCCCGCCCGGTCCGCCCGCCAACGGCGCGCCATCCAATTACCCGCAGCCGAACGACGGCGGCCCTCCCGCCAACGGCGCCCCATCCAATTACCCGCAGCCGAACTACGGGCCGCCCGCCAACTACGGCCCGCCGCCCTACTACGGGGGCCCGGGCCAGCCGCCGCCGAAAAAGAGCCGCAAGGCCCTGTGGATCGTGTTGGGGATCGTCGGAGGCGTCCTCCTGCTGGTGACGGTCGGCGTCGTCGTCCTCCTCAACGTGGTGGGCGGAGCCACCAACCACGCCCGGGGTATCGCAGACGACTTCACCAAGCTCATCATCGCCGGCAACTTAAACAGCGCGTATGACAAGTACCTGGATCCTGCCCTGATGGAGAAGATTTCCCGGGAGGAGTTTGCCACCGGGGTGCAAAGCCTGGAGCTGGACGGCAGCTGCAAGCCAAACTTTTCAAGCCTTAACGTCAGCTCGAACAACGGCGCCAACGCGGCCGACGTCGCGGGATCCATTGACTGCGACACCAAGCATGTGGAGCTGACCTACCGCTTCGAGGGCCGCGACGAGCTGAAAATGGTGAACATCCGGCTGCGGCCGCAGCGCTGACCTCGGAAAACTCTCTCGCAGCCGGCGCCCATCCACAGGCGCAAGTGGTCCGAATCGCCTTCAGAGAGTCCCGCCCGGGACCCCGCTCCGCGGCCGATGTTCCAGTCGGCCCGACAGAAAAGGATTCGGACCATGCGCACTTCACCGAACCGTCTGATCGCCACCGTTTTCGGTGCCGTCTACCTGCTGGTTGGCCTCCTTGGCTTTGTGGTCACCTCCGGCGTGGGCTTCGCCGCGACCGAGGGCGCCAACCTGATCATCTTCGAGGTCAATCCGCTGCACAACGTCATCCACCTCGCCATCGGCGCCGCCCTGCTCTACGCCGGGCTGCAGGGTGTGGCCCTGTCCAAGTCGATCAACACCGCTGTGGGTGCTGTCTACCTGCTGGTGGGCATCGTCGGGCTCTTCCTGCTCAGCTCGCCGCTGAACATCATCGCCCTCAACGGCCCGGATAACGTCCTGCACCTTGCCAGCGCCGTGCTGCTGCTGGGCGTCGGGCTGTCCATGGACAAGGCAGTCGCCCCTGCCCGCGCCCGCGTCTAAGGCAAGCGTTCCGTACTGCACCTGATCCACATCCATGCTGGACACCGATCCCTGGTACTACCCAGCATCCCGGCCCGGCGTCCCAGCGACGTCGCTCCCCCACAACGCGAAAGGACGGGCGAGATGAGTTCTGTTCCGCTGAACACCAATGCACTCCCGGAACAGTTCCCCCAGCCGCGGTTGCAGCGGGAGAACGATGACAGCGAGCACCCTGGGGTCACGACCGGCCCGGCCGGCGGCGCCACGAAGGCCGCAGCCGTTGGTCTGCTCGCCGGCTTCGCCGGCTTCGGCGCCGGAGCGGTGAACCTGGCAATCGCAGCGAGCCTGCTCCTGGCGCCCGCCTCCGGCGCGGGCGCGCCGCCGGTCAACGGCCTGTCCATTGCGGCGGGAGCAGCCGCCGGACTCTGGGGGTGCGCCCTTCTTGCCTGGACCGTCCTGACACTCCGCAAGGGGCAGATACCATGGGCCACCGGAACCATACGAGTGCTCGTGGCGGCAGCCTTCGTGCACGCGGCCGCTGCGGCCGGGCAGGGGCTGAACGGCGGATCGCCGGACGGGCAATCGCAGAACGGCAGCTCACTGGTGGTCAGCCAACTTGCCGCGCTGCTGCTGACCCTGATGATCGTGGCCTCCGCAGGCTGGCTGCGCCGGCAGGGCAACGGCACGGACATGGCGGCCGGCAGTGGCACGGCGGCGGGCGCGGACACGGCCGGGCTCCGGCCCGGGCGGCTCCTGCTCGCGGCCTTTGGCTTCGCGGTCCTGGTGGCGGCAGTGGCCACGCCGGGCCTGGCCGCCTCCACGGCGGGCCAGTTCGCGGTGCCTCACGGCAGCCACGGGATCCCCGCCCCCGGCGGCCAGCACCACGGCCACTAGGCACGAGGTTCGAGGCAAGGGGCTCGAGTCCGAACCCAAACGCAAGGAGCTCCCGTGCTGATGCACGGGAGCTCCTTGCGTTGCGGCGCCTGCCCTAGTGGTTGGTGGCCTTTTCGGCACCCACACCGGTCAGGGAACGGACCTCCATCTCGGCCTGCTTCGTCGCATCTTCCTTCCGTTTGTCCAGGACCGTGCCGAGCCAGCCGAGGAAGAACGCCAGCGGGATGGACACGATGCCCGGGTTGCTCAGCGGGAAGACGGCGAAGTTGGCGCCGGGGATCATGGACGTCTTCGCCCCCGATACCACCGGGGAGAGCGCAATCAGGATGATGGCCGCGGACAATCCGCCGTACATGCTCCAGACGGCCCCCTGGGTGGTGAACCGGCGCCAGAACAGCGAGTAGAGGATGGTCGGAAGATTGGCGGAGGCGGCCACGGCGAAAGCGAGCGCTACGAGGAACGCCACATTCTGTCCGTTGGCGAAGATTCCCCCGGCGATGGCCAGCAGGCCGATCACCACCACGGTGCGGCGGGCAACCTTGACCTCAGTGCCGGCGTCGGCCTTCCCCTTGGCCAGCACGTTGGCGTAAATGTCGTGCGCGAAGGACGCCGCGGCGGTAATGGTGAGGCCCGCCACCACGGCCAGGATCGTGGCGAACGCCACCGCGGAGATGAAGCCCAGCAACAACGGTCCGCCGAGGTGGAACGCCAGCAGCGGCGCGGCCGAGTTGACCCCGCCCGGGGCGGACTTGATGGTGTCGGCTCCCACGAGCGCTGCGGCGCCGTAGCCGAGCACCAGGGTGAAGAGGTAGAAGATGCCGATCAGCCAGATGGACCACACCACGGATTTGCGGGCTTCCTTGGCCGTGGGCACCGTGTAGAAGCGCATCAGCACGTGCGGCAGGGCGGCGGTGCCGAGCACCAGCGCCAGGCCCAGGGACATGAAGTCGAGCTTGGAGGTATCGGACTTGCCGTACTGCAGGCCCGGGTTCAGGACGGCCGGGTTCTTCGCGGTTTCGGCGGCACCGCCCAGCAGGTCAGAGAGGTTGAAGCCGTAAATCGCCAGGACCCAGAAGGTCATGACGGCGGCGCCGGCAATCAGGAGCATGGCCTTGATGATCTGAACCCAGGTGGTGCCCTTCATGCCGCCGATCAGCACGTACATGATCATCAGGACCCCGACGACGATGATCACCAGGGCCTGTCCGCCCCAGTCGCTGATGCCCAGCAGCAGCGAGATGAGGCTGCCGGCGCCGGCCATCTGCGCCAGCAGGTAGAAGAAGCAGACGGCAAGGGTGGAGATGGCGGCCGCGATGCGCACGGGGCGCTGCCTGAGCCGGAAGGACAAGACATCGGCCATGGTGAACTTGCCTGTGTTGCGGAGCAGCTCGGCCACGAGCAGCAGGGCTACAAGCCAGGCCACCAGGAAGCCGATGGAGTACATGAAGCCGTCGTAGCCGTTGATGGCGATCGCTCCGGTGATGCCCAGGAAGGACGCCGCGGAGAGGTAGTCGCCCGCGATCGCCGTGCCGTTTTGGGATCCTGTGAAGGAGCGCCCGGCCGCGTAGTAGTCGGCCGCGGTCTTGTTGTTGCGGCTGGCGCGGAACACGATCACCATGGTGACCGCCACGAACAGGGCGAAGATGCCCATGTTCAGCAGGGTGGTGTCTTTGAGGGCGGCGACATTGACCGCGGGGACCATAAGCGTCATTTTGCCGCCCCTCCTACCGGGTTGCCGTGCTTGTCGAATTCGTGCCCTTCGATGCCGTGGCGGATTTCGGCGGCGATGGGGTCGAGCCTGCGGTTGCAGTAGCTGACGTACCAGCCGGTGATGGCGAACGTGGTCACGAACTGGAGCAGGCCCATGATCAGGCCAACGTTGATGTTGCCCCAGACTTTGGTGGACATGAAGTCCACGGCGTAGTCGGCCAGCAGCACATAGGCGAAGTACCAGAGCAGGAATGCAATGGCCATTGGAAAGACAAAGCTGCGGTGACGTGTGCGCAGTTCCTGGAACCGCTCCGTCGACTGGACTTCCTTGAAGTCCACGGCCGCCTCAGCGGCCGTTTCTTGGGCTTCGTGACCCATCGTTCCTCCTCATTGAGACTGGTGAGCCCACACCGGCTGCTTTGCTTATCGCGGGAAACCGCAGACAATCCCACCCGCCAATGTGACTGTGATCACTCTGTACCCTCGCGCGCGCTGCGTTCCAGAACCCGCGCGGCCTGCGTCGCTCAACGGTCCCGATGCTGCGCCAAACGGTGCCCCGTGACGCCCAAAAGAGCCCGCCGGGCCGCGACGGTAGGCTGGCACCATGCCGGACTCTCCCCTGTTCACCGCCGCCGCAGTCGCGGTGATCGCCCTGGCAATCGCCGTCGTCGTGGCCGTGGGGCTGAAGGTCCTCCGTTCCTTCCGTGACCTCGGCACTGATGCGGAGCGGGCCACCTACAAGACGCTGCATGCGGCGTCCCGTGCCGGCCAGTACCTGCGGACGGGCCTGAACCCTGCCGGCGCGGCCAAGGCCAGCAAGCAGCTGCGCACCCTCCTGGGCTGCGACGCCCTGGCCATCACCGACACAACCGGGGTGCTCGCGTGGGACGGCGCCGGCGAGGAACTCAAGCCTGCCCTGATGGGGCTCGCGTCAAAAGTGCTCGACGGCGGCCACCTCGCCGTGATTCCGGCGGGCGAACTCCAGTTGCGCGCCGTCGGCGACGGCGGCCGGACGCTGACGCCGGAGGTGGAGCGCGCCGTCGTGATCGCCCCGATCAAAGCCGGCACGCGCGTGGTGGGCGTGGTCGCCGCCTTCGCGCCGGCCGCGGGCGCCGGACTGGTCCGCGCCACCGGCGAGGTGGCCGACTGGGTGGCCACCCAGGTGGAACTCGCCGAACTCGACGCCTCCCGCACGCTCCTGATGGAGGCGGAAGTCCGGGCCCTGCGCGCCCAGATCAGCCCGCACTTCATCTACAACTCGCTCAACGCGATCGCCTCCTTCATCAACACGGATCCGGTACGCGCGCGCGAGCTCGTGGTGGAGTTCGCCGACTTCACCCGCTACTCCTTCCGCCGCCATGGCGACTTCACCACCCTGGCCGAGGAGCTGCGCTGCATCGACCGCTACCTGCTCCTGGAACGGGCCCGGTTCGGGGACCGTGTGCAGGTTAGCCTGCGGATCGCGCCGGAGGTCCTCAGCACCGTGATCCCCTTCCTGAGCCTGCAGCCCCTGGTGGAAAACGCGGTCCGGCATGGCCTGGAGGCCAAGGAGGGGCCGGGCCATATTTCGATCACGGCGAACGACTCCGGCGCGTTCGCGGAAGTGACGATCGAGGACGACGGCGTGGGCATGGACCCGGAGCAGCTGCGCTCCGTCCTCGCCGGGCACAGCGACGGCGATCATGTCGGGCTGCGCAACGTCGACGCCCGCCTGCGGCAGGTCTACGGTGACGAGAACGGCCTGGTGATTGAGACCGCACCGGGGGAAGGCACCCTGATCACGATGCGCGTCCCCAAGTCCCAGCCCCGGCACGACGCCTGAGCCGAACAAAATGACCGCCGCAGTAGGCTAGAGCCATGATTAACGTCCTCGTCGCCGACGACGAGCTCCCCGCCGTCGAGGAACTGGCCTTCCTGCTCGGCAAGGATGACCGGATCGGCACCATCCACCGTGCCTCCTCCGGCGCCGAGGCCCTCCGGGCGCTCGAAGCCGAGACGGTCGACGCCGTCTTCCTCGACATCCACATGCCGGCCCTGTCAGGGCTGGACATTGCCCGGGTCATTGCCCGCAGCGCCCGTCCTCCCGCCGTGGTCTTCGTAACCGCGGACGAGGACTGCGCGCTGGAGGCCTTCGAGCTCGCGGCCGTGGACTATCTCCTCAAGCCCGTGCGCGCCGAACGGCTGGCGAAATCGATCGGCCGCATCAGCGAACTGCTCAAGGACGGCGCCCCGGCCCCCGAAATGATCACCGTGGACCTGGGCGGGACCACCAAGATGATCCGCCGCGAAGACGTCACGTACGTCCAGGCGCAGGGCGACTATGCACGGCTGCACACGGCGGAGGCGAGCTACCTGGTCAGGGTTCCGCTGGCCGACCTGGAACAGCAGTGGGCCGACGCCGGATTCCTGCGCATCCACCGCTCCTACCTGATCGCGCTGAGCCATGTCAGCCAGATGAAGCTGGCTGCGGCGCGGCCCAGCGTCACCGTGGCCGGGGCCGAACTGCCCATCAGCCGCCGGCACCTGCCGGCGGTCCGGGAAAAGCTCGAAGCAAGCCGGATCCGGCCGCAGGCATGACGCGGGTCCGGGTCACGGCGCCGCAAAGCGTCACGGCAGGCAGCGTCAAGGCAGGAACCGTCACGGCGACCAGCCCCTCGCCGGGCAGTGCCACACCGAACGGTTCCGCCCTGGCCGGCGGGCACTCCGCGGCGGCCGCGCGCGAGGCGGCGGAGGAATCCGACGCCGGCCAGTTGTTCGTCCGCTCCCTCATCCGGTCCCAGCTCCGGCTGGCCCTGGTGGTGGGCCTGGGGTTCCTGCTGATCCTGCTGGCCTTCCCGCTCATGCTGGGGCTGGTTCCGGGCCTGGCCGGCTCCACTATTGCCGGCCTTCCCTTCGACTGGGTCCTTCTCGGTGCCGGAATCTACCCCGTGATCGGCCTGAGCGCGTGGCTGTACGTGCGCACCGCCGCCAGGAACGAGGCCCGCTACCGGGACCTCGCCGGCGAAAAGTGAGGGGCACGGGCAGGGTGAGCGGAACGTGAACCCAGCCGTCGGGGTGG
The DNA here is from genome assembly GCF_052115605.1 of Arthrobacter sp. 2MCAF15. Classification (NCBI taxonomy): domain Bacteria; kingdom Bacillati; phylum Actinomycetota; class Actinomycetes; order Micrococcales; family Micrococcaceae; genus Arthrobacter; species Arthrobacter sp. 2MCAF15. Next base: position 166,429 of record NZ_JBFRGZ010000008.1, on the reverse strand, counting down.
CGGCGTTCGCTGCCGTCTCACTCGCCACGGCCGTCATCGGCTTCTACGGGTTGCGGGTCTCGCGCACCACAGGGGACTTCTACGTCGCTTCCCGGACGGTCAAGCCATGGTGGAATGCCTCGGCCATCGGCGGCGAGTATCTCTCCGCCGCGAGCTTCCTCGGCGTCGCAGGGCTCATCCTGCTCTCCGGCACGGACGCTCTGTGGTATCCGGTGGGGTACACGGCCGGCTACCTCATGCTGCTCCTGTTCGTCGCGGCTCCCCTGCGCCGCTCGGGCGCCTACACGATTCCGGATTTCACCGAGGCGCGCCTCGATTCGCGGGCCGTCCGCCGCGTCACGAGCCTGGTGGTGGTCCTGGTCGGCTGGCTCTACATCGTCCCGCAGCTCCATGGGGCCGCCCTGGCCATCCGCATCACCACGGGCCTGCCGGCCTGGGTGGGCCCGGTGGCGGTGGTCGGCGTCGTGTGCATCACCGTGGTGGCCGGCGGGATGCGCTCCATTACCTTTGTCCAGGCGTTCCAGTACTGGCTCAAGCTCACCGCACTGGCGGTGCCGTTCGTGTTCCTGCTGTTTGTGCTGGGCGGCAGCAACGCCGCGGCGACGTCCCCGGCTGCCAACCCGACGGCGCTGGCCCCCGCGGGACCGTACCAGATCATTTCGCTGCTGGTGGCCCTGCTCTTTGGGACGCTCGGCCTCCCCCACGTCCTGGTGCGTTTCTACACCAATCCGGACGGGCAGTCCGCCCGGCGGACCACCCTGATTGTCCTGGGCCTGCTGTCGGTCTTCTACTTGTTCCCGACCGCGTACGGGATGCTGGGCCGGTTGTTCGCCGCGGACCTTGCCCAGAGCGGCCAGGCCGATGCCCTGGTCCTCCTGCTGCCGGGCCGGATGGTCGGCGGGCTGGCAGGAGACCTGCTGACCGCGCTCGTGGTGGCCGGGGCGTTCGCGGCGTTCCTGTCGACGACCTCCGGCCTGGTGGTCTCGCTGGCGGGTGTGATCAGCCAGGACGTGTTCGGCGGCAGTGTCCGGGGTTTCCGGCTGGCCGCACTGATCTCGGCCCTCGTCCCGCTGGGGATCGCGGCGATGACCGAATCCCTGGCGCTGGCCGGCAGCGTGGGGCTCGTGTTTGCCTTTACCGCGTCCACGATCTGCCCCGTGCTGCTGCTGGGCATCTGGTGGCGCGGGCTGACGGACGCCGGGGCGATCGCCGGCATGGTGACCGGGGGTGTGCTCTGCGGCAGCGCAATGGTGGCCGGCTCGGTGCTGGGCGCTGCGCAGACGCCGTCGTGGCTGGCGATGCCCGCGGCGTGGACGGTCCCGGCGGCGTTCGCCGTCACTGTCCTGGTCTCCCGGGCCACGCAGGGCCGGGTTCCGCGGACCTTGACCCGCATCATGACCCGGCTGCACACCCCGGAACGGCCGCTCGCGACGGAGCGGTAACCCGGCGTCGGCATTCCGCGTCGGGCATTCCGGCGTCGGGCAGGATCAGTCGAGGAACCTAGTCGATGGCGGCCATGAGCTCGACGGCGCGCTCGAGGAACGCGTCCACCTGGCTTTCCTCGTAGCCTTCCCGGCCAACGGCGGGGCGGAACACGGCGCGCCGGACGTTGTCCACGCTCAGCGGCTGGTCCTCTTCGAGGTAGCCGATCAGGTCGTGGCACAAGTCGTCGACGTCAGTGGTGTTGTAGCTGCGGGCCTTGGCCTTGGACGGGCGGCGGAAGCGCTGGCCGTCCGGGCGGTGCAGGCGCCCGCGCAGGACGCCCGCGAGCCGGCCGATTTCACGCAGCCAGGCTTCCTCGCCGCGTTCGGCAACCAGCTCATCGCGCTCCTGCCGGGCGAGGGCGTCTTCGAGCCGGTCCAGCGCGGCATCCACGCCGGCTGCGGCGTAGCCGCCCTTCACCGGGTCGAAGGACACTGCGCGGACGTCGGAGCTCTTGATGGCGCGGGCGGCCGGGGACGGAGTTTCGAATGACACCCTGGCGCGCTGCAGGAAATCGTCGACCTGCCTGGCGTTGTAGCCATACTGGTTCCGCTGCACGCGGTCAAAAGACGCAGGAATCTGCCGTTGAATGTCCACTGTTACTTTGTTCCTTTGATGCCGTTCGGCTGGTTTGCTCGGCACCATTCTAGGCGCCGGAGGGGCTGGTCCGGGTGCTTCTAGCTGCCAGCGACGGCCGAGAACAGGATGAACGCCGCCGGCGAGGCGAACACAATCGAGTCCAGGCGGTCCATGACGCCTCCGTGGCCGGGGAGGATGCTGCTCATGTCCTTGATGCCGAGCTCGCGCTTGACCATGGATTCGGCGAGGTCGCCGGCGGTGGCCGCCGCCACCATGCCCACGGCGAGCACGACGCCGAACCACCACGGCTTGCCGAGCACGAAGATCATGGCGAGCACGCCGACAATCACGGCCCCGGCAATCGAGCCGGCAAAGCCTTCCCAGGTCTTCTTCGGGCTGATCTTGGGGGCCATCGGGTGCTTGCCCAGGGATGCGCCCACGAGGTAGCCGAAGGTGTCGTTGGCGACCACCAGGAGCAGCAGCGTCGCGATCTGCCACGCGCCGGGCGGGATCACCCCGTCAGGCCAGAGGCCAATGGGGGTCTCGCCGTCGGCGGTGTGCAGGAGCAGTGTTGCGAAGCTGATCAGGAACGGCACCCAGGACAGCGTGAAGACACCTGCGAAGATGCTCCGCGCCGATCCAGCGGCGCCTTCCAGGGTCCGCCACAACAACACCGCCACGCTGCTGACGAGCATGGCAAAGAGCAGGCTCTCGAGGCCGCCGAAGTAGGCAGCGACCGGCATGCCGACCGTGCCGACCATCACCGGGACGATCGGCAGTCGGGTGCCGGCGGCTTCAAGCGCGCGGTAGATTTCCCAGACGCCGAAGATCGCGAACGTGGTGGTCACCAGGACGAAGCCGAGCGGCAGGAACAGCAGGCCGCCGAGGACACACACGAGCATGCCAACGCCAGAACCGATGGCCGCGGGCAGGTTCCGGCCAGCTTTGGGCGTAGGGTTTTCGCGCCGTGTCCCCCGCCTCCGGGCGCGTGGCCCGGGGGCCTCCTTTGCCTGATCCATCAGACCTCGAGCAGCTCAGCTTCCTTGCGCTTGAGCAGCTCGTCAATGCCGTCCACATGCGCCTTGGTGAGGGCGTCGAGTTCCTTCTCGCCGCGTGCGCCTTCGTCTTCGCCGGCTTCGCCGTCCTTGACGAGCTTGTCCAGGGTTTCCTTGGCCTTGCGGCGGATGTTGCGGATGGACACCTTCGCGTCCTCGCCCTTGGACTTGACGATCTTGACGTATTCCTTGCGCCGCTCGCTGGTCAGCTCGGGAATCGTGATCCGGATGACGTTGCCGTCGTTGGAGGGGTTGGCGCCCACCTCCGAGTCGCTCAGGGCGCGTTCGATGTCGCGCAGGGCCGTCTTGTCGTACGGGGTGATGAGGATCGTCCGGGCATCCGGGACCGCGAAGGAAGCCAGCTGCTGCAGCGGCGTCGGCGTGCCGTAGTACTCAACGATGACCTTGTTGTACAGGCCAGGCGTCGCGCGGCCCGTCCGGATCGAGGCGAAGTCGTCCTTGGCTACCTCAACTGCCTTGTCCATCTTGTCCCCGGCTTCGAGCAAGGTTTCTTCGATCACGGTCTCTCCTCAGAAATTGGTGCGTCCCGGGGGCCGGGGCGCGGCACGTCTTCTTGTGCGCCTGCGGCTTCCGCCCGGCGCGTGTGTCTTCCGCCTAGCGGCGGAAAGGTCCTGAAAACATCCTAGCCGTTGCTACGGGGTGACGACGGTGCCCAGGTCTTCGCCGAGGATGGCGCGGGTGACGTTGCCCTCCCCTTCCATGCCAAAGACCACCATGGTGAGGTTGTTGTCCTTGCACATGGTCATGGCGGTCTGGTCCATCACGCGGATGTCCCGGCGCAGGGCGTCATCGTAGCTGAGGTGGTGCAGCTTCTCCGCCGTCGGGTCCTTTTTCGGGTCGGCGGTGTAAACGCCGTCGACGCCGCTCTTGGCCATCAGGACGACGTCGGCGTGGACCTCCAGGGCGCGCTGGGCAGCGACGGTATCGGTGGAGAAGTACGGCAGGCCGGCGCCGGCGCCGAAGATGACAACCCGGCCCTTTTCCATGTGGCGGATGGCGCGGCGCGGAATGTAGGCCTCGGCGACCTGGCCCATGGTGATGGCGCTCTGCACGCGCGTTTCCACCCCGGCCTGCTCCAGGAAGTCCTGGAGGGCGAGGCAGTTCATGACGGTTCCGAGCATGCCCATGTAGTCGGCGCGGGAACGGTCCATGCCGCTCTGGGACAGTTCGGCGCCGCGGAAGAAGTTGCCTCCGCCGACGACGATTGCTACCTCGACGTCGGGAACTGCTGCGGCGATCTGCTTGGCCACGCCGCGGACGGTATCCGGGTCAACGCCAAGTTTCCCGCCGCCGAAGACCTCGCCGGAGAGCTTCAAGAGGACGCGGCGCCTGTTCTTCTTTGGCTGGGCTGAAGTGGTGACGGTTTCCATGGTGCCTTCCCGTTGGTGAACTCTGAGTTAGGTTATCGTGCTGGACGCCGAAGGCGGCATTCGGGCCGTGACCGGAACGGGTGCCTCGCGCGTGCATGCAAAAGGGGTGGCCACCATGGTGACCACCCCCTTAGCGTGTCTGGCTAGTGCCTGACTGGTGTCTGGCTAGCCGCTGACTAGGAACCGACGCGGAAGCGCGTGAACGCGGTGCCCTTGACGCCGGCCTCTTCGAGGACCTGCGCGACGGACTTCTTGGCGTCCTTGGCGAAGGCCTGGTCGAGGAGAACCTCGCCCTTGTAGAAGCCGGTAACGCGGCCTTCTACGATCTTGGTCATCGCAGCTTCGGGCTTGCCCTCGGCCTTGGCGGTTTCCTCGGCGATGCGGCGCTCGGACTCGACGAGCTCGGCCGGAACGTCCTCGCGGGAGAGGTAGTTCGGGGACATCGCGGCGACGTGCACGGCGACGTCGTGAGCTGCGGTGGCAGCCGCTTCGCCTTCGCCGTCGACAGCGAACAGAACGCCGACCTGGGCCGGGAGGTCCTTGGAGGTCTTGTGCAGGTAAGCGTCGACCGTTGCACCCTCGATGCGGGAGATGCGGCGGACAACAACCTTCTCGCCCAGGATGGCGCCTTCTTCGACGACAACCTCGGAGAGCGGCTTGCCGTCAACCTCGGTGGCTAGCAGGGTCTCGAGGTCGGCAGCACCGGACTCGACGGCCACGGCCAGGACCTTGTCGGCCAGCTGGATGAACTTGTCAGCCTTGGCGACGAAGTCGGTCTCGCAGTTGACTTCGATCATCACGCCGACGCCGTTGGCGACCTTGGCAGCAACCAGGCCTTCAGCGGTGGAGCGGCCTTCGCGCTTGGTGGCGCCCTTCAGGCCCTTGATGCGGATGATTTCGATGGCCTTCTCGGCGTCACCGTTGGCTTCGTCAAGAGCCTTCTTGACATCCATCATGCCGGCGCCGGTGCGCTCGCGCAGAGCCTTGATATCAGCGGCAGTGTAGTTCGCCATGTGAACCCCTCTGTCTAGAAATTTTATGTGGTGTACGGACCGACAGGACGGCTGCTCACCAGGTGAGCGGCCATCCTGTCGGTACCCCTATGCACCGGAGCGCATGCGGGGAGATCCAGATTTATTTGTCTGACTACTTGGCTTCGTCGGCGGCCGGTGCTTCTTCAGCAGCCGGTGCGGCTTCAGCGGCCGGAGCAGCCTCGGCAGCGGGAGCCTCTTCGGCTGCCGGTGCTTCTTCAGCGGCGGGCGCTGCAGCAGCTTCAGCCTTGTTGCCTTCGAGGAGCTCGCGCTCCCACTCGGCCAGCGGCTCTTCCGGAGCTTCCGTGGTGCCGGTGGCGCGCTGGTTGCGGGCGATGAGGCCCTCAGCAACGGCGTCGGCGACAACGCGGGTCAGCAGGTTGACGGAGCGGATGGCGTCGTCGTTGCCCGGGATCGGGAAGTCGACTTCGTCAGGATCGCAGTTGGTGTCCAGGATGGCCACAACCGGGATGTTCAGCTTCTTGGCTTCGTCGACAGCAAGGTGTTCCTTCTTGGTGTCAACGATCCACAGAGCGGAGGGCGCCTTGGTCAGGTTGCGGATACCACCGAGGTTGGTTTCCAGCTTGGTGAGTTCGCGGCGAAGGAGCAGCAGTTCCTTCTTGGTGTACGCGGAACCGGCGACGTCGTCGAAGTCGATCTCTTCGAGTTCCTTCATGCGCTGGATGCGCTTGGAGACCGTCTGGAAGTTGGTCAGCATACCGCCGAGCCAACGCTGGTTGACGTACGGCTGGCCAACGCGGGTGGCCTGCTCGGCGATGGATTCCTGCGCCTGCTTCTTGGTGCCGACGAAGAGGACGGTGCCGCCGTGTGCAACGGTGGCCTTCACGAACTCGTAGGCACGGTCGATGTAGGACAGCGACTGCTGCAGGTCAATGATGTAGATACCGTTGCGCTCCGTGAAGATGAACCGCTTCATCTTCGGGTTCCAACGGCGGGTCTGGTGTCCAAAGTGGACGCCGCTGTCAAGCAGCTGGCGCATAGTTACGACGGGCATGCCGACGCTCCTTCCGGCAGGTCATTCATGAGAGAGCCCATGGCCCTCTTACCCTGCCAATAGTTGACGGTTGTTTAGCTTTCGCCCGGGGCGGGCGTTGCTCCTGGTATCCACCGCGCTTCCCATCCGTGCCATATGGAACGGACCGCAGGAGGCGCAGTCCTCCGCAGCGGAAGTTTTCGGCTTCTTTTGAGGAGGGCTGGATACGCGTAGTCAGCCACTGCTCCCCCGCACCCCTGAATGAGGCGTGCCGGCTCGGACAATCTCGATTAACGCGATGAACTAGCGTGAGGGCACAGCAAACTGCTCCACCAAGTGTACTACAGCGGCCCCGCCCCGGAGGACGGTTTTCGCAGGGCAGCGGACCGGCGAAACAGGGCTTGGGCGGGGGCCTGCGGTCCTGGGCCGGCGGGGTCTCCGGAGGCGCAGGCAGGCCTGCTGAAGGGCGGGCCGGCGGGGTCTCCGGAGGCGCAGGCAGGCCCGCTGAAGGGCTGGCTGACGGCGGGACTGGCGGCCGAGCCGGCGGGCTGATTGTCTGCCGGGCTGGCGGCCGGATCCACCCCTGACTTTCCCCCCACTTTCCGGACTTACCGCTATCCACATAGCCACCCGCGGGAGTTCCACCCGGCTCCCCGCCCGGGCAGGCTGGTGCCATGAAGATTCTCCCCGGCCTGGCGGCTGCACTCCTGGCGCTGTCGTCCCTCCCCGCCGATTCCCCCGCAGAGGTTCCTGGGCTTGCGACTTTCACGGTCCGCGACTCCCACGAGGCAGGGTCTGCCCCGGCACCTAACTGGAGTTGGCCACTCAGCCCGCGGCCGGCGGTTCTGCGGGCCTTCGATCCACCGGCCAGGCCATGGCTCAGCGGCCACCGCGGCGTGGACCTTGCGGCGGCCTATGTTGGCGCCCCAGTTGTCTCGCCGGCCGCCGGGACGGTGAGCTTCGTCGGGGTCGTGGTGGACCGGCCGGTCATCACGATCGATCACGGCAACGGGCTGCGCAGCAGCTTCGAACCGGTGGCGAGCGCCCTGACAGTAGGGGCCGCCGTGGCGGCGGGCGACATCCTGGGGCAGGTGCAGGCCGGCCACTGCGGCCCGGCGCCGCCCTGCCTCCATTGGGGCGTCCGCCGCGGCGAGGAATACATCAATCCGCTGGCGTTCGTGATGGATCTCAGACCCTCGGTCCTGCTCCCGCCCCTTGGCTCCGGGCCCGGGTGACGCCGGCCCGAACGGCCGGCCGCAGTTGATTCCGCACGTATGCGCGTACCGGCCACCGCGCACTGTTCCTCCGTGCACGGTTCACCGCGCACGGCCCCTACGGCGGCGGCGAGGCGGTGGCCGCCGCGCATCAGGGGACCGCATCAGCGGACCGTGCCAGAGGACCCGCTCAGCGGACCGTCTCAGCAAACCGCGTCAGCGAACCGCCTCACCAAACCGTGTCAGACGATCGCGGAAATGCCTGTGATCGCCCGGCCGGTGACGAGGGTGTTGATTTCGTGCGTGCCCTCGTAGGAATAGATGGCCTCGGCATCCGCGAAGATTTTGGCCATCTCGAAGTCGGTGACGATCCCATTGCCGCCGAGGATGCTCCGGCCCAGTGCCACGCTTTCACGCATGCGGGCCGTGGTGAACGCCTTGGCCAGGGCCGACTGCTCGTCCTTGGCCTCGCCCGCGTCCTCGAGCTGGGACAGCCTGACCATCATGCCCATGGAGCTGACAGCGTTGCCGAGGATCTGCACGAGCTGGTTCTGGACCAGCTGGAAGGAGGCAATCGGGCGGCCGAACTGGCTGCGTTCCACGGCGTAGCGCCGGGCGACGTCGAAGGCCGCGAGCTGCTGTCCCACTGCCTGCCAGGCCACGGCGAGGCGGGTGACCTTCAGGACCTTGTTGGTGTCGCGGAAGCTGTTGGCGTTGGCAAGCTTGAAGAAATCCGGCACCACTACGTTCTCCAGCGTGATGTCGGCGTTTTGAACCGTGCGCAGCGAGATCTTGTTCTCGATCTTCGTGGCACTATAGCCCTCGGTCTTGGTGTCGACGAGGAAGCCCTTGACCTGGTTGTCCTCGACGTCCCGGGCGTAGATGACCACCCAGTCTGAGAAGGTGGCGTTGCCGATCCAGCGCTTGGCCCCGTTCAGGATCCAGTTCCCGCCCTCGCGCCGCGCCGTGGTCCGCGTTCCGCCGGCGACATCGGAGCCACCGAGGGGTTCAGTGAGGCCGAATGCGCCGATCTTCTTGAGCGAGTAGATGTCCGGGAGCCAGGCGTCCTGCTGCTCCTGGGAGGCAAGGGCTTCGATGGAGCCGGTGAACAGCCCGTCGTGGACGCCCATGAAGGTGGCGATCGACGTGTCCGCACGGGTGGCTTCGGCGTGCAGGATTCCAGCGAACAGGTTCGAGTAGCCCTGCCTCCTGACCGGGCTGACCAAGTCGATCTCGGCAAGCTTCGGGATCAATTCCATCGGGAACTCGGCGCGATTCCAGCAATCCACGGCGATCGGCTTGACCTCGCGGGCCAGGAACTCGCGGACCTCGGCCAGCCTGTCCTGCTCCTTGGCACTGAGGAGCTGCTCGAACGCGAAGAAGTCGCCATCGGCGTAGGGCAGGTTGTGGATGTCGATTGCAGCTTTGGACATGATGTTCCTTCACTCGTGATCAGCGGCGACCTAAAGGACGCGGGGTTTCGCGCCGGCGATATGTTACTGGTCAGTAACATATCGCAGTTTGGAGGCGCCTGCAAGCGCCCGCTCGCCCACGAAAAGGAGCCGTGGCCGACGTCGTACGTCAGCCACGGCTCCTTTTTTCGTGGGGGTTGCGGGCTCCGGATGAGGAGGATTCCGCAGAATGGTAGGGCTACTCGGACTTGAACCGAGGACCTTAGGATTATGAGTCCCGCGCTCTAACCAGCTGAGCTATAGCCCCTTGCGCCCGGAACCAGACCTGGCCCGTGGGGGCCGGATTGATTCCGGGCAAAAATACTCTAGCAATAGTAGACGCATTACACGTGCAGGCGGCCACCGGAGAGCGTCCAGCCCGCGGGCGAAGCGCCCACCTACGGCTTGCCCAGCCCTCAGCTGGACCGACGCAGACCGCCGGAGGCAGCCTGCCTAGACCACCAGGTCGTCGTAGCTAGCGCCCCGGTAGATGTCTTCAAAGGTCTGCAGCGTGCGCGCGATGCCATGGTTCTCCACCATTTCGCGGCTGGTCTTGCCCATCGCCTCGCGCTCGTGCGCGGGCAGCGAGAAAACGCGCTCCAGCTTTGCGGCGAGGTCATTGCTGTCGTTGGGCGTGAAGAGGAAACCGTTTTCCCCATCGCGCACCAGGTGCGGCAGCGCCATGGCGTTGGCCAGCAGGACCGGCGTCGAGGCCGACATCGCTTCGAGGGTCACGAGGGACTGGAGTTCTGCCGTGCCGGGCATGCAGAACACATCGGCCGTGATGTAGGCCCTGCGGAGGTCCGCGTCGCTGGCCAGTCCGAGGAATTTGACCCTGTCCGTCAGTCCGAGGCGGGCCACCTGGGCCTCGAGGGCCGGACGGACTTCCCCGCCGCCAACGATTTCCAGGTGGATGTCCAGTTCCTTGGGCGTTTTAGCCAGGGCGTCGATCAGCACGTCCACGTGCTTCTCCTCGGCCAGGCGGCCGGCAAAGAGTGCGGTTGGGCTGGCATGGCGCTCCACGGTTTCCCCGGGACCCAGCTCGTAGGCGGAGGCATCGATGCCGTTGGAGAGCGGCAGGACCTTGCGGAGGAAGGCATGCTGGTGCATGGCCTTGGCGGCGAGCGGAGTGGGCGTGGTCACCACATCGGCCTGGCCCATCACCTTGCCCATGTCCTTCCAGGAGATGCGCCCGATAATGTCCTTGAACCATTGCGGGAATGGCAGGAAGGGGTTCAGGTTTTCCGGCATGAAGTGGTTCGTCGCCACCACCCGGATCCCGCGCTTCACGGCCTCGTAGAGGACGTGCTCGCCAATCATGTAGTGGCTCTGGATGTGCACCACGTCCGGCTGGATCCGGTCGAACAGGAGTCCGATTTCCTTCTTGATCTCCCAGGGGAAGGTGACTCGAAAGTACTCGTGCGTGGGCACGGAGTGGGAGCGCAGGCGGTGGACGGTGGCTTCCTCGCTGAACTCGCTGTAGCTCGCGCCCTTGCCCGGGCGGCAGGCCAGGACGTGCACTTTGTGTCCGCGTGCCGTCATACCCTTGGCGAGGCGGTACCCGAACTGGGCCGCGCCGTTGACGTGGGGCGGATAGGTGTCAGCGGCAATCAGGATGGTCAGCGGGGGCTGGTTGTCGGACTTGGTCACGTGAAGAGCTCCTGGTGGTCGCTGTGCGGACAGCTGGATCAATGGCGGCCGGCTGGCGGTCGGCGCAGGCGCGCCGGGCCTGCAGCCGAAGTCTGGACTGATGCCCTAGGACCTGCCCGCCGCCTTCCGCGCGTCCTTCTTGCGCTTGGTGACTTCCGGGTGGTGCCTGGAAAGGGCTATGACTCCCACGATAGCAAGCAATGCGGCCGTCCCCATGGCAATAGCCGTCACAGGCTGGACATCCGGGCGCAGTTCGCCCAGGATCACGATGCCGATCGCGATGCCCACAATCGGGTCGATCACAGTCAATCCGGCGATCACAAGGTCAGGAGGCCCGCTGGAGTAGGCGTTTTGGACAAACCACGATCCCAGGGCGCCGGCAGCAATGATCGCAACCACGCTGTACCACGGCACATTCAGCAGGAACTGTCCGTTGGGATCGAGCAGATGCCTGCCAATGATGCGGGTCAGGACAGCCACGAAGCCGAACAGGACGCCGGCGCCGAGGATATAGACGAATGCGCTCAGGCGGTGCCTGAACAGGACGGCGAGTGTGCCGAAAAGCCCCACAGCCAGGGCAAGAAGCAGCACGATGGTCAGCTCGTCCGAGGCACTGACGTTGTGGTTCTCCTGGGTCGCGTTGACGGCCAGCAGCACGAAAAGCGCTGAGCCGGTCACGCAGCAAGAGATCGCCACAACCGTTGCCCGGTTCATACTCAGGCCCTGGTCCTTGGTGTTGACCACGGTGGTGATGACCAGCGCAATCGCGCCGATCGGCTGCACCACCGTCAAGGGGGCCATGACGAGGGCGACGGCGTTCATCGCCATCCCGGCGCAGAGCAGCAAGAGCCCGAAAACCCAGCGCGGATTGCGGGCGAGCCGCAAGAGACCGTGGCTGCTCAGCGCCAGGCCGCCGGTATCGGCCTTAACCGCGCTGCCCTGGCGCTGGGCGCCAAACGCCAGGCAGAAGGCGCCGAGGACCGCAAGCAAAACCGCAAGCCAGACCATCAGCGGGTGCCGCCGTCGTGCTCGCGGAGTTGCCGGCCCTTGCCAATGATGGCCCAGACGTAGTTATAGGCCGCGATCCAGTGCCCCACCAGGCCCAGGCCCAGGAAGATCCACGCGAGGGTGGCGTAGACCTCGGCGGCGGGCACCGGGAGTTTGGACAGCACCAGCAGCGGTGTGCCCACAAGCAGCAGGCCCGTGCGGATCTTTCCGATGCGGCTCACCGGCAGGTCCGGGTGGCCATGGAAGTAGAACAGGGACAGGGCCAGCAGGACAGCGTCGGGGACCAGCAGTGCGGCGAGATACCACCACTGGACGACGCCGGCGATCACGAGGGTGACCGCCACGGCGATCAGCGACAGCCTGTCGGCGATGGGGTCCATGACCCGTCCGAGGTTGGACATCTGGTTGAAGCGGCGGGCGATGTAGCCGTCCACCCAGTCGGTGCTGGCCATGATGGCGAGCACGAGGGCACCGTAGCCGTAAGCGTGCTCGGCGAGGACGAGCCAGATGAAAAGGGGAACGCCAAGGAAGCGCACCACGGTCAGGACATTGGGAACCGTGAAGACCGCATCGCGGTGGACGAGGGGCTGCCCGGGGCGGGCGCCAGCGCCGATGAACTTCATCGATTCCCCCTTTCCGTGGACGGCAACGGTTTGGCGTTCGGCTTCAGGGGCCCGCCTATCCCTTCATCAGCCTGCGCACCAGGACCGCAAGGGCGGCCCCGGACGCGGCGAGCACTGCAAGAGGCTTCCAGCGCTGCATGATCTTGGCAGCAAGGCCCTGCCCGTCAGCGGATGTGGGCGACCACGACGAGGAGCGGGCTGAAGAGCGGAAGCCTGCGATCTTGTCGCCGAGCTGCTCCTTGCCGTCCTGCAGCCGGGCCTGGGTGGCGGCCAGCAGGCCCTGGGCCTGGGTCTTGACATCGAGTTCCCGGCCGAGGTTGTCCCGGACTTCGGTGAGATGCGTGCGCCGCTGATCCAGCCGGCGCAGGAGTTCGGCCTCTGTGAGGACGGGCCCGAGGTCGGGCTTCGCGGCAGCCTTGGCTTCCTTTTCCGCCTTTGCCTCGGCAGCAGCGGCTTCCTTGGCGGCCTTCGCGGCCTTGTACTTTTCGGAGTTCGGGTCCAGGACCGAGGCGTCGAAGGCGGAGCCTTCCTTGGCGATGCCGAGATCATGCTTGAGTCCCCGGATGGTCTCCTCGGGGACCAGCGGCATGAGCGCCTTGAACTTCCTGAGCCCGATCAGCGCCCCGATCACGGCGATGACCAGGCAGACCGCGCAGACCAACAGGGCTGCGAGCCATGCCGGCATGATCGTGGCCAGACCCATGATCGCGGCCACGACGAGTCCGATCACCAGGAGCGCTACGAAGACCAGGGCGACGGCGAAAAAGGCGCCGGCGACGCCGAGCTTGACACCCTTGCGCTTAAGTTCGGCCTTGGCCAGAGCAATCTCGTCATTGAGCTGTCGGGGCGCCAGCGTGAAGATTGTCTTTACGGTTTGCGGCAGCTCGGAGATTCGCAACCCGCTGTTTGTCCCGCCGCTGTGACGTCCGCTCATCGGTCCCGCCTAACTGGTGCCATCCGTCGATCCGCTACCGCGGGCTTGCCGGGTCTGGACAGCATCGCACAGACCCCGGTGTCAAAACTATCATTTCGGCTCGTGGGAGGCCTTTTCGGGCAAGGCGTGGCGCGCCCGCCCAACCACCCGTCGGGCGCGTGTACGGGCCCTAGGATGGACCTCTGTGAGCACACCCCCCAATCCCGGTGATTCCCTGACCCGCCGTCGTAAATTCCTGTACATCCTGACGCTCGGCGCGTTGACGGCCCTCGGGCCGTTCACAGTGGATCTCTACCTGCCGGCGTTCCCGGCCCTGGAAGACAGCCTTGGCGTCTCCGAGGCCGCTGTGCAGCTGACGCTCACGGGGACGACCATCGGTTTCGCGCTGGGACAGCTCGTAGTGGGCCCGCTGAGCGACAAGTTCGGCCGGCGGCTGCCCCTGATCCTGGCGACGGCGGTCCACATCACGGCATCGCTGGGCGCCGCCCAGTCCACGGACATCGCCACGCTGGGTTTCTTCCGTGTCCTCATGGGCATCGGGGCTGCAGGAGGCGGCGTTGTGGCCATGGCCATGGTCCGCGACCTGTTCAGCGGCTTCGCCATGGTGCGGATGTTCTCGCGGATGGCCCTGGTCAACGGCCTGGCGCCGATCCTCGCCCCGGTGATCGGCTCCCAACTGCTGTTGCTGATGCCCTGGCCGGGCATCTTCCTGTTCCTGGCCGCCTACGGGACCTGCGTCATCATCGCGGCCCTGTTCGTCATCCGGGAGACCCTGCCACCCGAGATGCGCGGCAAGACCGGGATGACCGCGCGCCAGCGCTACAAGGTGCTGTTCTCCGACCGGATCTTCGTGGGCCTGCTGCTGGTGGGCGGCATGAACTTCGCGGGCCTCTTCGCCTATCTCTCCGCCTCGCCGTTCCTGTTCCAGAATGTCTACGGTTTCACGCCCCAGCAGTACGGCCTGCTCTTCGGCATCAACTCCCTCGGCATCGTGGCAGGCGTCCAGACCAGTGCCCGGCTCATCAGGCGCGTCCCGCCGCAATGGATCCTGGCCTGTTCCACCGCCTGGATGTTCGTCATGGCCGTCCTGATCGTCGTCTTCGACCAGCTCGGCTTCGGGCTGTGGGGCGTCCTGGTGCCCCTGTGGTTCTACATCCTCGGTGCGGGCTTCACGTTCCCCACCGTTCAGGTGCTCGCCCTGGCGAAGCACGGCGCCCAGGCCGGAACCGCGGCGTCCCTGCTTGGCGCGGCGACGTTCATGATGGCCGGCCTGGTCTCCCCGGTGGTCGGCTGGCTCGGCGTCGGGTCCGCGACCCCCATGGGCGCCGTCCAGGCCGTCTGCATCCTGCTGGCAGCCGCGGCGCTGTGGCTGGTCGTCCGCCCCAGTACGGTTCCCCCGATCCAGTAACGGGCCCCTGGCGGCCTCCCCGGGGGACATGCCCATTCTTCGAGGCCTGCCCGGGGGACATACCCATTCTTCGCGGCCTCCCCCGCGGGACATGCCACCACGTGAGGACATCGCATGGAACATGCCCATTCTTCGAGGCCTCCCCCGCGGGACATGCCCATTCTTGGCGCCGAGGACTGGGCACGGGGGCATTATGTCCACTCCCCAGGGCCAGGACTGGGCATGTCCCCCCGGGCTCTTTTCGGAACTGAGCACCCACTGGGCATGGATAGGACATGCCCGTTCTTAGGGCTCCCCAGAGGGGCATGCCCATTCTTCGAGGCCTCCCCCGTGGGACATGCCCATTCTTGGCGCCGAGGACTGGGCACGGGGGCATTATGTCCACTCCCCAGGGCCAGGACTGGGCATGTCCCCCGGGCTCTTCTCGGAACTGACCACCGACGGGACAGGCAGAGGACATGCCCGCCCCGTTACATTTATTGGGTTCCCGAAGGTCGGGGATTTGGTCGCTGGGCCCGGTATGACTTTCTTGCCCTGTCTTTGATGATCCGGGGGGTGTTGTCGCCGGGCTCGGAGACACGCGTTGACTGCTGATAGGGACACGGCCGGCTCCTTCCACTGGTGCCAGGTCTCTTTGTAACGTGGGTGCCAGCATCGGGTGTCGTGACTGCGGCCATGTCGTGGTGCAAAGGAGCGCCGGATGGACGAAGGATACGAGGTCTACTGCGGACTCGATGTCGGCAAATCCGAGCATCACGCCGCGGCGTTGAATGCCGCTGGAGAACGGGTCTTCGATAAGCCGTTGCCGCAGGATGAGGCGCGGTTGCGCGAGCTTTTCCTCGGCCTGCAGCAGCACGGCCGGGTGCTGGTGATCGTGGATCAGCCCAACACCATCGGGGCGCTGCCGATAGCCGTGGCGCGGGACTGCGGCTGCACCGTGGCCTACCTTCCGGGCCTGGCGATGCGCAAAGCCGCGGACCTGTACCCGGGCAAGTCCAAGACGGACGCCCGGGATGCGTTCATCATCGCCGAGACGGCACGGTCGATGCCGCACACCCTGCGGGCCGTTGACCGGGACAGCGAGGTGCTCGCGGCGCTGAAGGTGCTCTCCGGATTCGATGCGGATCTGACCCATGAATGCACCAGGGCGATCAACCGCCTGCGCTCCCTGCTGCTACAGATTTTCCCCGCCCTGGAGCGCGCCTTCCCCGGAACGGTACTGACGAGATCCCTGGTCTTGGAGTTGTTCATCAAGTACTCCGGACCCACCGGCCTCCGCGCCGCGGGCCGGTCCAACGTGCTGCGCTGGGCCAGGAACCACAGCCGCAAGGACCCTGTGAATCTTATCGATGCGGTCTTCTCGGCTCTGGGCGAGCAGACCGTCACCGTGATCGGCACCGAGGCCGTCGAACTGGTCATCCCCCGCGTCGCGGCGCAAATCAGAGAACTCAAACACCAACGCGCCATCGTCGCCGAAGAAGTCGAAAAACTCCTCGATGACTTCCCTCTTTCCACGGTCTTGATGTCCATGCCGGGAGTCGGCATCAAGACCGCAGCGACGATACTCCTAACCATCGGCGATGCCCGAAACGCGCCCAGGGAAAGAAACACAACGCCGCCGTCATCTGTCTGGCCCGGCGCCGCTGCGACGTCATCTACTGCATGCTCAGACACGGCACCTTCTACGACGAGAAGCCCACCCAGGCAGCTTGACCAAGAGCATAGGGACACCCCCCCCCGACACACCCGCACCCTGTTCGAGGTCCACGGCGGGCGATAAAGTTATTTCATGCCCGACAGGCAGGACCACCAGCCCCTTCCGGCCACATGGCAGCGGTGCGACGCCGGAATCCTGCCCCTGTGGTGGGATCGGTTGTGCAGCCAGACCAGTCCGCAGTCGGCGGCCCTGTACGCCTCCGGGCTGTTCACCGAAGACCGCCGGCGCCCGATTGCCCAGTGGTACAACCCCGCATACGACTCCGCTCTCCTCGTGGCACCGGAAAGCTCCCCGGAGTGGCCGGTGCAAAGGTTCGGCATCTTCTACGCGCCCCCGGGCGGCGGATTCACCCAGGTCCATTCGGCGCCGCACGAATGGCACCCGCGCGAGCCGCGGAAGTCCCCCACGGAGCGGGAGGCCTTCGAGGCCGCCGTCGCTGAGGCCCAGCGTTTCCTCCAGGTGGAAATGTACTTCGTCTGAGCCGGCAAAGGCGGGCACAAGCCCCGGAAGCCGCCAACGGCCACAACGGAACCAAAAGCAGCGCGACAAGAACCAGGGAAATAAAAAAGGTCCCGCGGCGGGTTTTCACCTGCCGCGGGACCTGTCCGCTCCTCCTGCTGGACTTGAACCAGCAACCCTTCGATTAACAGTCGAATGCTCTGCCAATTGAGCTAAGGAGGAATGAAGCAGGTATGACATTAGCAAAGGTTTTGCCGGTAGGGAAATCGGCGGCGGGACCAGTGCCGGCAGGACGTGAAATACCCCCTCCGGGTATAAAAAAGTCCCCGTTCCGGAACCCGGAACGGGGACTGCGCGCTCCTCCTGCTGGACTTGAACCAGCAACCCTTCGATTAACAGTCGAATGCTCTGCCAATTGAGCTAAGGAGGAATGAAGCGGGTATAAGCCTAGCAAACACCAGCCCGGGAAACGAAATCGGCGGCTCAGGCGTCCGCGCGCAGGGACCGCCGCTGCATCTCCAGCTGCATGAGCTCGCGATTGAGCCGCTGGAATTCCTCGGGATCGGCCGAGGCGTCCAGACGCTGCAGCTGGCCCATTTTCTCGGCCTTCACCCTGGTGATCTGGAGTTCGAACAAGCGCGCGAGAATGTCCTTGCAGTACCGCTGGACGCCCTCGGGCGTGCTGGCCGGCAGGGGCACGACAGCGAGTTCGGACACGAGCGGCCGCAGCGGCTCGGGGACCTCGTGGAGCAGCTGCTCCACCCAGCGCACCGGGTCTCCGGCGAACGCCAGTCCGGCGGCACGGATGGCCTCGTGGATGGCGAGGTAGGCGGGCGTGGAGAACCGCGCTTCCGAGAAACGCTGCCACGTTTCACCCACCAGAATGCCGGGCTCCTGCAGTGCGACTTCGAGCGCCTGGCGCTCCATCGCTGCCACGGGATCCCGCGGATCCGGCCGGTTGAAGGACGGAAGCACGGCCGACGGGGGCAAGGGGGCAACACCCGGTCCCGGCCCCGCAAAGCCGCGGCCGGACCCGGCATAGCCCTGCCCGCCGCCTTGTCCCGGCGCGTTCCCGTGGCCGTGGCCGGTGCCCGGCGGGGCCGAGGCAGCCTGAGCGGCACGCTTTGTCGCCGCTCCGACGGCCCTGCTGACCTCCTCGACCGGCATTCCCAGCCAGCCGGCCAGCTCCCGGGCGTAGGCCGGCCGGATACCGGCGTCGCGGATTTGGGCCACCACGGGCGCGGATTCGCGCAGGGCAGCGATCCTGCCCTCGACGGTGTCCAGGTTGTGCCGTTTCAGGGTGGCCCGGATGGCGAACTCGAACAGCGGGCGGCGGCTCGCGATCAGGTCCCGGACGGCGGAATCGCCCTTGGACTGTCGGAGTTCGCAGGGGTCTGCGCCGCTGGGCTCCACAGCCACGAAGGTTTGCGCGACGAACCGCTGGTCCTCTTCAAAGGCGCGCAGGGCGGCCTTCTGCCCGGCGGCGTCGCCGTCGAAGGTGAAGATGACCTCTCCCCCGCTGCCGTCGTCGGAGAGGAGCCTGCGGGCGACCTTGATGTGCTCGGTGCCGAAGGCAGTGCCGCACGTGGCCACCGCCGTCGGGATGCCGGCCAGGTGGCAGGCCATGACGTCGGTGTAGCCTTCCACGACCACGAGCTGGCGGTCCTTGGCGATGTTTCGCTTGGCGAGGTCGATCCCGTAGAGGACCTGGGATTTCTTGTACAGCGCGGTTTCGGGTGTGTTGAGGTACTTCGGGCCCTGATCGTCCTCGTAGAGCTTGCGGGCGCCGAAGCCGATGGTGTCGCCGGCGATGTCCCGGATGGGCCAGATCAGCCGGCCACGGAAACGGTCGTAGATTCCCCGGCCGCCTTCAGAAAACATGCCGGTGAGTTTGAGCTCGGGGTCGGTGTAGCCGCGGCCGCGGAGGTGCTTGAGCAGCGAGTCCCAGCCCTGCGGCGCATAGCCCACGCCGAACTGTTCGGACGCGGCACGGTCAAAGCCCCGCTCGTACAGGAAGTTGCGGCCCTCCGCCGCGCCCGGGGTGAGGAGTTGGGCGCGGAAGTATTCGTCGGCGATCTTGTGCGCGTCCAGCAGCCGCTGGCGCCGGCCGATGTCCTCCCGGTTGGGTCCGGAGCCGCCGTCCTCGTAGTGGAGTTCGAAGCCGATCCGGTGGGCCAGCTTTTCCACGGCCTCGTGGAAGGAGGTGTGGTCCAGCTTTTGGACGAAGGAGATGACATCGCCGTCCTCGCCGCAGCCAAAGCAGTGGTACCGGCCAACCTGGGGCCGGACGGTGAAGGAGGGTGAACGTTCGTCGTGGAAGGGGCACAGGCCTTTGTAGGACCCCAGCCCGGCCCCCTTGAGCGTCACGTAGCCATCGATGACTTCCTTGATGTCCGTGCGCTGGCGTACTTCGTCGATGTCTTCGCGTTTGATCAGGCCGGCCACAGTGCCATCCTAGTCCCCGGGTACGACGCCGGTCCTCCGGCCACGGTGCCCGTCACCACAGCGACGGCAGGCTGCCCACGAGGCGCTCGTACATGGCCAGGGCCGAGCCGTCCGTCAGCGATGCGACCTGGTCGATCACGACGCGCAGCCGTGCGCCGTCGTCCGCGGCGTCGCGCCAGTCGGCGGCGAACATCGGCTCCAGGTGGCGGTCACCCGTGGCGCTGAGGGCGGTGACGAGGGCGTGCAGGACCTCGCGCTGGCGCTCGTAGATGGGCTGCCGGTGTTCGGTGGTCATCACGAAGGTGGTGGCCAGGCCCTTCATCACCGCGATTTCCATGACGGTGTCATCCGGGACGATCAGTTCGGCGTTGTAGCGGGTCAGGTTTTCCGGGCCGTAGACGGCGCGGGTGGCTTCCAGGGCGCTCTGGCAGAAGCGGCCGATGAGCTGGCTGGTCATGTCCTTGAGCGCCGCCATGGCTTTGCGGCTGCCGTCGGCCTCGCGCACCCAGACGTTCGTGGCTTCCAGCCGGGCCAGGGCCGCGTCGATCGCGGCGGGTTCGTTGTGCGGCAGGTACCACTGCTTGGCGTAGCCGACGACGCGGGCGCGGTGGTCCGGGTTGTCCATCCAGCGCAGCTGGAAGTGGCCCGCGACGATCGCGTCCTCGACGTCGTGCACCGAGTAGGAGATATCGTCCGCCAGGTCCATGACCTGGGCTTCGAGGCAGGACCGGCGTTCCGGGGCGCCGTCGCGGATCCAGTCGAAGATGGGGAGATCGTCCTCGTAGGTGCCGAACTTGCTGGTCCGCTCGCCGTGGATGACGGGCGCGTTCACGGCGGACCACGGGTACTTGGCGGCGGCGTCGAGGCTCGCCCGGGTCAGGTTCAGGCCGGCAGGCCGGCCATCGGTGGCCAGGACCTTTGGCTCCAGCCGGGTCAGCAGCCGCAGCGTCTGGGCGTTGCCCTCGAAGCCGCCAATTCCATGGGCGACCTCGTTGAGGGCCGATTCGCCGTTGTGGCCGAAGGGCGGGTGGCCGAGGTCGTGGCTGAGGCACGCAGTGTCCACGACGTCGGGGTCGCAGCCGAGCGCGCGGCCCAGCTCGCGGCCCACCTGGGCCACCTCGAGGCTGTGGGTGAGCCGGGTCCGGACGAAGTCGTCAGTATCGGGGGCCACCACCTGGGTCTTCGCGCCGAGCCGGCGCAGCGCCGAGGAGTGCAGGACCCGGGCACGGTCGCGCTCGAAGTCGGACCGGTAGGTGCTCTTGGGCGGCTCTTCGACCCAGCGGGCGGAGTCGCGGGAGGTGTAGCCGTCCAGGACGGGGGCGGTGGTTCGGGTCTCAGCCACCGGAGACGTCCAGTTCGGCGAAGGAGATGTCGCGGGTCTGCTCGTCATCCAGCGTCCGGTTGAGCAGCCAGTCCTTGGGCAGCGCGGGCTTTTTGGGAGAGCCGGCGCGGCCGCGCGGGCCTTCGGCGTCGATTCCCGGATACGGTGAGTCGAGGTCCAGCTGGTCCAGGGTTCCGCGCAGCACCTCAAGGCTGGTGACGAGCGCCAGTTTGGTCCGCAGTTCGCTGCCGACCACATAACCCTTGAAGTACCAGGCAATGTGCTTGCGGATTTCGCGCAGGGCCTTGCCCTCATCCCCGAACGTCTCGACCATGAGTTCGGCGTGCCGGTACACGCTCTCGGCCACCTGGCGCAGATCCGGCCGGTAGCGCTGCTCGCTGCCTTCGAACGCGGCCATGAGATCGCCGAACAGCCACGGCCGGCCCTGGCAGCCGCGGCCGACGACCACGCCGTCCACGCCCGTTTCGCGGACCATCCGGACCGCGTCTTCGGCGGACCAGATGTCACCGTTGCCCAGGACGGGAATGTCTGGCAGGGCCTCGCGCAGCCGGGCAATGGCGGACCAGTCGGCCTGGCCGGAATAGAACTGTGCGGCCGTGCGGCCGTGAAGGGCGACGGCGGCGACCCCGGAATCGCGGGCAATCCGGCCGGCGTCGAGGTAGGTCAGGTGGTCATCGTCGATGCCTTTGCGCATCTTGATGGTCAGCGGAATGTTGCCCTTGGAGGCTTCCTTGACGGCGGTCTGGACGATCGAGGTGAAGAGGTCGATCTTCCACGGCAGGGCGGAGCCGCCGCCACGCCGGGTGACTTTGGGGACGGGGCAGCCGAAGTTGAGGTCGATGTGGTCCGCCCGGTCTTCCTCGACCAGCATCCGGACCGCCTGCCCGACGGTCACGGGGTCTACGCCGTAGAGCTGGACGGAGCGGACTTTTTCGTCGTCGTCGTGCGAGATGATGCGCAGCGACTCCGGTGTGCGCTCGACGAGGGCACGCGAGGTGACCATCTCCGCCACATACAGGCCGCCGCCGTATTCACGGCATAGCCTGCGGAAGGCGGAGTTGGTGATGCCCGCCATGGGAGCCAGGATCACGGGGGTGTCCACGGTGATCGGGCCCAGCTTCAGGGGCGGGAGTTCCAGCTTGGGGGCGGGAGGCGTTGCTACAACAGTCACCCGACCATTGTCTCAAAGCCGGGCAAATCGGCCCGGTCCCCGCTTCGGCTATGTGGAAACCTTCCGCTGCGCGGGAAAAGGGCGGGTGCCGCCGCGGCCCGGAACGGAGCCCGCGTTCGTCCGGGTTAAGGCCCGGATCAACTCCAGATCAATGCCGGATCAGCTGCGCAGGGCGGCACGCCGTCCGCGCCGCGTGGCAGGGCCGGCGTCGTCGGGCCCGCCGCCTGCGGACCCGCCGTCGTCAGCGTAGCCAACACTGCCGGACTCAATACCGCCGGACTCAACACTGTAGGGCCCGCCGCCGTCGGCCGCCGCGCCTGCGAGCGCGCCGACGGGTACCGCAGCAATGGCCCCAGCCCCAGTCCCCTTGGCTGCATGGCCTTTGATTCCGGTGGCCTTGACCACCAGCACCGCGATGAGCGTGGTGACCGGAACGGCCAGGACAAGCCCCACGGAACCGACGAGTGTGCGGATGACTTCCTCGGAGAGTTCGGCGCTGGTGAGGGCGTCCCCGAGCGGGCGTTCGTAGAGCATGACCAGGATCAGGACGGGCAGGGCCGCGCCGGCATAGGCGAACGCGATGGTGTAGACCGTGGAGGCGATGTGGTCCCGGCCGATCCGCATCGCGGACGCGAACAGCTGCCGGGCACTGGTCTCGGGGGCGAGTTCCCACAGTTCCCAGACAGCAGAGGACTGCGTAATGGTGACGTCGTTCAGCACGCCGAGGCCGGAAATGATCAGCCCGCACAAAATGATGCCGGAGATCGAGATGTTGTCCGACATGTTGGTGAGCGTGGCGGCGTCGTGGCTGCCCACACCGGCGAGGTTGGCGGCGTCGGTGGCCCAGGCCGCCAGCAGCGCTGTAATGGCGAGGCCGAACATCGTCCCCAGCAGCGCCGTCGATGTGCGGGCGGAGAAGCCGTGGGCGAAATACAGCACCCCGATCATGATCACCGTGGAACCCACGAGCGCCAGCAGCAGCGGCGGCTTTCCCTCGACCAGCCCGGGCAGCATGAAGGAGACGAGCACGACGTAGGCGCCGACAAGCCCGATCAGGGCCCTCAGGCCGCGCCAGCGCGCCACCGCGATCACGACGACGGCGTAGAGCACCGCCAGGAAGATGATGGGCAGCGTCCGGACGAAATCGACGAAGACGTAGGCCGGTGCACCTTGGCCGGTGGCGCCCTGGGCTTTGGACAGGTTGAGGTAGCGGATGTTGTCCCCGGGCTTCACGCCGTGGGATTTCGCGATGTCAGGGTTGATGACCACCTTCACCGGGTTGCCGCCCTTGTCCGGCTCGGTGTAGGCGAAGGTGCACTGCGATCCCTCCTGCGGTGCCTGCACGGCGGCGTCACCGCCCGCCTGGGCGTCCGAGCAGCTGCCGACAACGACGCGCTGGATCTTGCCGGTGTCAAACGTCACGCCCGGAGCCGCCGCGTAGGGGCTGGCCAGCGTGATGCCTTCCTTGCTTCCCGAGGGCCACATGAGCACCATGGCCGCCAGGGTCAGCAGCGTCAGCGGGATCAGGATGGCAGCCAGGATCCAGTTGGCCTTCTTCCTCGCCGCGCGCGTCTGGGGCGTCGGCTCCGGATGTTCAGTATGGGAATGGGAGTGTCCGGCGCCCATCAGCAGTTCAACCTCATGCCGAAAACTTTACGGCGTGGGCGGGCGTGGTCCGGACGGATGACGCGTCACGCCGTGCAGTGCCGGCGTGCCGGTGTTCCGGCGGGAGGTCCAGTTAGGCCGGAGCGATGTTTTGGTTGACGTGGAAGAAATTCTGGGGATCGTACTTGGCTTTGACCTCGCGCAGGCGGCTGTAGTTCGGACCGTAATTCTCCGCAATCCTGGGCAGGTCATCGCCGTCCATGAAGTTGATGTAGCCGCCGGGAGCCGAATAGGGCCGCAGCGCGGCCGCGTAGTCCCGCACCCAGGCGATGTTGGCCTCGTTGTCCGCGGGGTCCATCCACTGCGCCGCGATCACGGGCGAAAACTTCACGTTCCGGTTGGCGAACGCCGTGTCCGTGGCGCCCACCCGCTGGACAGCACCATCGATGGGGTAGATATGTACCGCTGTCTGCACGCTGGGGACCTTGGCGCCGTGTTCGATGTGGGCAGCGATGGCGCCGTCATTGAGCTCCGCCAGGAAATCGGCTTTCCAGTAGGCCTGCATGCCCGGAGGCTGCAGCGGGTCGAAGGCCGAGTTCAAGGCGGGGTACGGCATTGGCCCCACCATGAATCCGGCCGGTTGCGCGACGTCCAGGAACGGCTGCCAGCGTGCCGGTCCTTCCGCCGGGTCGCCGGTCCACATGCCGACGACGACGCACACCGGTTTGCCGTGCCACTCCTCGGGCAGGAACGGCACTGGCGGGCCCTGGTGGAAGCCCATGAAAGCCCCAAACTCTTCCGGGGCGGAAGCCATGTGGTCCCGGTAGAACCTTGCCACCGTCTCCGCATGCTCGATGGGGTAAATGATGATGCCGGCGTGGACCATGTCCACGGGGTGCATCCGGTACTCGAACGAGGTCACGACGCCGAAGTTCCCGCCGCCTCCGCGCAGCGCCCAGAACAGGTCCTCGTTCTCGCTTTCGCTGGCGGTAAGGAATTTTCCCTCCGCCGTAACGACGTCGGCTGAGAGGAGGTTGTCGCAGCTGAGCCCAAACTTGCGGCTCAGGTAGCCGATGCCGCCGCCGAGGGTCAGCCCGGCGATGCCGGTTGAGCCGACAATGCCGCCGGGAGTTGCCAGTCCGAAGGCATGGGTCGCGTGGTTGAAGTCGGCCCATGTCGCACCGGCCTCCGCGCGCGCCGTCGCGGCTGCGGGATCGACCCGAACCCCTCTGGTGTTGGAGAAGTCGATGACCAGGGCGTCATCCCACGTGCCAAAGCCGGGGGCGCTGTGTCCTCCCCCGCGGACCGCCAAGTCCAGGGAGTTGTCCCGGGCGAAGTTGACGCAGGAGATGACATCGGCCACTTGGGCCACCTGGGCCACCGCTGCCGGCCTCTTATCGATCATGCCGTTGAAGACCGCACGCGCCGCGTCGTAGCCGGCGTCGCCGGGCGTGATGATCTGCCCGCGGACTTGCTCGCGAAGGCCATCGAACTTTGTTCCGTTCATTTTCTCTACCGTCGATTTCGTGGGATTCGACCCGGACGGTTTCTGGCGCTCCCAGCCGGCGTGGCGCCCGGAGGTTTACCTGCACATGCCTACTCTCCCCGCAATCCCCAGTCAAGGGCACTTTGGCGGGCCGCACCCATCGCAGGTGGCACCGGCTCCGAATCCACACTAGGCACCCCTCTGCCTTGACGAGCCGGGGCGGCGACCTAGGGTTGGTTATTGACGGACGAAGGACCGGAAGGACACACGTGGCGATGCGCAAACTAGACGACCGCGAACCGGAGGCGGGCCGATCCCGGCCCTCCGCCAAGGCCGTGCTGAGAATCGCCGAGGCCGCCGGGGAGACCCGCGGCGTCGCGCTGGTCCTGCACGGCGGTCGGGCCGACAGCTACGATCCGGTCCGTGGCCGGCACCTGAGCCCGGCCCGGATGCAGCCTTTCGCCCGTGCGCTGACCAGGCAGGGCGGCCCGCACGGGCTGGCCGTGTGGACCCTGCGGAACCGGTACCGCGGCTGGAACGGCAAGGACATGTCACCCGTGCAGGATGCCCGCTGGGCGCTGTCCCGGATCAGCAAGGAACATCCCGGCGTACCGGTGTACCTGCTGGGCCACTCCATGGGAGGGCTCACGGCATTGTGCGTAGCCGACGACCCCCAAGTCGAGGCCGTCGTCGCGCTCGCCCCGTGGCTCAATCACGAAACTCCCATCGAACCGGTCACCGGCCGCAGGGTCCTGATCGTCCACGGCACCGAGGACCGCTGGACCAGTCCGGCGAACTCGTTGGACTACGCCCGGAGGTCTGAGGGCGTCGCCGCTTCCGTCGACTATGTCTCCCTCCGGGGTGCCGGCCATTTCATGTTCCGCCGGGTTGGACTGTGGAACACGCTGGCGGACGGCTTCGTCCTGGCTGCCTTTGGCGAGGCCACGGGAGCCGACGTCTCCACTGCCACGGCGGCGCTCCGCGGCGCTCTCGGCAGCGCCGTGCCGGCGGCCGGTGCCCGTATGCCGGTGGTGTTGTGATGCCGCCGTTCCCGCTTGATGCCTTCCTTGCCAGCCTCCCGTGGGTCATCGCCGGATTGGTGGTGCTGCTGGCGCTGACCTTCGCGGTTGCCGTGCGGCAGAACCGGCACTCCGTCATTGACACCGTCTGGGGCCTTGGCTTCGTGGTGGTGGCCGGCATCTCCTGGGCGCTCTCCGCCGGGTACGGTGACGCCGGCCGCCGGCTGCTGCTTCTTGTCCTGGACGCGGTGTGGGGCATCCGCCTTGCTGTCCACATCGGGCTTCGTGCCCGTGGCGGCCACGAGGATCCGCGCTATGTGGCCATGCTCGCCGCGGCTCCGGGATCACGCAATGTCTATGCCCTGCGCCGGGTCTACCTGCCCCAGGGCGTGGTGATGTTCTTCGTCTCGCTCACCATCCAGGTCGGCATGTTCGCCACCGGAAGCGTGGGCTGGCTGGCCTTCGCCGGCGTCTTCCTCTGGATCCTTGGCTTCGTGTTCGAGACGGTCGGCGACTGGCAGCTGACCCGGTTCAAGGCCGATCCCGCCAGGCGCGGCACCGTCCTCAACACCGGCCTGTGGCGCTACACCCGGCATCCGAACTACTTCGGCGACGCCGCCGTCTGGGCCGGGCTTTTCCTCGTGGCGGCCGATTCGTGGCCCGGCGTCCTGACAATCCTCTCCCCCGCCTTGATGATCTGGACACTCGCCGGCAAGACCGGGAAGCCGCTGACGGAAAAGGCAATGTCGGCTCGGCCCGGATACAAGGAGTACATCGAATCCACGTCCGGCTTCCTGCCCCTGCCGCCCCGGCGGACAGGCGGCCCAAAGGCCGGCGGACACCACGCCGGCGGGCAACAGGCCGGCGGGCACTGACGTGCGGGGGCAGGCCGGGTCCGGCGCCGGTTCCGTCCTGGGCTGGCGGCCGAGGCGGTGGCGGCCGAGGCAGTGGAGGCCACAGCCCAGCGACCGCTTCTACCGTTTCATTGTCCGTACCGGGCTGGCGCTGCGCTGGCTGTTCCGGATCCGCGTCCTCATCACCGGCCAGGAGCACCTGCCGCACCCCGGACCGGCAGTGGCCTCCCCGCAGTATGCTTCCCCACTGAAGGTCTCCGCCCGCGGCCCGTCGCGCACGGTGGTGCCCGGCCAGGGGGCCGTCATCGCGATCACGCACTTCGGCTACCTGGACTTTGCCTTCGCCGAAATGCTGCTGTGGTGGAACAACCGGGCCCAGCTGCGCTTCCTCATCACGCAAGGAGCCGCCGACCACTGGTTTGCCGGGCCTGCAGTCAGCGCGGCCGGGCACGTCGTGGTGGGCTACGGCTCGGGGACCCACGCCTACGATGCCGCGGTCGCCAGGCTGAAGGAGGGCGAGTACATCGGCATCCTGCCCGAGGCCGGCGTGAGCCGCAGCTTCATGGTCCGCGAATGCAAGACCGGCGCCGTGCGGATGGCCGCCGAGGCCGCCGTACCGATCATCCCGGTCTCCGTCTGGGGCGCCCACCGGCTGATGACCCGCCACCACGCCTTCTCGCCGTGGCGTGCCTGGCGTGCCCCGGTCCGCATCCACGTGGGCGAACCCCTGCTTCCGGGCTCGCTCCCGGACCCGGCAGACGACGCCCAGCCCGCAACGGCGCGACTGGCCAGGACCCTCCAGGACGGGATCGACGTCGGGATTGCAGACTTCCCGCTGAACCCGGCGCCGGGAGCCTGGTGGATGCCGGCCGGACGCGGCGGCGGCGCCCCGACAGAAGAGGAACGACGCCGGCTCGACGAGGCCGACGGCCCGCGGCGCGCAGGTGCCAGGCGCCGATAAGCCCCACTTCCGCTGCTGGCGGTGCTGACGCTGCGCCATTAAACGACAACTGACCCGCAGCTGCGGCCGATATCACGCTTCATAACGGCCGCCAGCTGCGGGTCAATCGGGTTATAAGGTCAGTTCGGTTGCGGATTACACCGGGTCGGAGACAACCAGAGTTTCCGAGCCCTGGACATGGGCCTTGCCGCTCTCGAGCAGCGGCTCGACGGCGGCGCGCAGGGCGGTCATCGCATCGTCCAGTTCCAGCATCACCGGATGCTGATAGGCGATCAGGGCCAAAAGATCCCGGACGGCGGTCAGGGCTTCCTCCGTGCCCAATGCGGGCTCGTGGCCGAGGAAAACCTCAGTGGGCTCGCCCGAGGCCGCACCGGAGCCGTCGGCGTCGGCGCCGGGAATGCCCTGCGCGTAGCTGATGGCAAAGCCCTCCAGCCGGCCCTTTCGGCTGGCCGCGACGCCGTGTCCGAAGGCACTGGCCTTGGGCGCCCGCAGCACGATCGCACCGTGGGCGCCGCTGAGATCATCCAGGAACAAACGCTGCACCGTGGCAACGCTCAGCTCCCCCGGACTGTCCCAGCCGTGCACGGCGGTGTAATAGCGGCCCACGACGTCGCTGAGCTCCACCGAGCCGGTGGCCAGGTCTTCGACCTGATCGGTGGCCGCGGACTCCGAACCGTCGCCGAACACCGGCAGCTTCAGCGGCGCCGGGTCCACGACGATCAGGCGGGACCGCTGGATCGGGGCCAGTCCCGCGGCCTCGGCAAACGCCGCCCCGGGGGTGCCCGGCTCCACCTTGCAGCGCAGTTTGGACACTCCCGACGGCGCCTGGGCGGCCTCGTGCCGCAGCATGCTCAGCAGCGTGGACCCCAGGCCCGCGCGGCGGTGGTCCCGGGCGACCTCGACATACGCCCAGAGCCGTTCCGGATGCAGTGAGGCCTCGTGGACCACGGCCGCCGCCACGGGAATGGCGACACCGTCCACGACGTCCTCGGCCACAATGCAGCGGCGCCACGGCGAGTTGCCAGAGGGCGCCAGCGTGCCGCGGAACTGTCCGGCCTGGACCGTCTCGGGACCGCCCCAGACTTCCAGCAGCGCGAGGTCGTCGCCCTCCCGCCACTCCCGGTATTCGATGGCCATGATCAGGCGCCGATCAGCCGCGCGGCCAGGTAGCCCTCGACCTTGTCCAGGGACACGCGTTCCTGGCTCATGGTGTCGCGTTCGCGGATGGTGACGGCCTGGTCGTCCAGGGTCTCGAAGTCCACGGTGATGCAGAACGGGGTGCCGATCTCGTCCTGGCGGCGGTAGCGGCGGCCGATGGCGCCGGCGTCGTCGAACTCGATGTTCCAGCTCTTGCGCAGCTGCGCGGCGAGGTCCTTGGCCTTCGGGGACAGATCCTCGTTGCGGCTCAGCGGCAGCACAGCTGCCTTGACCGGGGCCAGGCGCGGGTCGAGCTTGAGCACGGTGCGGATGTCCACGCCGCCCTTGGCATTGGGGGCCTCGTCCTCGGTGTAGGCATCGATCATGAAGGCCATGAACGAGCGGGTGAGGCCGGCGGCCGGCTCGATCACGTACGGGGTGTAGCGCTCGTTCGTGGCCTGGTTGAAGTAGCTCAGGTCCGCGCCGGAGGCCTTGGCGTGGGTGGAGAGGTCAAAGTCGGTGCGGTTGGCGATGCCTTCCAGCTCGCCCCACTCCGAGCCCTGGAACCCGAAGCGGTATTCGATGTCCGTGGTGCCCTTGGAGTAGTGGCTGAGCTTGTCCAGCGGGTGCTCGAAGAAGCGCAGGTTTTCTTCGCGGATGCCCAGGCCCGTGTACCAGGACATGCGTTCCTTCATCCAGTACTCGTGCCACTGCTCGTCGGTGCCGGGCTCGACGAAGAATTCCATCTCCATCTGCTCGAACTCGCGGGTGCGGAAGATGAAGTTGCCCGGCGTGATCTCGTTGCGGAAGGACTTGCCGATCTGGCCGATGCCGAACGGGGGCTTCTTCCGCGAGGTGGTCAGGACGTTGCCGAAGTTCACGAAGATGCCCTGGGCCGTTTCGGGCCGCAGGTAGTGCAGGCCTTCCTCGCTGGCGACGGGGCCCAGGTAGGTCTTGAGCAGGCCGGAGAATTCGTGGGGCTCGGTCCACTGGCCGCGGGTGCCGCAGTTGGCGCAGGCGATGTCCTTCAGGCCGTTCTCGGCGGGACGGCCCTTCTTCTCCTCGTATTCTTCCTCGAGGTGGTCCGCGCGGTAGCGCTTGTGGCAGGACAGGCACTCCACCAGCGGGTCGGAGAAGACATCCACGTGGCCGGAGGCCTCCCACACCTGGCGGGGCAGGATGACCGAGGAATCCAGGCCCACGACGTCGTCGCGGCCGCGGACCACGGACTGCCACCACTGGCGCTTGATGTTTTCCTTGAGCTCGGCGCCGAGGGGCCCGTAGTCCCAGGCAGAACGGGAGCCACCATAGATTTCACCGGCCTGGAAAACGAATCCCCGGCGCTTGGCGAGGGAAATGATCTGGTCGAGGACGGATTTTGCTGCCATGGGAACTCCAATTTTGTACAGGGCCGCTGGGTGCGGTCCGCGGTGTCAGCCCCGGTCACCGGCTGGTTACCGGGCGGGGTGATACGAACAATGCGATGCGTCTGGGCGATGCAATCTCCAAGCCTACCGGTTACCGCTTCAGCGCGCCCCGCGGCCAGGGCAGGGTGGCCAGGATGATGGCGCCAAGTGTCAGCACGGTGCCGAGGACAGTCGGAAGCGCGATCACGGTCCCGGGCACGGGCAGGATCAGGTCCAGTCCGAGGGAGCCCAGCAGCTGGCCGGCGATCATCCCGAGCCCGGTGACCAGCACGCCAAGGCTGCGGACCAGGAGGGCGCCGACGCCGATGAAGACGCAGCCGAGCGGGCCGCCCAGGTACAGCCACCACTGCGCCGGGAGCGGGTTGCCGGCGCCGGCCACGGCGAGCTTGATCAGCCAGGCCACCCACAGCAGGGTGGCTCCGGCGATGAAGTTCACCAGCGTCGCAGCGATCGGGGACCCGTAGTGGACGGTGGCCGTGCCGTTCATGGCCTGCTGGAAACTCATGAGGAAGCCGGCCAGAACCGGGAGCAGCAGGGGAAGCAGCAGCTGCACCCCGGACTCCCCGGCGCTGAACCGGGGCGACACGGCCCATGCGACGGCGGCGACGGTCAGCGCACTGCCCAGCACCCGGATGCCGGTGATGGGCCGCTTCCCCGCGGGCCCGATTCCGAGCCGGTCCACCAGCAGGCCGCTGAGGGTCTGTCCGGTCACGGCGGCAACGGTGAAGAGGGCGACGCCAAGCAGCGCCACAGTGAAGGACTGGGCGAAGACGAAGAGGGCCCCGATGCAGCCGGCCAGCACGTAGTAGGGCGGAAACTGCCGCTCCCGCACCGCGGGCACGATCCGCGCCAGCCCGGCCCGGCCCTTCGGCAGCGCCAGGGAAATGACCGCCATCACCACCAGTCCGGTGCTGAAGCTGACGACGGCGGCGGCGATGCCGTCCCCCAGCGCCACCCCGAGGGCGCCGTTGATCCGGCCCTGGAGCGGGATGAACAGCCCCGCCGCGACGGCGATGGGCAGCCCCGCGATGAGCGGGAGCCGGGGGGTGTGGGTCATGGGTGTCACCTTTGGTCAGGCATCATTGCCTATATGAGCAATTCGGAATTCGAAGACATTACTATCCGCGACGACATGATCCGGCTGGGCCAGTTGCTGAAGCTTGCGAATCTGGTCGAGGACGGTGTGGAGGCCGCGGAGCTGATCAAGAACGGGCTGGTCAAGGTCAACGGCGAAATCGACGAGCGCCGCGGCCGCCAGCTTCACGACGGCGACACCGTCACCGTCAACAACCGGACCGTGCGGATCAGCGCGCCCGCAGCCTCCTAGCGGCCGGCGCGCCCGGTTGTTGGGGCGCGGCTGTTGGCCGGGTGCGCTTACTTCTTGGAGTTGAGCACGACGTGAGTGAGGAACTCGGAGACGTGGCCGATTTCCTGCTGGTTGATCCCGTGCCACATGCCCGTGTAGAGGACCTTGGTGAGCTTCACGTGCTTGCGGACCCAGCCGACGGTGAAGTCGATCTTGTCCTCGGTGATTACCGGGTCCTGCTGGTCGCGGCCCCAGAACAGCGGCACGGTGCCGTCGAGTTCGCCGTCGTGGAAGCTGGGGTCATCGCCGGCGTCGATGACAAAGCCTGAGAGGCCGACGACGGCGGCGAAGTCCGCCGGGCGCTGCCGCAGCAGCGTCGTCGCCATGGCCATGCCCATCGAGAACCCCAGCAGCGTCACCGACGGGTGGTTGGCCTTGACGCCGTCGAGCCAGTCCTGCACATACGCCGCGGCGACCTTGACGGCGTCGAGCGAATAGTCAATGGACGCCGTCAGCGGGAACCAGGTGAAGCCCGGACCCATGGGAAGCGGGGCACGCAGCGAGGCCACCGCGAATTCCTGCGGCAGCATCTCCCCCAGGCTGAGCAGATCCTGTTCGTTGGCCCCGTAGCCGTGCAGCAGGACCAGCAGCGGTTTGCCGGCCCGCTCCTGCTCCGGCTTGGACCACAGGACGACGGGGGCGGGAAGGGCATCAGCGTGAGTCATGGAACCATTCTTACAGTTACCCGACGGTAACAACCTACGGTGGCGTAGCTTAACGTGAACAGTGCAGGATAAGAGGGTGAGCGAAACCGAAGCCATGGAAAATTCACCAGACACCTCAGCGGACACTTCGGCGGATACCGTCGTAACCCACCCGTGGACCCGCTACGTGGCCATGGGCGACTCCTTTACCGAAGGCATCGGCGACCCGGAGCCGGCCAGCCCTGGCGGCCATCGGGGCTGGGCAGACCGGGTGGCCGAAGAACTCAGCCGCGGGCACAACGACTTCGCCTACGCCAACCTGGCTGTCCGCGGCCGGCTCCTGCAGCAGATCGTGGACCAGCAAATGGCGCACTGCTTGTCCCTCAAGCCGGACCTCATCACACTCTCAGCCGGCGGCAACGACCTCATCCGCCCGGGTGGCGATCCGGACATACTGGCCGAAAAGCTGGACTCAGTGGTCCAGATCCTGAGCCTGGGTGGCGCCACCGTGGTCCTGTTTAACGGCCCTGACACCGGCTCCACCGTGCTGGGCCGGATCCGCAGCAAGGTGGCCATCTACAACGAGAACCTGCGCACCATCGCCGCGCGCCACGACGCCGTGATCGCGGACATGTGGTCGCTGCGACAGCTCAATGATCCGCAGATGTGGAATGTTGACCGGCTGCACTTCTCACCGCTGGGCCACCACACCATCGCGGCCATGGTGCTGGACTCCCTGAATGTCCAGCACACCCTGCAGCCGCTCTCCCCCAAGCCGCTGCCGCAGCGCAGCTGGCGCGAGGCGCGCAGCGGGGACCTGGTGTGGGCCAAGGAGTATTTTGTGCCCTGGGTGGTGCGGCGGCTGCGGCACCGCTCCTCGGGAGACGGCGTGACGGCCAAGCGGCCCCTGGCTGGGCCGGTGTTCGGCCCCGGCGTTCCGCTGGGCTCGGGCGAAGGACCGCCCGGCGCCGAGGACGCGGTACGGTCCTGAGCCTGCGGGGCATAAGCTGGAGGAACACTTCTCCGGCCCGATGTTTGAGCCCGCAGACGAGAAGGCCCAGCAGCTGAAAGGCCCCATACCGTGAGCAGTATGTTCTTCTGGATCATCGTGTTGTCGTTCCTGATTCCCGTCGCCATGCGCTTCTACCGCAGGTCCGCCCGCGGCCGGAACCAGGGCACTCCTGGCCAGTTCGGCGGGTTCCCCGGAACCCCGGGAAGCAACAACCAAAGCAACCAGCCGCGCGATGGCTACACCCAGCAGGACTACTTTGGCGGCTTCGGCCAGCTGGGCGCTCCCAGGCAGCCGGGACCGGCAAACGGGCAGTACCCGAACCAGCAGAACCCAAACGAGCAGTACCCGAACGCGCAGTTCCCGAACCCGCGGTTCCCCAACCAGCCGTTCCCGACCGAGCCGTACCCCGGCCAGCAGTACCCCAACCCGCCATATTCCGGTCCGGCCGGCTACCAGTCCCCGGTTCCCTTCGAGGACAGCCCCGAATACCTGAACAACCCGCCGCAGCCGCAGCGGCAGGCAGCCCAGACTCCCCCGGCACCGGAAGCGGCACAGCCGCAGGCGCCGTCGGCCCCGCAGGGCTACCGGGCGCGCAAGCTCGCCGAACTCGACCAGCAGTACAGCGACGGCAAGCTGTCCATGGAGGATTACATGGCCCAGCGCGCTGAAATCATGAAGGGCTAGGTTCTGACGGGCCAGATCATGAACGGCCAGCGAAGTCGACGTCGGCCGCTTTGACTGTTCCTGCGGTCCGCCCAGGTGCCTTGTGATACTGCCAGTACAGGTTGGTGTGGGACACCACGAGTTCCGGCGGCGGAGCGCCAAAGTCGGTCAGGTCCTCAGTGGTGTGGGCGTCGGCCACCAGCGTGACGTCGTAGCCGCGGGTGATCGCGCCGTGGAGGGTCGAACGGATGCACTCGTCGGTCTGGGCGCCGGCCAGGAAGAAGCGGCCGATGCCGCGGTCGGCAAGCACGGATTCCAGGTCGGTCGCCTCAAAGGCGTCGCTGTATTCCTTGGCCACTAGCGGCTCCGCATCGCGCCGGATGAGCTCGGGCACATACTGCCAGCCGTCGCTTCCCCGGGGCAGTTCCTCGGAGTTGTGCTGCACCCAGACGACCTCCACCCCGGCGCCGCGCGCCTTGTCCACGAGGGCGGCAATGGTCGCAACGACGGCGTCCCGGCGGTAGGCCTCTGCGACCACGCCGACCTGCATGTCGACAACGAGCAATGCCGTGTTGGGGCGGTTGATGAGCGTGGTCATGGTGCCTCCCGGATCGTGGCTGTCCCTGGCTGCCTACTCTAATCCCGGAGCCCTATACCGGCGACAGACCAGGGCAACGCGGGGTCAGTCGACCTGGGGGAAGCCGAGGTCGATCACCGAGGTGGCCGGGTCCGGCCACCTCGTCGTCACCACCTTGCCGCGGGTGTAGAAACGGATGCTTTCCGGACCGTACATGTGGGTGTCGCCGAAGAGCGAGTTCTTCCAGCCGCCGAAGGAGAAGGTGCCCACCGGCACCGGGATGGGCACGTTGACGCCCACCATGCCGGCCTCGACGTCGAACTCGAACTGCCGCGCCGCGCCGCCGTCGCGCGTGAAGATGGCCACGCCGTTGCCGAACTCGTTGTCGTTGACCAGCTTTACGGCGTCCGCATAGGTTTCGACCCGCACCACGGAGAGGACGGGGCCGAAGATCTCGTCGTCGTAGACCTTCATGCCGGGCTTGACGTGGTCGATCAGGCTGACGCCGATGAAGAAGCCGTTGGAGTCGAACTCGTGCTCCCGGCCATCCACCACCACGGTGGCGCCCTCGTTGGCAGCGCCGGCGACGTAGGAGGCCACCCTGTCGCGGTGCTCGGCGGTGATGAGCGGGCCCATCTGGGAGGCCGGGTCCGTGCCGGGACCGATCGTGAGGGTGGCCATCCGGGTGCTGATCGCGTCCACGAGTTCATCCGCGATGCTGCCGACGGCGACAAGGACGCTGACGGCCATGCAGCGCTCCCCGGCGGAGCCGTAGGCGGCCGAGACGGCGGCGTCGGCGGCCATGTTCAGGTCCGCGTCCGGCAGGACCACCATGTGGTTCTTCGCCCCGCCCAGGGCCTGGACGCGCTTGCCGTGATCGGCGGCGCGCTTGTAGATGGACTGTGCGATCGGCGTCGAGCCCACGAAGCTGATGGCCTTGACCTCCGGGTGTTCCAGCAGGACGTCGACGGCTTCCTTGTCGCCGTGGACCACGTTGAGCACCCCTGCCGGCAGTCCGGCCTCGGCGAAGACCTCGGCGATGAAGATGGCGGAGGACGGGTCCTTTTCGCTCGGTTTGAGCAGCACGGTGTTGCCGCAGGCAAGGGCGCTGCCGATCATCCACAGCGGCACCATCGCCGGGAAGTTGAACGGCGTGATGCAGGCGACGACGCCGACCGGCTGGCGGACCGAGTGGACGTCGACGCCGCCGGCGACCTGCTCGGAGCGTTCGCCTTTGAGCATGTGGGACAGCCCGGTGGCGAACTCGATGTTCTCCAGGCCGCGGGTGATTTCACCTTCCGCGTCGGAGAGGACCTTGCCGTGCTCGCTGGTGAGCAGGGCTGCGAGTTCGGGGCGGCGCTGCATGAGCAGTTCGCGGACCTTGAAGAAGATGCCGGTGCGCTTGGCCAGGCTCGTGGCGCGCCAGCCGGGCAGGGCGGCGCGGGCGGCGGCGATGGCTTCCTCGACGCGGGCGGCTGAGGCCAGGGCAACCTCTTTCTCCTGGTCGCCGGTGGCGGGGTTGAAGACCGGGCCGAAGCGCTCGGCGTCGGAAATCAGGGCGCCGTTGATGAAGTGCGGAATGCGTTCCATGGGGTGGTTCTCTTTCTAAAAGGGGTGGGGGCTAGTTGGCGGACTCGAAGGAGCCGTCGACGAGCTTGACGATGGCGGAGCAGTCGGTGCCGGACTGGCCGGCGTCGATGAGCCGCTGGAAGAGCTGCTGGACGTGCTCGCCGAGTTCCAGCGGGGTGCCGGTATCCCGCGCGGCGCTGATGGCCAGGCCGATGTCCTTGTTAGCCAGCTCGGTGGTGAACGTCGGGGCGAAGTCGTTGTTCGATGCCGCGGTGGGCACCACGCCGGCCACGGGATACCAGGTGCGCAGCGCCCAGCTGTCGCCGGAGGAGACCGATGCGATGTCCCAGAAGACCTGCTTGTCCAGGCCGAGCCGCTCGGCGAGGACCGCTCCCTCGGCGGTGGAGGCAAGGTTGATGAAGAGCATGAGGTTGTTGCAGATCTTCGCGGCCTGGCCGGTGGTGGCGCCGCCGGTGGGAATGATGTTCGCCGCCATGGGGCGGATGTATTCGGTGGCATCGGCGACGGCGCCGGCCTCGCCGCCGACCATGAACGTCAAGGTGGCGGCCTTCGCGCCGCTCATCCCGCCGGAGACGGGCGCATCGACAAAGCGGAAGCCGGCGGCAGCGGCGGCGTCGTGCAGGGCCTGGGCGGAGGCAATATCGATGGTGGAGGAATCCACCAGCAAGGTTTTGGTGTCCGCGTGGGACAGGACGCCGTCCTCGCCGAGGTACACAGCGCGGGCGTGCTCGCCCTTGGGCAGCATGGTGAAGACGACGTCGGCACCGGCGACGGCCTCGGCGATGCTGCCGGCGGCCCTGACTCCCCCGGCCTCGGCGGCGGCAACGGCTGCGGCGTTGAGGTCGAAGCCGCGGACCTCGTGTCCGGCCTGCGCGAGGTTGACCGACATGGACCCGCCCATGTTTCCCAGTCCGATCCAGGCGATAACTGCCATGGCCTAAGCTCCTTTGCTTGGTGGTTGCGGTGCGCTGCGGCGTGAAAGCCGAGACCCTCTGTGTCCACCATCACATCCTGCTAGAGTGCAATCAAGGCAAAAAATCACAGAGGGTATGTGCATGAATGCACACAGGCGGCGTGGGCTTCCGTATCCGTTGACGACAGACCCGCTGAGGAGGGACCACAAGTGGACTTGCGTCGGCTTCCGAGCCCCGATGACCTGCTGATCCTGCTGACGGTGGCCCGGCTGGGCCGGTTCAACGCGGTGGCCGAGACGCTCGGGACCACTCACACCACCATTTCCCGCCGCGTCCTGGCCCTGGACAAGCAGCTCGGCGGCCGGACGCTGGAACGCAGCCCGCATGGCTGGGAGCTGACCGAGCTCGGCAGCCAGGCCGTCGCCGCGGCCGAGGCCATCGAGGGCACGCTGGGCGCCCTGTCCAGCAGCATTGCCCGGTCCGGCGATGTGGTGTCCGGCCTGGTCCGGATCAGCACCCCGGACGGCTTTGGCGCCGAATTCCTGGCCCCGGCCCTCGTCCGGCTGCAGCGGGCGAACCCCATGCTCAACGTGGAGTTGCTCAGCGCCACGCGCAAGGTCAGCCAGAACCGCTCCGGCGTGGACCTGGAAGTGGTGGTGGGCAACATGGAGACCACCAATGCCCGGGCCATCTTCCTGAGCAACTATTTCCTCCGGCTGTATGCCAGCCTCGGCTACGCGCAGGAGCACGGGCTTCCGGCAACGCTCGACGACGTCCGGCAGCACGGGTTTGTCTCGTACGTGGAATCGGCGCTGCAGGTCGCGGAGCTGGGCCACCGCTCCACGCAGCTGCCCGTGCCGCGGTCCAGTTTCCAAGCCACCAGCGTCTTCGCCCAGCTCGAGGCGGTACGGCGGGGAGCCGGTATAGGACTGCTGCCCAATTTCCTCGTGGCGGGCAGGTCCGGTTTCCTGCCCGTCCTGCCGGACGATTTCCAGCGCCAGCTGCCGATCTGGGCGGTCGCCCGGCCCGAGTCCCTGCGCTCGGCCCCGGTCCGCGCCGTGCTCGAGGCGATACGCGGCGAAATCCGGGAGCGGCAGGACGTGCTGTCCGCCTGAGCTCGCGTAAACGCAGGCTGCCCGGGTCGTTAAACGCAGGCTGCCCGGGTCCGCGCGGTGCGCGGACCCGGGCAGCCTCCCCCACTGCGGTTATTCCTGGCGGGGTCTCCTCGGGCGGAACTACCGCTTGCCGGCGGCGAGGAGGTCTGCGGTGCCCCGGGCGTCGGCGGCGTCGACGTCGTGGAGCGAAATGCCGCGGGTCTCCTTGAGGAAGAACACGGCGACGGCGGTAATCGCGCAGGCGATCATGAGGTAGATGGCTACCGGGACCGAGGACTTGAACTGGCCCAGCAGGGCGACGGCGATGATCGGCGCCAGCGAACCGGCCACGATCGAAGTCACCTGGTAGCCAAGGGAAACACCGGAATACCGCATGCGGGTCGGGAACATCTCGGCCATGATGGCCGGCTGGCCGGCGTACATCAGGGCGTGGAAGAGCAGGCCGATGACGACCGCGGCGAGGATGATGAAATCGTTGCCGGTGTCCATCATCGGGAAGGCGAAGAAGCCCCAGGTCGCACCGAGAACGGCGCCGGCCATGTAGACCGGCTTGCGGCCCAGGCTGTCCGAGAGCCTGCCGACCATGGGCACCACGGAGAAGTGGACCACATGCGCCACCAGCAGGAGCAGCAGGATCCGGGAGGTGTCGGCGTGGACCACCGTCTTGAGGTAAGTGATGGAGAAAGTGACCACGAGGTAGTACAGGATGTTTTCCGCGAAGCGCAGGCCCATGGCGGTGAACACGCCGCGGGGGTAGCGGCGGAAGACTTCGGCAACGCCGTAGCCCTTGTGGCCGGCCTCAACCTCCTTGCGTGCTTCGAGGAAGATCGGGGCGTCGCTGACCTTGGTGCGGATGTAGTAACCGATCAGGACAATCACGGCCGAGAGCCAGAAGGCGACCCGCCAGCCCCAGCCGAGGAAGTCCGCGGAGGACAGCACGGAGGACAGGATGAACAGCACGGCGGTGGCGAAGAGGTTGCCGAGCGGGACGGCTGACTGCGGCCAGCTGGCCCAGAAGCCACGGGACTTGCTCGGGCTGTGCTCCGCGACGAGCAGGACGGCGCCGCCCCATTCACCGCCGACGGCGAAGCCCTGGGCGAAGCGCAGGAACACCAGCAGCGCCGGGGCCCAGTAGCCGATCTGAGCGAAGGTGGGGAGGCAGCCCATCAGGAAGGTGGACACGCCCACCAGGATGATGCTGAGTTGGAGCAGCTGCTTGCGGCCGAACTTGTCGCCAAAGTGGCCGAACACAATCCCGCCGATCGGGCGGGCGACGAAGCCGACGGCGTAGGTCAGGAACGCCGCGAGGATGCCGTCCAGTTCCGTGCCTGAATTGGGGAAGAACGTTTTGCCGAAGACCAGCGTGGCCGCGGATGCGTAGAGGAAGAATTCGTACCATTCCACCACGGTGCCGGCCATCGAGGCCGCCACCACCTTCTTCAGGCCGGACGTCTTGACGTCTGGCTCGTCTGCGCGCGTTGCGGCGGCGTTTTCCGTGCTCATGAGAACTCCTTCGGTGTCGCCTTCGACACCCCGTGGACCATTGGGCTGAAAATTTGTGTGAGTTAGCACACACAGCGTTATTCTCAACGAGTATGGGTCCGCGGGCACTGAGCCACAACGACCATTAGTGCAGAGAGCATCTGCAAAAATGCACAGGAACGCGACGCCTAGTGGCCGAAGAAGGTCTCCCGCAGCTGGCCGCCAAGCTGCCCGATCTCGGTCAGGAAGCCGTCGTGGCCGATCGGAGCCTGAATCATGTGCAGTTCCGCACCGCCCGGCAGGGCATCGGCCAGTTCGCGGGTCTGGGCCGGGAAGTACAACCGGTCCGAGTCCACGGCCGCCACCAGGAACTCGGCGGTGGCCGGGGCAAGCGCCTCCGGCAGGCTTCCGCGCCCCCGGCACACATCGTGGCTCATGAGCGCCTCGGTAATGGCGATGTAGCTGTTGGCGTCAAAGCGCCGGACCAGCTTGCTGCCCTGGTGGTCCAGGTAGCTTTCCACCTGATAGCGCCCGCGTCCGGCCAGCGATCCGGCTTCCAGCGGCGCCTCGGGCGCCTGCGGGTTCCGGCCAAACCTGCCGTCCAGTTCGGCCGCGGAGCGGTAGGTGATGTGGGCGATGCGGCGGGCGAGGGCCAGCCCCGCTTCGGGCTCCGGGCCGCCGTAGTAGTTCCCGCCGTTGAAATGGGGGTCCTGCCGGATGGCCAGGGTCTGGGCCTGCGCAAAGGCAATCTGTTCGGCGGTGCTGCTGGGGCCGACGGAAATCACGGCGCAGCGGCGGACCCGGTCCGGGTAGGTGACGGCCCATTCAAGGGCGCGGGCGCCGCCGAGCGAGCCGCCCACCACGGCATACCAGCTTCCGATGCCCAGGGCGTCGGCCAGCCGGGCCTCGGCGGCGGTGGTGTCCCGCAACGTGACGAGCGGAAACCGCGATCCCCACGGGCGCCCGTCGGGCGCCGGGGTGGAGGGGCCGGTGGAACCGTAACAGCCGCCCAGGATGTTGACCGAAACGACGAAGTACTTCTCCGTGTCCACGGGAGCCCCGGGTCCGGCGAGCTGCTCCCACCAGCCGGGCTCCTCGCTGGCGCCGCGGGTCACGTGGGTGTCGCCGGTCAGGGCATGTTCAATGAGGACGGCGTTGGAGGCGTCCGCGTTCAGGGTCCCCCACGTCTCGAAGCCGAGGACCACATCCGGCAGCAGGATCCCGGATTCAAGCTGCAGGTCACCGATCCTGACGTACTGGACTGTGCCGTCCTGAACCGTGCCATCCTGGACCGTGCCGTCCGGCACAGGGGAAGCAGCGTGGATCGGCCTGCTTTCCGGCCTGTCTTCCGGCGTTCTATCCAAGGCCGCTGCGGCGGCAACAGGGTTCGGGGATGGCTGGGTTACGGATTCACCACTGCGGGTGACGGCAATCGTCATAATGAGGACCTATCTTCGCGCTTGCCTGCCGTCAGCTGACCGGCAGGCCAGGTCTTCACCCGGGGCACCCCGCCGCAAATGGAGGGTTGCCGGCCAGCAAGCCGGGGCTGTCACTGGCACTCATGACCTGGTACGAGTCTACGAAACGGGGTGCGGAAATGACGAAGATTGTGACTCCCGTGTGACAGCCCGGCGGTTCCCACGTCGATCAAGCCCCACATCGATCCAGGCCCACGTCGATCCAGCCCGCCGAGTTCGCCGGAAGCCTGCCCAGTCGCCGGAAGGTTACGGCGACTGCGACGGGTTCCGGCGAACTCGGGGCCGGCGGCTACCAAAGCGCCCGGTCAGGCGCCCTTGGCGGCGCGGAATCCGGCGTCGAGGTCCGCGAGGATGTCATCGATGTGTTCCAGGCCCACCGAGAGCCGCACCAGCCCGGGATTGACCCCGGCGATCTCCTGCTGCTCGGGCGAGAGCTGGCTGTGCGTGGTGGACGCCGGGTGGATCACCAGGGAGCGGACATCGCCGATGTTCGCGACATGGGAGTGCAGCTCGAGGGCATCGACGAACCGCTTGCCGGCATCCGCTCCCCCGGCGAGGTTGAAGGCGACGACGGCGCCGGTCCCCTTGGGCCCGTACTTGCGGCCACGCTCATACCAGGGGCTGGACGGCAGCCCCGCGTAGGCGACCGATTCGACGTCGTCCCTTGCCTCCAGCCACTGCGCCACCTTGGTGGCGTTGGCCACGTGCCGTTCGACGCGCAGGCTCAGCGTTTCGATGCCCTGGGCAATGAGGAAAGCGTTGAACGGGGACACGGCAGAGCCGAGGTCGCGCAGGAGCTGCACGCGGGCCTTGAGGATGTAGGAGAGGTTGGCGCCCAGTGCGCCGTCCGCACCGAGGTCCCGGGCGTAGACCAGGCCGTTGTAGGTGGGGTCCGGCGTGTTGAAGCCCGGGAACCGGGCGGGGTCCTTGCCGAAGTCGAACTTGCCGGAATCCACGATCACCCCGGCGATCGCGGCGCCGTGGCCGCCCAGGTACTTGGTGGCGGAGTGGACCACTATGTCCGCGCCCCACTCGATCGGACGGATGAGGTACGGGGTGGAGAGTGTGTTGTCGACGATCAGGGGCACGCCGGCCTCGTGGGCCACCCCGGACACGCCTTCGATGTCCAGCACGTCCTGGCGCGGGTTGGAGACCACTTCGCCAAAGAACAGCTTGGTGTTGGGCTGGACGGCGTCCCGCCAGTGGTCCAGGTTGTCCGGGTCCTCCACAAAGGTCACGGAGATGCCGAACTTCTTCAGCGTGTGGGCGAGCAGGTTGTAGGTTCCGCCGTAGAGGCTGGGGCTGGCCACCACGTGGTCCCCGGCCTCGGCGATGTTGAGGATCGCAAACGTCTCGGCGGCCTGCC
Source organism: Arthrobacter sp. 2MCAF15 (assembly GCF_052115605.1). NCBI lineage: Bacteria > Bacillati > Actinomycetota > Actinomycetes > Micrococcales > Micrococcaceae > Arthrobacter > Arthrobacter sp. 2MCAF15. Next base: position 123,779 of record NZ_JBFRGZ010000008.1, on the reverse strand, counting down.
CGGAGCTGAGCAGCAGGGCCGCGAGGCCGCCCTCAAGGCTGGCCACGCGCTGTTCGACGGCATCCTGGGTGGGGTTGCCGATCCGGGTGTAGATGGGCGCGAGTTCGGCGAGTGCAAAGCGGTTCGCGGCGCTTTCGGCGCTAGGGAACACGAACGACGTCGTCTGGTAGATCGGCAGGGACCGCGCGCCGGTGGCGGAGTCGGCCTCCTGGCCGGCGTGGATCTGGCGGGTTTCAAAGGACCAGGCAGTGGACATTGACGCTCCTGAGGGTACTGGGCACAGCACCGGCCAGGGCCTTTCGGCTCGTACCGGCGCAGACGCCGCGCTTGCCTTCCGGCGGGCGCCGGACGGCCGGGTCCTCACCCGGGGCACCCCACCGCGAGACGAGGGTTGCCGGCCAGCAAACCGGGGCTTTGCGCTGGCACTCATGACCTTGCTTCAGTGTAGGAATGGCGGCGGAGCGCTGGATAGCTTTGTGACGAAGATGAAGGCGCCGGTCCAGGATGCCTCTCGGGATGCAACGGCAGGTAGCACTGGACATCCCACGACGGTAAGGTGAGCCTAAGCTGAGAGGTCCATCACAAAGTGCCAAGATGAGGGCATGCGCATGGATCACGTCTCTTACGCCTGTGAACACGATGGCTTGGCAGCCACCACTGAACGTATTGCGTCTGCCCTCGGCGTCGAAGCCGTGAAGGGTGGAGTGCACCCCCGTTTCGGGACACGCAACATGATTATCCCGCTCGCGGGACACAAGTACCTGGAAGTCGTGGAGGTCCTGAACCACCCGGCGTCGGACAAGGCCCCCTTTGGCCAGGCTGTCCGGGCACGCTCCGAAGCGGGCGGCGGCTGGATGGGGTGGTGCGTCGAAGTTGACGATCTCGCCCCGTTCGAGGAGCGGCTCGGCCGCGCGGCCGTGAACGGCAACCGGAAGTTTCCGGACGGCCGTGAACTGGTCTGGAAGCAGATCGGCATCCTGGGGCTCATCGCCGACCCCCAGGTGCCCTACATGCTCAAGTGGGAGGGCGACCCGGGACTGCACCCGTCCAACGCCTACGCGAGCGAGGTCAAGATGTCCGCGCTGACCATTGCCGGTTCGGCAGCGCGCGTGACGGAATGGCTGGGCGAGCCGGTTGAAAAGCCGCTGGAAGACGTCGCAGTGAACTGGATCGCACCGCACGGCACGCCCGGCATCCTCTCGGTCACCTTCGAGACCGCCTCCGGAGCGGTCACGATCTAACGCTCCACCCGCCCCACGCTTCGGCCGCCATCCCCTAGGTGCCAACGATGTCACCCAGGAGATGGCGGCCGAGATTATTTAACGCCCGTCGTCCAGAACAACCCCTCAGCCCAGGCCCACGGCCTTGCCGAACAGGCTGAACCCCACGAACGCAACGGTGTCCAGGATGGCGTGCGCGATCACGAGCGGCATCACCCGTTTGGTCCGGATGTAGAACAACGCGAAGATGACGCCCATTATTGCGTTGCCGATGAACGGCCCGAACCCCTGGTACAGGTGGTAGCTGCCGCGGAGCAGGGCACTGGCGATGACTGCCGCCGGCACGCTCCAGCCCAGTTTCCCGAGCCGGTCCAGCAGATACGCCACCACAATGACTTCCTCGACCACCGCGTGCCGGATCGCGGACAGGACCAGCACCGGCACGGTCCACCAGTACGCGTCCAGGGCGCTGGGGATGATCGACGTCGTGATCCCCAGCGCCCGGCCGGCGGCGTAGAGCCCGAGGGACGGAATGCCGATGAGCGCGGCGAGCCCCAGGCCCTGCAGGAGGTCCTTGCCGGGCCGGGCGAAGTCGAAGCCGATCCTTCGGAACGCCGAGGTTCCGCGCACACCGGCCGGCCAGTGTTCGGTGAGGAAGTAGATCACCAGGGCCACCGGAACCAGGGCGAAGAAGATGTCCAGCACCTGGTAGGTGAGGTCGAAGTATTCGCGCGTGCTCTGCGAACGGTTCAGCGTGGACGTCCCCTGGGCCAGCGGCGCCGTGGTCATCTTGTCCAGCAGCTGCACCAGGGAGTAGACCGCGGACTGCCCCAGCGACAACCCCAGGACAATCAACACTTCGAACCGCAGCCGACGGCGGGAGGGAACCAACATGTTTCTATCTTGCCTGCAGTTGCCGATAGTTTGCTGGTGCCCGCGTGGTGCAGGCCGCGCGGGCACCGCCGGCATTTTGGGAGCCCTATGCTTGGGGATTATGAGTGCGCCCCGGAAAATCATCATGATCCGGCACGGCCAGTCTGCCGCCAATGCCGATACCTCGATCTACAACCGTGTTCCGGATTACCGGATTCCGTTGACGCCGCTTGGCCTGGAGCAGGCGACCGCGGCCGGCGAGGAGGTCAAGCGCCAGCTGGACGGGCGGCCGGTGTGCGTCTACGTCTCGCCGTATCTGCGCGCCTACCAGACCCTCGAGGCGCTCAATCTTGGCCCGCTCGTGGAGCGGGTGATCGAGGAACCGCGGCTGCGGGAACAGGACTGGGCCAACTTTCAGATCGCCGGCGACATTGAGGACCAGAAGGAACTCCGTAACGCCTACGGGCACTTCTTCTACCGTTTCCGCGAGGGCGAGTCCGGTTCCGATGTGTACGACAGGATTTCCTCTTTCATGGAAACCCTGCACCGGCACTGGTCCAAGCCCAACTACGCCCCGAACGCCCTGTTTGTGACCCACGGGCTGACCATGCGGCTGTTCTGCATGCGCTGGTTCCACTGGTCCGTGGAATATTTCGAGTCCTTGAACAACCCGGAGAACGCCGAGGTCCGCACCCTGCTGCGCACTGCCCGCGGGAAGTACGAGCTCGACAAGCCCTTCACGCAGTGGGAGTTGCGGCGCGTGGACGAAACAGTCCTCGACGCTCCGCCCATGATGTTCTAGCCGGCCCTGGCGGACCGCCGGCGCTACCGGAGCTTCTGCGGAACGCCGGCCCGCCACACCGCGTGGGTCAGCGGGATGCCGGGCCGGTAAGCAAGGTGCGTCGCTGACGGCGCGTTGAGCAGGTGCAGGTCCGCGCGGTGCCCGACGGCGATCGAGCCCACCGCACGTTCGCCGTCGACGTCGTTGCCGGACTCCCGGCCGAGGGCCAGCGCGCCGCCATACGTCGCGGCGCGGACCGCCTCATGGACGCTGAGCCGCATCTGCAGCACGGCGGTGGTTACGCAGAACGCCATGGAGCTCGTGTAGGACGTGCCGGGATTGCAGTTGGACGCCAAAGCGATCTGCACGCCGGCGTCGAGCAGTTCCCGGCCGGGGGCCAGGGGCTGCCGGGTGGACAAGTCGCAGGCCGGCAGGCACGTGGCCACGGTGCCGCGGGTGCCGGAGCCGCCGGTGCCCTTGCCGGAGCCGGAGCCGCCGTCGGCGTCCCACCCGGACCAGCTGGCGGCGAGGGCTTCGATGTCCGCGGCCGACAGGTAATTCACGTGGTCCACGCTCGCGGCGCCGACTTCCACCGCCAGCCGGACGCCGGGGCCCTCGCCGAGCTGGTTGCCATGGACCCGCAGCCCCAGCCCGGCAGCCTTGCAGGCCAGGAGCACCCGGCGGGACTGCTCCTCGTTGAAGGCGCCCTGCTCGCAAAAGACGTCGGCCCAGCGGACGTAGGGCCGGACCGCGGCGAGCATCGGCCCGCAGACCAGCTCGGTGTATTCCTCCGCGTCCGCCCCGGCGGGCACCAGATGCGCCCCAAGGTAGGTCACCTCGTCCGCGACGGTGGAGGCGATGCGGGCACTGCGGGCCTCGTTCTCGAGGTCCAGGCCGTAGCCGGTTTTGGTCTCCAGGTAGGTGGTGCCCTGGGCGACGGCCTCCGCGACGCGGCCCATGGCAAGGCGGGTGAGGTCGTAGTCGCTCGTGCTCCGGGTGGCGCCGGTGGTGACGGCGATCCCGCCCGCGCTGTAGCTCTCCCCCGCCATCCGGGCCTCGAACTCGGCGGTGCGGTCCCCCGCGAAGATCAGGTGGGTGTGGGAGTCAACCCAGCCGGGCAGGAGCGCCCGGCCGCCGGCGTCCACGGCCTCGTCGGCCGCCGGCGCCTCGGATGCGGGGCCGAGCCAGGAAATCCGCTCGCCCTCGATCACCACCGCCGCGTCGCGGAGGACGCGGTGTTCCGCGTCCTGGGTCATCAGTTCGGCGATATTGGTGATGAGGGTGCTCATGGGTCCATTCTTCAGCGCCGGATGGACCAGCGGGTCGCGGCCAGCGCTTCCGCTGTCCGGGATGCCGGACTGGCCTCGGTGGGCGGGACCGTGGCGGCGGGTCCCTGGCCGGCGCCTTTTCCGGAGAGGATCAGCCCGGCGGCCAGTTCGGCGATGCCGGAGGAGGTTTGGAAACCGTATCCGCCCTGCCCGGCGAGCCAAAAGAATCCGGTGGCCTCGGCGTCGAACCCCACCACGGGAACGCCGTCGGCCGCCTCCGTCCGCAGCCCCGTCCAGGCCTGGCGGACGCCCCTGATCCCGAGCGTGGTGATGGCGTTGAGCCGGGTGACGAGCCGTTCGATGTCGCCGGGGTATGGCCGGGCGTCCTCGGGGCCGCTGGGCACGTGCTCCGCGGGCGAGATCAGGATCTGGCCGTGTTCGGGCCGGAAGTAGAAGCTGTCATCGGCCGCCGCCACAAAGGGGCTGGACTCCGGGAGGGGATGCTCGACGTCGACGATCGCCGCGGTGCGCCGGTACGGCTGCAGCTGGACTTTTTCGACGCCGCTGAGGACGGCAAGCTCATCCGCCCAGGCCCCGGCGGCATTGACCACGACGGCGGACTGGAAGCCTTCCTGCCCGGCGCCCAGTTCCCAGCCGGTGCCGAGGCGCTGGGCCGAATGGACCCTTGCGCCGGTGATGATGTCCACGCCGCCGGCCTCGGCACGGCGCCGGTGGTCCTCGAGCAGTACGGGGGCGTTGCAGGCGAAAGATCCTGTGTCCAGGCCGGCGGCGCTGAAGGAGTCCGGGACAAGCGCCGGGCACAGCTCCAGTGCTTCGGCGTGGGTGATCCGGCGCATGTGGCCGCTGGCCTCCGCCTGGACGGTGGCGTCGTCCCCGATCAGCATGAAGCTGCGCGGCGAGAGCACCGGTTCCGGGCGGTCAGCGTCCTGGGCGGCGATGACGTCCAGCGTCCGGGCGGTGAGTTCCTGGACCACGGGCGGGCCGTAGCTGGGAATCAGTTGCCGGGCCGAGCGGGCCGAGGTGTGGTAGGCCAGGGTCTGCTCGGCTTCGATCAGGGCCACGCTGCATTGCCCGGCGAGGGCGGAGGCAAGGGACAGTCCGGCGATACCGCCGCCGACAATTACGACATCGTAATGAGCTGACATAGGTCCATCCTTGCAGATGGTCCCGTGTCAGGTCAGATGGTCCCCGTCAGGCCACGCCGATTCCGCCGCTGGTGCGGCCCGCGCCGTCGGTGGTCCGGGGCAGCGGGTCCAGGTGGCTGATGCCGGCAGGGGTCACCTGCAGCACCTGTGCCGTGGCGATGTCATAGAACAGGCCTGTCAGGTGCAGCTCGCCTGACCGCAAGGCCTGCTGCAGGCTGTGGTGCCGCCCCAGCTGCTCCAGCTGGATGGCGACGTTGACCATGGCCAGCTGGTCCGCCTCCCCGTAACCGGCGTAGGCCGCGTCGGCCTGCACCGGGTGGCCCGCACGGAACGCGGCCATGCTCGGCCGGGCATGATCCAGCCAGACGTCGACCGGGGTGCGGCCGGCCCCGGCCTCAGCTTCACACGGGTGCCCGGCCGGGTGCTCCGGCGTCGACGACGGCGCGTGCTCCGGCGTCGTCGACGGCGTCGTCTCCGCCTCGGCCATCAGGGCGGACATCGCCCCGCAACCGGAGTGCCCGCAGATGACCACGGACTTGACGGAGAGCTCCTTGAGCGCGAATTCGAGGGCGGCCGCCACCGAGGGATCAAGGCCCTCGCTGCCCGCGGCGTTACCTACAACGTTGCCCACGTTGCGGACGGTAAAGAGGTCTCCGGGCCCGCTGCTGGTGATCAGGTTCGGCACCAGCCGGGAGTCGGCGCAGGTAAGGAACAGCGTGTCCGGGTCCTGCCCGGCGGAGAGTTCCTGCACGTGGGGACGGAGCAGGTGCGCGTGCCGGCGGTGGTAGCTGTCCACGCCGGCCAGCACCGGGCTCAGCGGGCCGGGCACGTCGGGCGTCTCGGGCGTCGTGCTTGCATGGCCACTCCGCCCGTGCCGCTGCCAGCTGCGCCAGGGGGCGAATCCGCCACGGAGCGCCGAGCGTGAACTGCCGCGCGCCGGCGGGCGGTCCTGGGCCTGGCGAAGCGTGGCCGTGCCGCTTTCCTCGATCTCCACGGTGCCGCCGTTGCTGACGTGGCGCCGGCGCCAGGCGTCCAGGGTGTCATGGACCGGGTGGTCGAGGAAGTCCACCTCCAGCTCGACGGTCACGTGCGATCCCGACGGCACGGACGCGAGCACGTGGCTGAGGCGGGGCAGGGACAGGAAGCTGCAGGAGCCGTCAATGACCACCCGCCAGCGCTGTTCGTCCCGCGCGCCGAGCGGTTCGGCGTGGATCCCGGCGCGGACAACCCGCCACAGGACGGACGCCATGGCAAGGGCGAGCCCGGTGACCACCCCTGCCAGGAGGTTCGCGAACACCACGGTCAGCAGCGTGACGGCGTAGATGGCCATGTCTCCGGTGACGCGGGCCGTGGTGAAGTCCTCCACCTTCACCAGCCGCACCCCGATGATGATCAGCAGGCCCGCCAGGACAGCCACCGGAACCAGCTCGATGACACTTGCCAGCAGAAGCGAGAAGACCAGGACCCAGACGCCGTGAAGAATGGCGGACTTGCGGGTCCGCGCCCCGGCTTCGAGGTTGGTGGCGCTGCGCACGATCACCCCGGTGACGGGAAGGCCGCCCAGCATGCCGGACGTGACGTTGGCCGCGCCCTGGCCGACGAGCTCACGGTTGAAATTAGTTCGGTCGCCATGGTGCATCCGGTCCACGGCCACCGCGGAGAGCAGCGACTCGACACTCGCCACCAGGGCGATCGTCACGACGCCGACGACGACGGCGCTCCAGTGTCCGCCCGGCAGCTGAGGCAAGGACAGCGCGTCCAGCAAGGACCCGTCGAAAGTGATGCGGTCGACGTCGGACGCCAAGGGCAGCGACAGCGCCGTCGCGGCGACCACCGCCACCAAGGGTGCCGGGATGCGCCGCAAGGACGCCGGCATGAACTTCCAGCCCAGCAGCAGCAGGATCACGGCGGCGCCCAGGACCGCGGCCTGGGGGTCCAGCGAGGCGACACTCGCCGGAAGGGCCTTGACGTTCTGCCAGGCTGATTCGCCGGCCTCGGCGCCGAGCAGCACGTGGGTCTGCTGCAGCACGATGATGATGCCGATTCCGGCCAGCATGGCGTGCACGACCACCGGGGCGATGGCCAGGGCCACCCGGCCGACCTTCGCGAAGCCGAGCAGAGCCTGCAGGACACCCGCAGCTGCCGTGATGGCGCAGGTGGCGGGCCAGCCGAACTGGTCGATCAGGCCCGCCACGATGACGGTCAGGCCTGCGGCGGGGCCGCTGACCTGCAGGGGCGAACCGCCGAGGGTGCCGGCCACGATCCCGCCGACGGCCGCCGCGATCAGCCCGGCCATGACCGGCGCGCCGGACGCCGCCGCGATGCCCAGTGACAGCGGAACCGCTACGAGGAACACCACAAGGGACGCCGGTAAATCCCAGCGGAGCCCGGAAGTCAGGGCTGTTCGGAGGGGAATCCGGCTGCCCGTGGCAGCGGCTGGGCGTGGATCCGTGACGGCGGGTGCGGGCATTTCAGTCCTTGGCTCGTTGGGCGGGTCCTGATCCACGCTATTGGCGCCGCCGCCGGGCCCGCAAGGATGCCTGCCGTGAGAAGAAACACGAGGTCAGAGCCGTAAGAATGCCCGTAACAGAGTCCTTTCTGCCCGACTCCGATCCCGGTCTGGTACGGCCTCAGGGGGCAGGTCTGACCCCCGAAAAAATCCCGGGCAATTTCAAGTCACATGGGAGAATTGAGGCGAATTTGTGGACCTGATTTCGAAAAGAAAATTCCCGCGCGGCGGCCGTTTGCAGGACACGAGCGTGTGCAGGCCCCCGGGGTCCATCGGGCATGAGGCAGGTTCCGCCGTCACTGCCGTGGCTGTTGTCAGGTTCCAGGGCGCTGAAGAGTCCAGTGGCTCACGGTGTTGTCGGCAGATGGCATCTCCACCATTCCGAGTTTGGCCGCGACCTTCTTGGACGGCCCGTTGCCTGGGTCAATAGTTGCGGAGATTGACCGGAGAGGGGAGATTTTGAAGACGTGGGCGAGCATTTCCCGCCCGATTTCGGTTGCGTAGCCTTCGCCCCAGAACTTCCGGTGAAAGACGTAGGTGAGTTCATCGAAGTCCCGATCCGGCGCCCTCACCACGCCGCAGTAGCCGACAAAGGCTTTCGAGGACCGTTCGAAAATGGCTGACGTGCCATATCCACGTTGCGCGTATTTTTCCTGACAGACATCTATCCAGAGGGCGACTTCTGCCCGCTCCAGCGTTGAACCATCGCCGACAAATCGCATGACCGCGACGTCCGCGCAAAGTGCTGCGAAGTCATCTAGATCTGTCTTTTCAAACTGGCGGGCAATGAGTCTGTCCGTCTGAAACATCATGGTGAAACTGTAGTGGCTGCGCCCGCGTTAGGCTGCCGGAGAAGACGTTCCCATGGGCCGCCCACCACCCGCAGGCTCAGGAGGATCCCGACCGTCCCGCCTGCGAATTCGTTCGTCCCACGAGGAACCAGAGCATTAGTCCGAAAACTGGCAGCGCGAACACAACCAATAGCCAGAGCGCCCGGCCGGACGGCGTGTGATTGGTGCTCCGCGCGATGCTGATCAGCGCACCAATGAAAGTTGCGGCACAGATCATGCCGGCAACAATGACCAAGACCTCCCACACAGAAGGGACGATCGGATTCACGCTCTCGGCACCAGCCAGCAACAGCAACTTCTATTCCCCCAATTTCGATTCACGGCCCGCGTTCCCAACTGGAGTTCGCGGGTGCCGAAAACCCTACAGCTACTCCCGCCCCGACCATAGTCACTGCTGAGCAGGGAAGGCCGCCGCGCACTTGGAGAAGTCCCGAGAGGTTAGGCCGGGTCCGTGTAACTGGGTCCGGCTGCTGGGATCAGGCCACTCCGTCTGCGGCGATCGTCGCGCGGCCGCGCACGAACGCCCGCACCATTGGACATGCCCTCCCCTGGCGCGCACGACTGGGACATATCCATCGCTGCCGTCCGCCGGCTAGGGACATGCCCGCCGTTGGTCGCGGCCAGTGGACATAGTGGCATTATGTCCACTCATGGCCGCCAGGGCTGGGCATGTCCCGCGGGCAAGCAGCGGATGAAGCCCGATGAACGAGCATGTCCAGTCATGGCCGCCGGGGCTGGGCATGTCCCGCGGGCAAGCAGCGGATGAAGCCCGATGAACGGGCATGTCCAGTCATGGCCGCCGGGGCTGGGCATCTCCCGCGGGCAAGCAGTGGAGGAAGCCGGGATGAACAGGCGAGGACGAACCGGCCGGACCCCTGTGACTGAACTGGGGTCCGGCCGCTGGGATCCGCCTAGGCTGCTGCCACCGCCGCGCGGCTGCGCACGAATGCCTGGACGCAGGCTTCGACGTCGTCGGCGCTGTGCGCGGCCGAGAGCTGGACGCGGATCCGGGCGGCGCCCTTGGGGACCACCGGGTAGCTGAATGCCGTGACGAAGACGCCGTGGTGGAGCATGGCGTCGGCCACCTTGGCCGCCATGACGGCGTCGCCGAACATGACCGGGACAATCGCGTGCTCGCCGGGAAGCAGGTCGAAGCCTTCCTCGCTCATACGGTTCCGGAAGAGCTCCGCGTTGGCGAAGAGCTTGCCGCGCAGTTCGCCGGAGTTCTCCACGAGGTCCAGGGCCTTGAGCGTGGCCGCGACGATCGCCGGGGCCAGCGAGTTGGAGAACAGGTACGGGCGGGCCTTCTGGCGAAGCATGGCGATGACTTCGCTACGGCCGGAGACGTACCCGCCGGAGGCGCCGCCGAGGGCCTTGCCGAAGGTGCCGGTGTAGATGTCCACGCGGTCCGAGACTCCGGCGTGCTCCGGCGTGCCGGCACCGGTGGCGCCCATGAAGCCAACCGCGTGGGAATCATCCACCATGACCAGGGCGTCGTACTTCTCGGCGAGGTCGCAGATCGCTTCGAGCGGGGCCAGGAAGCCGTCCATCGAGAAGACGCCGTCGGTGACGATGATCTTGCGGCGGGCCGGGTTCTCCTGGGTGGTTGCCGCAATCAGCTTCGCCTCGAGGTCGGCCATGTCCTGGTTGGCGTAGCGGAAGCGCTGGGCCTTGCAGAGCCGGATCCCGTCAATGATGGAGGCGTGGTTCAGAGCGTCGGAGATGACGGCGTCTTCCGGGCCGAAGAGCGACTCGAAGACACCTCCGTTGGCGTCGAAGCAGCTGGAGAACAAGATGGTGTCCTCGTTGCCGAGGAACTTCGAGACGCGCTGCTCGAGTGCCAGGTGCAGGTCCTGGGTGCCGCAGATGAAGCGGACGCTGGCCATGCCGAAGCCGCGCTCGTCCATCGCGGTCTTGGCGGCGGAAATGATCTCCGGGTGGTCCGCGAGGCCCAGGTAGTTGTTGGCGCAGAAGTTCAGCACGTCGGCACCGGACTCGCCGATCTGCCCGGCCTTGATGCGGTTGGCCTGCGGCGAGTCGATGTGCCGCTCGGTCTTGAACAGGCCGGCGCTGCGGATCTCATCGAGTTCGTGCTGCAGCTGGTCCTTGATGGCTGAATACATGGGTTGGCTCCTCAGCTGGTTGGATGCGGGGGCAAAATGCGTGCGGGTCGGGAAGGGGTTCTGAAAAGTGGCTGGCCTAGAAGACGGTCCAGTCGAGGACCACCTTGCCGCCGATGCCGGCGCGGGCCACTTCGAAGCCCTTTTCCCAGTCGGTGGCCGGCAGCGTGTCCGTGACGACGGCCGAGATGTTCGCGTGCAGGGCCGGGTTGGAGGAGAGCATGGCGCTCATCGCGTACCAGGTCTCGAACATTTCGCGGCCGTAGATGCCCTTCATGGTCAGCATGTGCGTGACCACCTTGCCCCAGTTGATGTCGATGGACTGGCTGGGCAGTCCCAGCATCGCGATCCGGCCGCCGTGGTTCATGTTGTCGATCATCTCAGGCAGCGCGGTGGGGTGTCCCGACATTTCCATGCCGATGTCGAAGCCTTCGCGCATGCCCAGTTCCCGCTGGGCGTCCTTAACCCGCATCTTCGAGACGTCGATCGCGAGGTCGACTCCGAGCTGCCGGGCCAGTTCGAGGCGGGGGGCGGAGACATCGGTGATGGCGATCTTGCGGGCGCCGGCGTGGCGGGCGACGGCGATCGCCATCAGGCCGATGGGGCCGGCGCCGGTGATCAGGACGTCCTCGCCGACCAGCGGAAAGCTCAGGGCGGTGTGGACGGCGTTGCCGAAGGGGTCGAAGATGGCGCCCAGTTCCGGGGTGACGGACGGGTCCTGGTGGACCCAGACGTTGGTCTCGGGGATGACGACGTACTCGGCGAAGGCGCCGTCGCGCTGGACGCCGACGCTGACGGTGTTGATGCACATCTGCCTGCGGCCGGCGCGGCAGTTGCGGCAGATCCCGCAGACGATGTGGCCTTCGCCGGAGACGCGGTCGCCCACCTTGACGTCCAGGACGTCCTCGCCGATTTCCACGACCTCGCCGTAGAACTCGTGGCCGGCGATCAGGGGGGCGTTGATGATGCCCTGCGCCCAGGCGTCCCAGGCCTGGATGTGCAGGTCCGTGCCGCAGATGCCGGTGGTCATGACGCGGATCTTGACGCCGCCGGGGCCGGTCTCCGGCTCGGGACGGTCGACGAGTTCGAAGCCTGCGTGGGCGCCGGCCTTGTAGAGAGCCTTCATGGGCCTGCCTAACTGTGTGGAACGCATCGGAAAGGATGCGGTCGTGTGGGACAACTCACCCCATTAGACCCATCCAAAAGCATTAGCACAACCGACTTTTTCTCAATCGACGAATTAGCAATGGCTGTTGCATAGAATGGCTGGCATGGAAATCCACCAGCTGGAAATGCTGCGCGAACTCGGGGCCCTGGGCAGCGTCAAGGCCGTCGCCGAAACCCTCCTCGTGACCCCGTCGGCCGTGTCCCAGCAACTGGCCGCGCTGCAGAAGACCGTTGAGGTGCCCCTGACCCGCAAGGAGGGCCGGAACCTGGTGCTGACGGAGGCGGGGCAGGTCCTGGCGGACGCCGGGGCCGCCGTCGTGAGCGCCATGGCGGATGCGAAGATGGCGATCGGCGCGTACCACGGCTCGCCGGTCGCTCCGGTGACACTCAGCGGTTTCCACAGCGCTGGGCAGGCGCTCTTCGCGCCGCTGGCGCGGTTCCTGGATGGCCCCGGCCAGCCGCGGATCCTGCTCTCGGACGAGGACGTGGCCCAGCAGGATTTCCCGGCGCTGACGGCGCGCTATGACCTGGTGCTGGCGCACCGGATGGACCACAGCCCGCGCTGGCCCGAGGAACGCGTCGCGGTGATCCCGCTGGCGCACGAGCCGCTGGATGTGGCCCTGCCCGCGGGGCACCGGCTGGCCGGACAGCGGGCGGTGACGGCGGACGACGTCGTGGGCGAACCGTGGGTGACCAGCCGGGCAGGCTACTCCCCCGCGGACGTGCTCTCCGCCGTCGCGGCCGTCTCCAGCCGCGAGCTGAACATTGTGCACCGCATCAACGACTATTCGACCGTGGCGGCGCTCGTGGCGGCCGGCGGCGTGATCGGCCTGCTGCCGCGGCACACCGCGCGGCCCGTGCTGAATCCGGACATCGTGCTGCGGCCGCTGGAGGGCATCAGCACCCGGCGCCGGATTGACCTCCTGGCCAGGCCGGAGAACCTTAAACGCACATCGGTCATGATGGTCTGCGAAGCATTGCAGACCATCATGACCGATTTAGTGGGTGGCTAGGACCTAGCCTTCGACGCCGAGGCGCTGCAGGATCAGTTCCTTGACCCGGCCGGCGTCCGCCTGCCCGCGGGTTGCCTTCATGACGCCGCCGACGATCGCGCCGATCGCCTGGACCTTGCCGGCGCGGATCTTGTCCGCGACGCCGGGCTGCGCGGCCAGGACCGCGTCGATGGCTTCCAGGAGGGGGCCGTCGTCGGAGACCACGGCGAGGCCGCGCTGCTCGACGATTTCCGCCGGGGTGCCCTCGCCGGCGAGCACGCCGTCCAGGACCTCGGAGGCCATCTTGTTGTTGATCTTGCCGTCCTCGACCATCTTGTTCAGTTCCACGATGGTGGCCGGTGCGACGCCGAGCTGGCCGGGGTCGACGTCGGCGTTCTTGGCACGGCCGACGATCTCACCCATCCACCATTTGCGGGCCACGGTGGCGGTGGCGCCGGCGGCGATGGTTTCCTCGATCTCGTCCATGACGCCGGCGTTGACGACGTCACGGAATTCCAGGTCCGAGTAGCCCCAGTCGGCCTGCAGGCGCTTACGGCGGGCCGCCGGCGGCTCGGGCAGGGTGGCGCGCAGTTCCTCGACCCATTCGCGGGACGCGGTGATCGGGACCAGGTCCGGTTCCGGGAAGTAGCGGTAGTCGTCGGCATCGGACTTGGCCCGGCCCGACGTCGTGGTGCGGGTGTCCTCGTGCCAGTGCCGGGTTTCCTGGGTGACCGGCTCGCCGGAGTCCAGGACGGCGGCGTGCCGCTGGATCTCGTAGCGGACGACGTGTTCGACGGCGCGCAGCGAGTTGACGTTCTTGGTCTCCGAGCGGATGCCGAAGCGTTCGCGGCCGTGCGGGCGCAGCGAGACGTTGGCGTCGCAGCGGACGTTGCCGCGTTCCATCTTCGCGTCCGAGACGCCGAGGTTCTTGACGATCTCGCGGACGGCGGCGACGTAGGCCTTGGCCAGCTCGGGGGCACGGCTGCCGGCGCCCTCGATCGGCTTGGTGACGATCTCGACCAGCGGCACGCCGGAGCGGTTGTAGTCCACCAGGGAGTAGTCCGCGCCCTGGATGCGGCCGGTGGCCCCGCCCATGTGGGTCAGCTTGCCGGCGTCCTCCTCCATGTGCGCGCGTTCAATCTCGACGCGGAACACGGTGCCGTCGGAGAGCTCGACGTCCAGGTAGCCGTCGTACGCGATGGGCTCGTCGTACTGGGAGGTCTGGAAGTTCTTCGGGGTGTCCGGGTAGAAGTAGTTCTTCCGGGCGAAGCGGCACTTCTCGGCGATCTTGCAGTTCAGCGCCAGGCCGATCTTGATCGAGGACTCGATCGCGGTCTTGTTCACCACAGGGAGAACGCCGGGCATGCCCAGGTCCACCTCGTTGACGTTGGTGTTCGGCTCGTCGCCGAAGACGTTCGGCGCGGAGGAGAACATCTTGGTCTTGGTGTTGAGCTCCACGTGGACCTCGAAGCCCAGGACGGGATCGTACTTCTCCATCGCCTCTTCAAAGCTGAGGGTTGCGTCAGTCATTAGTGTGAACCTCCGTGGCTCGCGACGGCATCATTAAGGGAAGTTGCTGTCAGTGACGGTGCCTTGTCCAGCAGCGGGCCGCCCCACTGCGCCTCGAGCAGGGATTCCAGGACCGCGCCGACGCGGTACAGCCGGGCGTCCTGGCGGGCCGGGGCCAGCAGTTGGATGCCGACCGGCAGTCCGTCCTCATCGGCCAGGCCGCCGGGCAGCGAGAGCCCCGGCACGCCTGCCATGTTGGCGGGGATGGTCGCGACGTCGTTGAGGTACATCGCCAGCGGGTCGTTGAGCTTCTCGCCGAGCTTGAAGGCCGTGGTGGGGGCCGTCGGGGAGATCAGCACGTCGGCCTTGGCGAACGCGGCCTCGAAGTCGCGCTGGATCAGGGTGCGCACCTTCTGGGCCGAGCCGTAGTAGGCGTCGTAGTAGCCGGCGCTCAGGGCGTACGTGCCCAGGATGATGCGGCGCTTGACCTCATCACCGAAGCCGGCCGCACGGGTGGCGCCCATGACACGTTCGATCGTCAGCGGCCCCTCTTCGGGCAGGACCCGCAGGCCGTACCGGACGCCGTCGAACTTGGCCAGGTTGGAGGAGGCCTCCGAGGGCATGATCAGGTAGTAGGCGCCCAGGGCGTACTTGAAGTTGGGGCAGGAGACCTCGACGATCTCGGCGCCCGCGCCCTTGAGCAGCTCGAGGGATTCGTTGAAGCGGTTCTCGACGCCGGCCTGGTAGCCCTCGCCGTGGAGCTCCTTGATGATGCCGATCTTCATGCCCTCGACGTTGCCGGTCCGGGCCGCGGCGACGAGATCCTCCAGCGGGTCCGGGAGCGAGGTGGAGTCGCGCGGATCGTGCCCGCCGATCACCTGGTGCAGCAGGGCCGAGTCCAGCACGGTTCGTGAGACCGGGCCGATCTGGTCCAGCGAGGAGGCCATGGCGATCGCGCCGTAGCGGGAGACCCCGCCGTAGGTGGGCTTGACGCCGACCGTGCCGGTGACGGCGCCGGGCTGGCGGATGGACCCGCCGGTGTCCGTGCCCAGGGCCAGCGGGGCTTCGAAGGCCGCGACGGCGGCAGCGGAGCCGCCACCGGAACCGCCGGGGATGCGCTCCAGGTCCCACGGGTTATGGGTGGGGCCATAGGCGGAGTGCTCGGTGGAGGAGCCCATCGCGAACTCGTCCAAGTTGGTCTTGCCCAGGATCGGCATCTTGGCCGCGCGCAGGCGCTCGACGACGGTGGCGTCGTAGGGGCTGTTCCAGCCTTCGAGGATCTTCGAGCCGGCCGTGGTGGGCTGGCCGATGGTGACAATGAGGTCCTTGACGGCGATCGGCACGCCCGCGAGGACGTGGAGCTCGTCGGCGGCGGCACCGCCCGCGGCGCGGATCGCGTCCACTTCGGCGGCGACGGCGAGCGCCTCATCCGTGTTGACGTGCAGGAAGGCGTGGACCTTGCCGTCGACGGCGGCGATGCGGTCCAGGTACGCCTGGGTGACCTCGACGGCGGTGATCTCGCGGGCGGCCAGCTTCTCGGCGAGCGCGGCGGCGGAGAGGCGGATCAGTTCGTTGTTCTCAGTCATGGTCTTAGTCCTCATCCAGGATTGCCGGGACCTTGAAACGGCCTTCGTACGCGTCGGGGGCACCGGAGAGGGATTGCTCGGCCGTAAATGTGTGGCCCACGACGTCCTCGCGGAACACATTGGTCAGCGGAATCGGGTGCGACGTGGCCGGGACGTCGTCACCGGCAGCTTCACTGACGGACTTCACTGATTCGACGATGACGGCGAGTTCGCCAGCCATCCTGTCGAGCTCTTCGGCACTCATCTCGATGTGCGCGAGTTGCGCGAGATGCGCGACGTCGTCGCGGTTGATCGCAGCCATGGATCTCCCCTGCAAGTTCGGATTATTTTCCGTCCCAGTCTACGTTGATTGAACTGCGGTTACCGTCGGACGCCGAGATGACAGTTCGCGGCAATGTTTTGTGCAAACACTGCCGGGAACTGTCATCTCGTGGGGGGCTTAGCCGATGCCGATGGCTCCGGTGAGGACTCCTACTCCCAGCATGACCAGGGAGATGACGGCCGTGCGCCAGAGGACCTTCTTGTGGTGGTCGCCCAGGTCCACCTTGGCCAGGGAGACCAGGAGCAGGATGGCCGGGACCAGGGGGCTCTGCAGGTGGAAGGGCTGGCCGGTGATGGAGGCCCGGGCCATGTCGGCGGCGCTGACGCCGTAGTGGGCAGCCGTCTCGCTCAGGACCGGCAGGACACCGAAGTAGAAGGCGTCGTTGCTCATGAAGAACGTCATCGGGATGCTCAGGACGCCGGTGATGACGGCCATCAGCGGGCCCATGTCGGACGGGATGATCTGGACCAGCCATTCCGACATTGCCTTGACCATGCCCGTGCCGTTGAGGACGCCGGTGAGGACCGCGGCGGCCATGACCATGCTGACGACGGCGACAATCGAGGGTGCGTGGGCGATCAGCTGGGCGCCCTGGTCCTTGACGTTGGGGAAGTTGACCAGCAGGGCGATGGCGGCGCCGACCATGAAGACGAACGGCAGCGGAATGATGTTGGCGACCAGCGTCACCATGACCGCGACTGTCAGGCCGAGGTTGAACCAGAACAGCTTGGGGCGGAGGGTCTTGCGGTTGGGGTCCAGGGCGGTGTCGGCCATGGCGGAGTCCCGGTCATCGACGAGGACGTCGGTGCGTTCCAGGACTGCAACGGAGGATCCCTCCGGGGAGAGCCCGGCCGGCGAGTTTCCTGCGGGGCCGGAGCCCTTGCGGCCGCGGCCGGTTCCGGAACCGCCGGCCGTGCTGCCGCTGCCGCCGTCGAACCCTTCAGCCGAGTCCGGCACGCCCCAGATTTCCGGCGCAACGGCGCGGAGGCGGTTGCGCTCCTGCAGGCCGAGCAGCCAGGAGAAGACCAGCACCACAACGAGGCCGGCGATCAGGGACGGGATCATGGGAACGAAGACATCGTTGACATCGAGCTTCAGCGCGGTGGCGGCGCGGGCGGTGGGACCGCCCCACGGCAGGATGTTCATGGTGCCGTTTGCCAGGCCGGCCACGCAGGTCAGGACCACGGGGCTCATCTTGAGCCGCAGGTAGACCGGCAGCATCGCCGCGGTGGTGAGGATGAAGGTGGTGGAGCCGTCGCCGTCGAGGGACACGGCTGCGGCGAGGATGGCTGTGCCGAGGACCACCTTGGCGGGGTCGTTGCCGAGCTTGCGCAGGATGAACCGGACCAGAGGGTCAAAGAGTCCGACGTCGATCATCAGGCCGAAGTAGATGATCGCGAACATCAGCAGCGCTGCCGTGGAGGTCATGGACTTCATGGAATCCATGACCATGGGCCCGATGCCGAGGCCCGCGCCGGCGAAAAGCCCGAAGATTGTGGGGACGATGATGAGCGCCAATACGGGCGTCAACTTCTTCGTCATGATCAGCACCATGAATACCGCGATCATGGCGAATCCTAGTAATACCAGCACGGCCGGCTCCTTCTTCTTTGAATGACACCACTCCGGTGTGATGCGCACTACAGACGTTAGAGTGGCGCCCGTCACGGCTGGGCCTTTGGCTCAATTGATTGGCATACTGCTTATTGGACGCATTTTGCGCATTTTGCTCACGTCCCTATCGACCACCAGGCAGGAGCCCGATGAAGCGCCGCACACCCCTGCCGGCCCTGCGCTTTTCCACCCAGACACTGCTGCTGCAGCTCGGCGTCGTGGCGCTCGTGGTCCTGCTGAGCAGCGCCGTCCACGCCTGGCTGACCTACGACCGGCTGGGCCGCGAAGCGGAGAACCAGGCGCTGACCCTGGCCCGGACGGTGGCCTCGGACCCCTCGGTACGGGCAGACGTCCAGTCCATCAGTGCCCTGCCCGCCGCTCCCCCGGCGGCAGAGCTGCTGGCCGGCCCGTTGATGGCTGCCGCCGAGGGCGCCCGCACCCGCACCGGGGCCCTGTTCGTGGTCATCACGGACGAGACCGGCATCCGGCTGGCGCACCCGGACGCGGAACGGCTGGGCGAAAAGGTCAGCACCGACCCCTCCGAGGCCCTTGCCGGCAAGGAGGTCACCACGCGCAACACGGGCACGCTGGGTCCGTCCGCCGGGGCCAAGGTCCCGGTGTTCGCCCCGGACTCCACGGCGGTGGTGGGCGAGGTGAGCGTGGGCTACTCCACCGAAACGATCAGCCAGAGCCTGGCCCGGGACATCCTCCCCATCGCCGTCACGGCCGCCGGGGCGCTCCTGGCCGGCGTGCTGGCCTCCTTCCTGTTGCGGCGGCGGCTCCAGCGGCTCACCCTCGGGCTGGAGCCCGAGGAGATCAGCACGCTCGTCCACGACCAGGTGGCCGTGTTGCAAGGGGTCGACGACGGCGTGATCGGCGTCGCGGCCGACGGCCGGGTCAGTGTCTTCAACGCCGCCGCCCAGCGGCTGCTCGGCGTTCCTGACCTCGCGGGCACTGCCTGGGCCGCGGCTCCGGTCCCGGCGCAGCTCAAAGCCCTGACCCGGGCCGATGCGGCCGAGGGCGATGCCGTGGAACTCGTCGCCGGCGGCCGGGTCCTGGTGGCGAGCGCCCGCAAGGCCCTGCATGGCCGCGAGGATCTGGGCTGGGTGGTGATGCTGCGGGACCGGACCGAGCTGCAGCAGCTGACCCGCCAGCTCGACGCCGTCGGCACCATGTCCGCGGCGCTGCGGGCGCAGCGCCACGAGTTCGCCAACCAGCTGCACACGATTGCCGGCTTTATGAGCATCGGCCAGCCGCAGCAGGCCCAGGACTACCTCGCCAAACTGGCGGGCACCGGGCCGCTGGCGTTCCCGGTGGACCAGGCCGAGCTGCTCCAGGACCCCTATCTGCAGGCCTTCCTTGGAGCCAAGGGCGTCGAGGCGGACGAGCGCGGCGTGAGCCTGCGCCTCGGCCCCGAATCCGTGGTCCGCGGCCACGTCACCGAACCCCAGGACGTCACCACCGTCCTGGGGAACCTGATAGACAACGCGGTGAACGCCGCCGTCGCAGGCTCGGCGGCCGAGCGCTGGGTGGAAGTGGAAGTGCTCGACGAACCGGGAACCGAGGGCGGCCCCGGCACCCTGCACATCGTCGTCGCGGATTCCGGCGACGGCCTGGGCTCGGCAATCACTGCCGACGGGGCGGAGGGGGCGGAGGCGGTCTTCTCGGAGGGCTTCACGACGTCGGAACACCCGGCGCGGGCCGGGGCCGGGCAGGGCCTGGGGCTGGCGTTGTCCCGGCAGCTCGCACGCCGCCGCGGCGGGGACGTGCGGATCCTGGACCCGGGCTCCCCCGGCGGCCCGGGCGCCGTGTTCGTCGCCACGCTCCCGGGAACCACACTGCCCGGAACTACGCTGCCGGGAACGACGCTGCCGGGGACCTCCCAGCCGGGAGCCCTACAGCCAAACGGAGAGGACAACGATGTCTGAGGATTTCAGGGTGCTCATTGTCGACGATGACTTCCACGTCGCCAAGCTGCACGCCGCCTACGTGGATTCGGTGGCCGGCTTCCTGGCGCTGCCGCCGGCCGGCTCGGCCTCGCAGGCCCTGCAGGCCATTCACAGCCTGCGCCCGGACCTGGTGCTGCTGGACGTCTACCTCCCGGACGCTTCGGGCCTGGAGCTGCTGCACCAACTGGACGTGGACACCGTGATCCTCAGCGCGGCCTCGGACACGGCCTCGCTGCGGCTCGCATTCCGCCGCGGGGCACTGGGCTACCTGCTCAAGCCCTTCACGTCCGAATCCCTCTCGCAGCAGCTGCGCTCCTACGCCCGCTACCGGCGGATCCTGGGCCAGCCGGGCTCTGTCAGCCAGGAGACGGTGGAACGGGCCAAGCGCGCCCTGATCCCGGGCGACGTGGTCGCCTCGGCGCGGCCCCGTTCGGCCACCGAGGCCGCGGTGCTGGAGTCCCTGGTTCCCGGCGAGCAATATTCCGCCGCCGACGTCGCCGCCCGGGTCGGCGTGTCCCGGGCCACCGCCCAAAGGTATCTGTCCGCGCTGGCGGACGACGGCGCAGTCGACATCCAACTGCGGTATGGCACCACGGGTCGGCCCGAGCACCGCTACGGGATCCCCGCCGCAACCGGCCACTAGCCCCACAGCACAGGCAACTAGCTGGCGTCAGGTTCCTTCTGCGCGTCCGCCTGCTCTGCCTGGACGGCCCTGAAGATGTTGCCGTGGATCATCTCCGCCCCGAGGCGCTCGATCACGCCGTCGCGCTCCAGGACTGCCCGGACGGCGGGCTTGAGCCGGGTCAGGCGCAGGTTCATGTCCGCCTCCCGGGCCAGGGTCACGATGTCCGCCATCTTCGCTGCCCCCTGGGAGTCGACGAAGTTGATTCCGCCGCAGTCGAGCACAATCCCGGTGAGTCCGGGCGTGGACTGGATGACCTCGCGCAGGCGGTCCTCCAGGGCGTCGGCGGTGGCGAAGAACAGGCCGCCGTCGAACCGGATGACGGCTATGCCGGGAACGGTTTCATCACCCGGGTGTTCGCCGGCTTCGCGGAAGACCTGGGTGCCGGGCTCGCGGCCGAGGGAGGGCATCTCGGGGTGGGTGGCCACCCGGACGAGCCAGATGAGCGAGAGTCCGATCCCGATGACGACGCCGGCGAGCACGCCGAAGATGAGGGTGCCGATGATCGCCGCGACCGCAATCCAGAAGTCGAACTTCTGCACCCGGGCAAGCCGGCGCATTTCCGGCAGGTTCATCATGCCCATGACCACGGCCTCGATGATCAGCGCCGCCAGTACAGGTTTGGGCAGGATCGAGAACAGCGGCGCCAGGAAGAGCAGCGTGAGCAGCACGGTGACCCCCGAGGTGAGGGAGGCAAGCCCGGTCTTCGCTCCGGAGTGGTCGTTCAGCGAGCTCGCGGACAGGCTGGTGGAGACGGGCATCCCTTTGAAGAGTCCCGCGGTGATGTTGGCCAGCGACTGGGCAATGGATTCCTGGTTGATGTCGATCTGGTAGCGGTGTTTGGCGGCGAACGCGCGGGCATCCCCGGCGGTCTGGGAGAAGCCGATCAGGACCAGCGCCACGGCCGCGACAGCCACTGTTCCCACGTGGTCCCACATCAGCTGGCCGTTCGGGACCTGCAGCGATGGCAGCCCGCTGGGGACGTCGCCTACGAGGGCCACGCCCTTGGCCCCGAGATCGAACAGTGCCGCGGCCAGCAGCCCGCCCACCACCAGGACCAGGGCGCCGGGGACCTTGGGCGCGATCGCCTTCAGTCCGAAGACCACTACCAGCGCGATCACGCCAACCACCACTGTGGTTTGCTGGGCCTCGCCCAGGGTCCCCAGCCATGACCAGAGTTCCTGGATCGGGTTCGAGCCGGTGACCTCGGTCCCGGTGAGCTTGGGAAGCTCACCGATCACGACGTCGATCGCCGCGCCGAAAAGGAAGCCGGTGACCACGGCCTTAGAAAGGAACTGCGCAATCCAGCCCATCTTGAAGACGGCCAGAAGCAGGAACAGGATCCCGGAGGCAAGGGTGATTCCGGCAACGAACGAGGCGACATCCTGCTCGCCGGTGATGCCTGCTGCGAGCACGGCACTCGCGGCCACCGCCGCCAGGCCGGAGCTCGGCCCCATGGAGATCTGCCGGCACGTGCCGAAGATCGCATACACGATGGCGCCGGCGGCCGCGGCATACAGGCCGTTCTGCAGCGGTACGCCGGCGATTCCGGCGTACCCCAGGTTCTTCGGAACGATCAGGGCCGCCACCGTGACTCCGGCGATCAGGTCGCCGCGCAGCCACGTGCGGTCATACGAGCGGAACTGGCCAATGATCGGGACCCCGGCGGGACCTCTTCCCTGCGCCCTCTTCATGGGCCAGTCATACTCCAAGTCCGGAGGTTCCACCAGAGTCCGGCGCCGGCGCCCGGCACAAGCAACCGGTTTCTAGCTGGCGCTCTTCTGGGCGACGAGTTCGATCTCGACGAGCATCTTGGGGTCCAGGAACGGCAGCACGTGAACCAGGGAGAGAGTCGGGCGGATGTCCCCGAAAACCTCACCGTGGGCGCGGCCGGCCTCTTCCCACTTGCTGATGTCCGTCAGGTACAGCTTGGACTGCACCACGTCTTCGAAGCCGAAGCCGGCGTCGGCCAGGACGGCGCCGAGCTTCTGCAGGATGTAGCTGGTCTGGGTGTAGAAGTCGTCGCCGACAATTCCGTCGTCGCCGCTGGCGGCCGTCGCGGAAATGTACAGGGTGTTGTCCACCTGGACAGCCCGGGAATAGCCGAGTGTCTGTTCCCAGGTGGAGCCGGTGCCGAAGGTTTTGCGCATGGTGTGCCTTTCGCAGTTGCCGCAGGGATCGGCACAACTGTAGGTCGCAAGGCACTCGGGCCGCCAAACCCGGCGGCTTTGTGTCGTGCGGTGCGGGGGCACGGGGCGGGGCGGGGCGGGGCGGGCAGGCTGGCCGATGGGCGCCGCTGCCGGGGCCTACAGCTCCTGGCGGTAGACGAGCAGCTTGATGTCCGTGCCGGGGACCAGCCAGTCGCGGTCCGGTGCCCGGAGGAAGCCGGTTTTCCGGTAGAGGCCGTGGGCGCTTTCCCAGCTCTGGCCCGTGGTGAGGGCCACGGCGCCGATGCCCGGCAGCGACCTGGCGTGCTCGATGATGGCCTCGACCATGGTCTTGCCGGCGCCGCTGCGCTGGACCGCCGGGTCCACCACGAGCATGCGGAACTCCAGCTCGTCGCTGAGGGCAATGTCCGCGTACGGCTCGCCCGCGACCGCCAGCGTGACCGAGCCGAGGATCCGGCCGTCGCGCTCCGCGACCCACACCGTCGCGTCAGCGGCGCGCTGCCCGACGTTCTGGATCTGGCGCATGTACGGGTGGTCCGCGCTCTCGAAGTAGCCCGCCGCCAGGTAGGCGTCCCGGGTGATGCGCGCTATGGCGTCGAAGTCGGCCGGAACGGCGGGGCGAATGAGGATCTGCGAAGGCACCTGTCAATGGTACGGGCGTCCGAGGCCGGTCACCCCCGGAACCGCCGTTTCCGTGACTGAACTATCACTACAGCGCTCAGCGACTACCTCGCTCAGGCACCGCCCTCGGGCACTCCGCCGCTTAGAGCGGGAACTTGCCGGAGAGTTCCAGCGAGCCGGCGCACGTCCAGGCGGCCAGGCGCTCGTCGTCGGACGGTCCGCCGACCAGGGGGCTGGTGAGCCGGGGCCGCCGGACCCAGCAGCCTGCTTCCTCGGCGACCAGGGCCCCGGCGGCGAAGTCGTGTTCGTTGAGCCCGCGCTCGCCATAGGCGTCGTGGGTGCCGTCCGCGACGAGGCACAGGTCCAGCGCCGCCGACCCGAGCCGGCGCATGTCGGCGAAGCCGTCCATCAGGCTGCCCAGGGCGGTGGCCTGTTCCGCCCGCACGTCGGGGTCGTAGCTGAAGCCCGTGGCCAGGATCTGGCCGGTCCGGCCGGGGACAGGGCCCAACAGGGCGGTCAGCCGGCCCTGCTCCTGGAGCCAGGCCCCCTCGCCGCGGGACGCGTAGTAGGTGCGTCCCAGCGCCGGTGCGCTGACGACGCCGGCCAGCCAGACGCCGTCGGCGTCCGCCACAGCCACGGAGGTGGCGTAGTAAACGATGTTGCGGATGAAATTGGTGGTGCCGTCGAGCGGGTCGATGGACCAGCGATATCCGCTGGGCTCGGCAGGCAGGACGGTGCCGCCCTCCTCCCCCGTGATGATGTCCCGCGGCCGGGCTGCGGTGATGACGTCGCGGACGGCGGCCTCGGCGGCAAGGTCGAAAGCCGTCACCCAGTCACCGGAGTCACCCTTGTTGTTGACCTCCAGGGCGGCGGTCTCCCGGGTGGCCAGGACCGCGGCCCCCGCTGCCGCTGCCGCCTTGGCCAGCTCCAGCAACTCCGCGGTGCCGGGGTCCGCAGCGGAGGTGCCAGCGGGATGTGAGCTCATTCGGCCGCTGCCGCAGCTTCGACGCCGAGGGACTCGCCGCCGTCGTCGTCCACGTCAGCCACATTGTCCGCGTCGGCATCCGCGGGGCTGTCCGCGCCGGCCGGCCCGTCCGCCAGCAGCGCCCGGAAACCGTCCTCATCCAGGACGGGGACGCCGAGCTGCTCGGCTTTGTCCAGTTTGGTGCCGGCGTTCTCGCCCGCCACCACGTAGCTGGTGTTCTTCGAGACCGAACCGGCCGCCTTGCCGCCGCGGATCAGGATGGCTTCCTTGGCCTCGTCGCGGCTGAAGCCCTCGAGGCTTCCGGTCACCACGATGGTCAGCCCTTCCAGGGTCCGTGGCGTGGATTCGTCGCGTTCGTCCGCCATCCGGACACCGGCGGCCGCCCAGCGGTCCACGATCTCGCGGTGCCAGTCCTCGGCGAACCATTCCGTGAGCGCCTGGGCGATGACCGGGCCGACGCCGTCGACGTGGGCGAGCTCCTCTTCGGAGGCCCGCCGGATGGCGTCCATGCTGCCGAACGCGGTGGCGAGCGCGCGGGAGGCCCGCGGGCCGACATGCCGGATGGACAAGGCCACCAGGATCCGCCACAGCGGCTGGGCCTTCGCTTTCTCCAGTTCGCGGAAGAGCTTGTCCGTTGTGGCGGTGGGCTTGGACGGGGTCTTGGTGGTGGCCTTGGTGAAGAAGTAGGGCACCAGCTCCACTTCGCCGGTGGCCACGCCCTTGGAGCGCTTCTCGCGGCGGACGCGGACGTCGGCCAACTGCTCCGGGGTGAGGTCGAACAGTGTCGCCTCCGTGGTCAGCGGCGGGTCCGAGGGCTCGGCGGGCTGGGTCAGGGCGATGGCGGCTTCCCAGCCGAGGGCCTCGATGTCGAAGGCGCCGCGGCCGGCGAGGTGGAAGACGCGTTCGCGCAGCTGCGCCGGGCAGGACCGGGAGTTGGGGCAGCGGATGTCCACGTCCCCTTCCTTCCCGGGCGCCAGGGGTGTGCCGCAGGAGGGGCACTCGGTGGGCATGATGAAGTCGCGCACGGGCGGGTCCTGGGCGTCCCGGAGCGCCAGGACCGGGCCGACGATTTCCGGAATGACGTCGCCGGCTTTGCGCAACACCACGATGTCGCCGATTTTCACGCCTTTGGCAATGACTACTTCCTGGTTGTGCAGGGTGGCCATTTCCACGGTGGAGCCGGCGACCTTGACCGGTTCCATCACACCGTACGGGGTGACGCGGCCGGTGCGGCCGACGTTGACGGCGATGTCCAGCAGCTTGGTGTGGACCTCTTCCGGCGGGTACTTGTAGGCCACGGCCCAGCGGGGCACCCGGGTGGTGTAGCCCAGGGACCGCTGCGTGGCGAAGTGGTCCACCTTGATCACGATGCCGTCGATCTCGTGGGTGAGGCTGTGCCGCTTGTCCCCGTAGCGTTTGATGAAGGCCAGCACGTCCGCCAGCCCGGGCAGGACCTCGAAGTACGGGCTCGTGGGCAGTCCCCACTCGGCGAGCTTGCGGTAGGTCTCGGACTGGCTGGCGGTTTCGAGTCCCTCGCGGGCGCCGATCCCGTGGACGTACATCCGCAGCGGCCGCTTGGCGGTTTCCGCGGGGTCCTTCTGCCGCAGCGATCCGGCGGCGGCGTTGCGCGGGTTGGCCAGCGGCGCCTTGCCGGCCGCGATCAGGGCCTCGTTGAATTCCGCGAAGGCCTGGGACGGGATGAAGACTTCGCCGCGGACTTCCATCTCGGCCGGGAAGCCGGTGCCGCTGAGCTGCTGCGGGATTTCCTTGATGGTCAGGACGTTGTGGGTGATGTCCTCGCCGGTGGTGCCGTCCCCGCGGGTGGCGGCCCGGACCAGCGCGCCGTCGCGGTAGAGCAGGTTGACGGCCAGGCCGTCGATCTTCAGTTCGGTGAGCCACGACGCCGGGCTGCCATTGCCGCCGTTGCCGAGTTTGGCGATGCCTGCCTCGGCCTTCACCATCCAGGCCTCAAGCTCCTCGAGCGAGAACACATCCTCCAGGCTGTACATCCGCTGCAGGTGCTGGACGGCCGTGAACGCTGCCGAGACCTCGCCGCCGACTTCCTGGGTGGGCGAATCGTTGGCAACCAGTTCCGGGTGCAGGGCCTCAAGGGTTTCCAGCCGCCGGTAGAGCTCGTCGAACTCGGCGTCGGAGATGATCGGCGCATCTTCCTGGTAGTAGGCAAAGCGGTGTTTGCGGACCTGTTCGACGAGGTCCTCGTACTCCTCGCGGACGTCTCCGGAGGGCGTTTGTGTGTCTTCTGCTGCGGTGTTCCCTGTGCTCACAGACCTATCCTGCCCTAGATCACGGCACTTGTCCGGTCCAGTGCCCGTCCTGTCAGGACTGCGCATCTCCGGCTGCAAACGTAGCGTCAACCACGATCGCTGTGATGTTGTCCCGTCCGCCGCTGCGCAACGCCGCCTGGATCAGTTCGTCGACGGCCGCCTGGGGGTCCGCCTCAGACTTCAAGATGCCGCCAATCTGCTCATCGCTCAGCTCTCCGTTGAGGCCATCGGAGCAGACCAGCATCCTGTCGCCTTCTTCAAGGGGAAGCAGCCAGTAGTCGGCTTCGGAGTCGTCGCCGGTTCCCAGGGCGCGTGTCACAACGTGCCTGCGCGGATAGACGGCGGCCTCGGCCTCGGTGATCTGCCCGGCGTCGAAAAGTTCCTGCACCTCGGAATGGTCAACACTGACTTGCGTGAGCCTGCCGTGGCTGTACCGGTAGGTGCGTGAATCGCCGATGTTAAGCACGAGCCAGTGTGGACCATCCGGCTGTTCGACTACCACGACGCCGGTCAGGGTGGTTCCGGCGCGGGACCCGGTGGCGTGACGGATGCCGGCGTCGGCCATGAGCACGTACTCCTGGAGGATGGCGGCCGTTGCGTTCCGGACCCCTGTCTTCACCTGGGGCAACTCCGCCAAGGTGCGCACGCAAATGCCGCTCGCGACTTCGCCGGCTTCATGGCCGCCCATGCCGTCCGCCACTGCAAAGACGGGATCGGTGGCGATGAAGGAGTCCTCGTTCATCTCGCGGCGCAGCCCCCGGTCGGTGCCGTACCCGCAGCGCAGGCGCGGTCCCCGCCCGTCCGACGGCGGGAAGGTGGAGTCTGGCGTTGGGTTCATCGTGGTCCTCAAGAAAGTGTGCGCGTGGGTCGACGGCGGTCACAAACCCGGGCCGAGCGCAACTGCCGGTCCGACTATTGCATATGGCCGTACAACTGAGAAGCCCGCCACGCGCTGCAGCCGGCTGATCCGGCTCAGTCCAGGATGAGGCCCCGGCCCTCGCCGGGCTGCAGCAGCACCGGGTGGATTTCGCCGAACCCGCGGACGTCCTCGGCCGTGCGGGGCACCAGGATAAAGCGTTCGTCCTGTTCCAGCGCGGCCGCTGTCATCGAATCCACCAGCACGGTGCCGGGGTCCGCGAGAGCGGTCAGGCGTGCGGCGAGGTTGACTGTGGGTCCGTAAATGTCGCCCAGGCGGGAGAGGATGCGGCCCCAGACCATGGCCACGCGGGCCTGCGGCAGGATCTCGTCCTCGGTGAAGGCGCGGGAGAGCGCCAGGGAGATCTCGGCGCCGGCCGCGGGGGTTTCGGCGATGTAGAGGACTTCGTCGCCGACGGTCTTGACCAGCCGGCCGCCGCCGACAGAAATAATTTCGGCGCATTTGTTTTCGAAGCGCTGCACCAGCTGGGCGAGGGTTTTCTCGTTCATCCGGCGAGACAGGCTGGTGTAGGACACGAGGTCGGCGAAGCCGACGGCCCGGGCCAGCGGCAGCGGGGAATCGTCCTCGTCGCCTTCGCGGCCCTCTTCGCTGGACTGCAGCCCAGCCTCGGCCCGGACGGCGAGGCGCTGCACACCGGCGTTGAGCTGGCGGCGCCAGGAATAGACGAGCATTTCCTCGAGGGCGTCGATCAGGTTGGGCAGTTCGCTGACGAGCCGCTTCCGCGCGACGGCGTCCGGCACGCCCTGCTCCTGGACCATGTCCTCCACCAGGGCCTCGATCTGCCACACGACCATCCGGTCGGTCATCTGACCGATGGCCCGGGTGATCGAGATGGCGGCTTCCTCGGTGAGCTTGCCGTCACGCACCAGGTCCACGATGGTGGACAGGGCGGACTGGTCGCGCTCGGTGAAGGCGACGTCCTCATCCCCGAGGTTGGGAAAGCCGAGGGCACGCCAAAGTTTCCGGGCCGAGAGCAGGGACAGGCCGGCACCGGCGGCGACTTCCCGGCGCCGGAGCTTGCGTTCGCCGCCCAGCAGCCGGGCTTCCAGGGCCTTGGCGGCGAGCCGGTCGGCGGACATGGTTCCGGTGGGCGGGGCTACAGGTTCGGGGTCGGGCCCAGGTTCGAAGTCCTCATCGGCGACGTCGGGCCCGCCGTCGGCCGGTTCGTGTCCGGCAGAGGCAGGATTGTGTTGGGCGGGTTCGATGGGCTCTCCGGCATCGGCGTCGAAGGAAGCCTCAGCGTCGAAGGAAGCCTCAGCGTCGAAGGAAGTGCCACTATCTAGGGAAGTTCCCGTATCCAAGGAAGTTCCAGTGTCGAAGGTGGTCACGGCGTCGCTGTCGGCCGCAGCCGGGTCGGCAGCGTGCTCGGGCTCCCGGGGCAAATCCGGGGCGGCGAGGTCGATGTCCTGGTGGACGTTCTCAGCGTTCATCTCTTCCACCTTCTCTCGTCTCCCACGGTGGGGCTTCGTCCGGGTTGTAGTTCATGCCATCGGCCCCGGACATCCCGCCCTTGGGGAGCTCGCTGATGGCGTCGAGCATGAAATTTCGGAATGTCGCGGCCTCCGGGACATCCGGAACCACCATTCCATCGGGGTACCCGGTCTCCAAGGATATATTCCCGGAGCGCAATAGGCGCTGCAACAACGATTGCTCAATGGCCACATTGCGGACGCTCGCGAGGGGAACCTGTTCATCGCGCCGCCGTAACATGCCGTAGCGGGTAACTAATCGCTGGCTGGTCAGGATGTAGCGCGTGGCGTGCCAGGCAACGACCCGCGGGAGGCAATAGCCCAGGAGCACCCACGCCGCCAGGCCCAGGCAAATAGCCACCAGCCACGGCGTCCAATCCTTGGGGATGAAGGGCACCAACCTCGCAGGGCCGCCCTTGACCACCCAGGCACAGGCGTACGCGGCCAGCGCCGGAACAACAACAAAAAACAGCGCCGGGACAATGAGCATCCTGGGCTGGGGCCGGGTCACAACAATCACTTGCTCTCCCGGCACGAGCACTTTACGCATAGCCGCTTTCTGCCCCGCTGCGGCCTTCGCCCTGCCCGCCGGTCCCGGCCGGGTTCCACGGCCTGAGGTGCACAACGTCGCCTGCGGTCACCACGTGTTCGTGGCCCGTCGCATCAGTCACCAGGAGCGAACCATATTCGTCCAGGCGCGTGGCGTGGCCAATGATCTCGTGGTCGCCGGGGAGCTGGGCCCGGACCTGCTTGCCGAGGGTCGTCAGCAAGTGTTCCAGCCGCTTGTGCAGCGAGGGGCCGCCGGCCATGCCGGCGGCGGGGTCGCCGTCGGCGTTGCAGAAACTCCGGTAGAGGGCGGCGAAGCGGGACAGGTAGCTCTTCAGGAGTTCCGTCCGGTCCACGGTGTCCGGGTTCTCCAGCAGCACGGACGTGGCGGTGGGCACGGGCAGTTCGGGTTCGGTGAGCGTGACGTTCAGGCCGGTACCCAGGATGACCGGAGGCGTGCCGGCGCCGCCGAGCGGGCCGAGCTGGGCCAGGATGCCGGCGATCTTCCGGCCCCGCACAAGGACATCGTTAGGCCATTTGAGTTCCGCCGGAAGCCCCGCCGTCTCCGCGAGCGCCTCACGCAGGGCGAGGGCGGCCAAGAGGGAGAGCCAGGAGTAGCTGTGGGTCGGCAGCGGTCGGCCGGCAGCATTGACCGGGCGGAGCACGAGCGAGACGGAGACGGAACTCCGGGCCGGGGCTTCCCACCGGCGGTCGAGCCGGCCGCGCGCGGCGCTCTGGTATTCCGCGGTCAGCACCGACAGGTCCGGCCACGCACCCGGGTCCTCGGTCACGCCGCGCAGGAGATCTGCATTCGTGGAACCGGTGGATTCGACCACCGTCAGGTGCGGAATTCCGTTGGCTGACAGGAACGCCTCATCGCTAAGGGCATTGAGGTCCAGGGGCGGACGGTCCGGGGTTTCCTGCACGGCTTCCATGTTTGAATCCTACCGAGGAAAGCCCGGCCCGGCTCGCGCACCTGCCGGGTCAATGACTCCGCGGAAACTCCCCACGTTTGGCTGCCATGCCCGGCGTGTCGGCCGGACATGCCGGGATTTTTCGGCGTCCGGTCCTCAAACATGGGGAAATTCAGCTGGGCACGCCGCCGAAAACACTCAGCATGTTCAGAGGAAGATGTCCGGGACCAACTGGTCCTCCGGCGCACCGAGGCTGTACGGGCTGAAGTCCGTCACCCCGGCCCCGGCGAGGACCTGTTCATCGGTGTAGAAGTTGCCGCTCCGGCTGCTGCCGGCCGGGACCGCGTTGGCACCGGTCAGCACGGCGTGGGCGGCGTCGGCCATGATCTCGGGGCTGCGGGCACCCTGGACGATCTTCTCGCCGCCGGGCATGTTGCGGATCGCCGCGGTGTCGATCAAGGTGCAGGGCCAGAGCGAGTTCACGCTGACGCCGTCGGCCTTGAGTTCCTCGGCCAGCCCCAGCGTGGTCAGGCTCATGCCGTATTTGGCCATGGTGTAGGCCAGGTGCAGCCCGGCCCACTTGGGGTCCAGGTTCAGGGGCGGGGAGAGCGTCAGTATGTGGCCGGCCCCGGATGCCCGCAGCGCAGGCAGCGCCATCTTCGAGAGCAGGAAGGTGCCGCGGACGTTGATGTCCTGCATAAGGTCGTAGCGTTTCATGTCCACGTCATCGGTGCTGGAGAGGTCGATCGCCGACGCATTGTTGATCACGACGTCGATCCCGCCAAAGCGGTCCACGGCGGCGCCGACAGCGCCGGCGACGTCGGCGTCGTTCCGGACGTCGCCAACCAGCGGCAACGCCTGGCCGCCGGCGGCCTCGATCTGTTCGGCGGCGGTGTACACGGTGCCTTCGAGCCGGGCGTGGGGCTGGCCGGTCTTGGCCATGAGGACGATGTTTGCGCCGTCCCGGGCTGCGCGGAGCGCGATGGCGAGGCCGATGCCGCGGCTTCCCCCGGAGATGAGGACAGTGCGGCCCTGGAGGGAACCGGCGGCCTGGTACGGCACCGGCTGCTGGGATTGCGGGGCGGCGCCCGAAGCATCATTGCTTGAAGTCATGAGCACACTCTAGCCGACGTATGTTACTGGCGGGTAACAAAGCGGTGCGGGAGCTTCATCGCGGGAATATTGTAGGTTCCCTACAGCGGCACCCGCCAATACCGTCACTAGACTTGCCAGCAGAGCCCTGCTTTTGTGGATTCCAACCAAAGGACCCCGCAGGACGGGCACCGAATAAGCTAGCGACAGAGCCGGAGACACTTGATGAGCCACGATCTGACCACGACTGCGGGAAAGATTGCAGATTTCCGCGACCGCCAGGCCCGTGCCGAGCAGCCTTCCGGCCCGGAAGCGATCGAGAAGCAGCACGCGCGCGGCAAGAACACCGCCCGCGAGCGCATCGACCTGCTGCTGGACGCCGATTCCTTCGTCGAATTCGATGCGCTGGCCGTGCACCGCTCCACCGCCTTCGGCATGGAGAAGAAGAAGCCGCTCGGCGACGGGCTCGTGTCCGGCTACGGCACGGTGGACGGCCGCCCCGTCGCCGTCTACAGCCAGGATTTCTCTGTCTACGGCGGCTCGCTGAGCCAGGTCAACGGCGAGAAGATCGTCAAGGTCCAGGAGTTCGCGCTGCGCAACGGCTGCCCCGTGGTGGGCATCCTCGACGGCGGCGGCGCCCGCATCCAGGAAGGCGTTGCCTCGCTGGCCATGTTCGCGGACATCTTCCGCAACAACGTCCACGCGTCCGGCGTCGTCCCGCAGATCTCCCTCATCATGGGCCCCTCCGCCGGCGGCGCGGCCTACTCCCCTGCCCTGACCGACTACGTGGTCATGGTGGACAAGACCTCCCACATGTTCATCACCGGCCCGGATGTCATCAAGACCGTCACCGGCGAAGACGTGGACATGGAAACCCTCGGCGGCGCCCGCCAGCACAACGCCAACACCGGCACCTCGACGTACCTGGCCTCCGACGAGGCCGACGCGGTCGAGTTCGTCCGCGAACTGCTGGACTTCCTGCCCTCCAACAACCTCGCCGAGGCTCCGGTGCTGGAGCACCAGCAGGAGCTGGAGATCGACGACGACGACCTCACCCTCGACACACTGATCCCGGACTCGGCCAACCAGCCCTACGACATGCGCAAGGTCATCGAGCAGATTGTCGACGACGCGCACTTCCTGGAGATGCAGTCCCTCTACGCCCCGAACGTGATCATCGGCTACGGCCGGGTGGAGGGCCACACGGTGGGCATCGTGGCCAACCAGCCCATGCAGTTCGCCGGCACCCTGGACATCGCCGCGTCGGAGAAGGCCGCCCGCTTTGTCCGGCACTGCGACGCCTTCAACATCCCGATCATCACCCTCGTGGACGTGCCCGGCTTCCTTCCCGGCAAGGACCAGGAGTTCCAGGGCATCATCCGGCGCGGAGCGAAGCTGCTCTACGCCTACGCCGAGGCCACCGTGCCCAAGCTGACCGTGATCACCCGCAAGGCCTACGGCGGGGCCTACATCGTGATGGGCTCCAAGAAGCTGGGCGCGGACCTCAACCTCGCCTGGCCCACCGCCCAGATCGGCGTCATGGGCGCCCAGGGAGCCGTTAACATCCTGTACCGCCGCGAACTCGCCGCGGTGGCCGAGAACGGCGGCGACGTCGAGGCCAAGCGCGCCGAAGTGATCCGCCAGTACGAGGAAGAGCTGCTCAACCCCTATCAGGCCGCCCAGCTGGGCTACGTGGACGCCGTGGTGGCACCGTCCGAGACCCGTGTGCAGATCATCAAGGGCCTGCGCGCGCTCCGGGACAAGCGCGCCGCGCTGCCCGCCAAGAAGCACGGGAACATCCCGCTGTGATCCCCACCGACTCCCAACCTTCGCAGGTCCCCACCGGCACCCAGCCCTCGCAGGCTCAGGCCGGGTCCCCCGAAGCGGCCACCGCGCCGGAGACCGCACCCGCAGTCCTGTTCTCCGTCGCCAAGGGCCAGCCGACGCCAGAAGAGCTGGCGGCCCTGACCGCCGTCGTGCTTTCCCTGGGGCAGGCCGAGCAGGCGGCACCGGAAACCCCTGGAGTCCGGCACTGGGTGCGCCGGCAGCAGCTGCGCCTGGCGCCCCGGCCGGGACCGGAGGCCTGGCGCCGCAGCCTGGGCTGATCGTCCCGGGCTGGGCGAAGGCAGAAAAAGTTCAGTGACTCTTTCATAACTGACTTGCCCGGGCTAGTCTCGTCGGGTGACTACCGAAACGATTGCCTCAGACAACACTGCCCCCGTGCGCCAGCAGACCGCCATCGACGCCGTCGCCGACGCCTACACGGACACTCTGATCCGGTTGAATCCGAGCTTCGCCACCGAGCTTGGCCTGCCCGGGCACGAGACCGAGTACCAGGACTTCTCCCCCGCCGGCCATGAGGAATTCGCGGCCGCCGCCCGCGAAGCACTCGCGGCACTGGACGGGTTGGAACCGGTCGACGACGTCGACGCCGTCACGCTCGACGCCATGCGTGAGCGGCTGGGCCTGCAGCTGGAAATCCACGAATCCGGCTGGGACACGGCCGACCTGAACAACATCGCCTCACCGTCCCAGGACATCCGCGCCATTTTCGACCTCATGCCGACGGACACCGCCGCGCAGTGGGACCACATCGCGGGCCGGGCACACAATGTCCCCGCCGCGATCGACGGCTACATCGAGTCGCTGCGCTCGGCATTGCAGGACGGCAAGGTTTCTGCCGCCCGCCAGGTGTCGATCGTGATCGAGCAGGCCACCAAGCACGCCGCGGAGGACGGCTTCTTCGCGAAGCTCGCCGCCGGCGCCAAGACCGCTGAAGGTCCGCTGCCCGCCGACGTGCAGTCAAAGCTCGACGCCGGCGCTGCCGCCGCGCGCGTGGCCTACTCCCGGCTGGCCGGCTTCCTGGAGTCCGAGCTGCTTCCGGTCGCCCCGGCCAAGGATGCCGTGGGCCGCGAACGCTACGCCCTGGCTTCCCGGGACTTCCTCGGCGCCACCGTGGACCTGGAGGAAACCTACGCCTGGGGCGTGCAGGAGCTTGACCGCCTGATCGCCGAGCAGGAGCGCGTGGCCGGAGAGATCCGGCCCGGCGCCTCGATCGAGGAAGCCAAGGAGATCCTGGACAACGATCCCGCGCGGCAACTCAAGGGCACCGACGCCCTCCAGGCCTGGATGCAGGAGCTCTCCGACAAGGCCGTGGCCGACCTCGCGGGCGTGCACTTCGAGATCCCGGACGTCATGAAAACGCTGGAATGCCGAATCGCCCCCACCGATGAGGGCGGCATCTACTACACAGGCCCCTCGGACGACTTCAGCCGCCCGGGCCGGATGTGGTGGTCCGTGCCGGCCGGCGAGGACACCTTCACCACCTGGGCCGAAACCACCACGGTCTACCACGAGGGCGTTCCCGGCCACCACCTGCAGGTCGCCACCGCCACCTACCGCCGCGAGCTGCTGAACAAGTGGCGCCGGAACGTCTGCTGGACTTCGGGCCACGGCGAGGGCTGGGCGCTCTATGCGGAGCGGCTCATGCAGGAACTTGGCTACCTCACCGATCCCGGCGACCACATGGGCATGCTGGACGCCCAGCGGATGCGTGCGGCCCGTGTGGTGTTCGACATCGGTGTGCACCTGGAGCTGGAGGTCCCCGAACGCTGGGGCTCCGGGACGTGGACCCCGGACAAGGGCTACGAATTCCTGAAGCAGAACCTCGCGATCAGCGAAGGGCAGCTGAAGTTCGAGTTCACCCGTTACCTCGGCTGGCCGGGACAGGCGCCCTCCTACAAGGTGGGCCAGCGGCTCTGGGAGCAGATCCGGGCCGAGCTTGAATCCCGCCCCGGCTTCGACCTCAAGTCCTTCCACACGAAGGCGCTGAACATCGGCTCGGTGGGCCTGGATACCCTCAAGCGAGCGCTGCTGGGCTAGTCCCCACCGTCTCGAGACCGCAGTTCGCGGCAGTGTTTCCTTGGAACGTTGCCGTGAACTGCGGTTTCGTGTGACTGGGTCATCCCTATGACGAGACAATCGCCACATCCCGGCCGGGAATAACTTCACAAAAGTCCCACGCCGTGCGGGAAACACCGGGAATTAGTGCTGCGGCGCCACAAGTCGGCCCGTAATACTTCTCAACATCCGTTCGTCATGCTATGAATCGCCGCCCTAGCGTGTTCCGGTGACCACTCAGACAAACACCCCCGCACCTGCTGGAAAGACCGGGTTCCAGCTGCCCAAATGGGCCGGCTCCTTCGGCTTCCAGATCATCGCCGCCCTGATCGTCGGCCTGGGCCTTGGCCTCCTCGCCAAGTACACCGGCAGCACCAAGACGAGCCCCAACGCCCTCGGCGCCACACTGCAGACCATCGGCTCGAGCTACGTCTCGCTGCTGCAGACCGCCGTGGTCCCCCTGATCTTCACCGCCGTCGTCAGCTCCATCTCCAACCTGCGCGCCGTTTCCAACGCCGCCCGGCTGGCGTGGAACACGCTGCTCTGGTTCGCGATCACCTCGCTGATTGCGGTGCTGATCGGCATCGGCCTGGGCGTGCTGCTGCAGCCCGGCGCCGGCACCGGCATCAACCAGGAAGCCAAGTACACCGGCAAGTCCGGCGACTGGTGGGCCTTCCTCACCGGCCTGTTCCCGAAGAACTTCCTGGGCCTTGGCGCGAACACCACCATCACCGACGGCGTCGCCACCACCGCCGTGAGCTTCAACGTCCTCCAGATCCTGGTGATCGCGATCGCCGTCGGAGTCGCCGCCCTCAAGGTGGGCAAGGCCGCCGAGCCGTTCCTGAACCTCAACGCCTCTGCCCTCGCCGTGATCCAGAAGGTCCTCTGGTGGATCATCCGGATCGCGCCGCTGGGCACCGTCGGCCTGATCGGCAACGCCGTGGCCGTCTACGGCTGGGACACCATCGGCTCGCTCGGCAAGTTCACCGTGGCGATCTACATCGGTCTGGCCCTCGTGCTGTTCGTGGTCTACCCGGTCCTGGTCCGCAGCCACGGGCTGTCCGTCAAGCAGTACTTCTCCGGCGTGTGGCCGGCCGTGCAGCTGGCATTCGTCTCGCGCTCCTCGATCGGCACGCTGCCGCTGACCCAGCGCGTCGCGGAGCGGAACCTGGGCGTCCCCCGCGCCTACGCCTCCTTCGCGGTGCCGCTCGGAGCGACCACCAAGATGGACGGCTGCGCCGCGATCTACCCAGCCGTAGCGGCGATTTTCGTGGCCCAGTTCTTCGGCATCGAGCTTGATTTCACCCAATACCTGCTGATCGCGCTGGTGTCCGTGCTCGGCTCGGCCGCGACCGCCGGCACCACCGGCGCCGTCGTCATGCTGACCCTGACGCTCTCCACGCTGGGACTGCCGCTGGCCGGCGTCGGCCTCTTGCTGGCCATCGACCCCATCCTGGACATGGGCCGCACCGCGGTGAACGTGGCCGGGCAGGCCTTGATCCCGGCGATCGTTGCCAAGCGCCAGGGCATCCTGGACGAAACGCTGTACAACGCGCCGCGGAACGGCGATCCGTTCAGCGATGACGACGTCGACGCCGATGGCGGGACCGCCGTCGAACCCGCGGAAGCCTCCACCCTTGCGGCAGCCGAGGCGGGACGCGACGATCGCGAACTGGCGGACGCGAAAGCATAGCGACAGAAACGACCGCAAAACAAGAGGAGTCCCCGGGTACACCCGGGGACTTCTCTGGTTATGGCGGCGCCTGAAGCGTGGCCTAGCGTCCGCCGATCACGCCCTTTTCTGCGGCCTTGGTGACGGCATCGGCTTCGGCCTGGGTCAGGGTCCCGTCCTTGACGGCCTGGTCCAGCCGCGGCTTCAGCGCCGCGGCGTGGTTGGCCTGCTCGGCGGTGCGCAATTCCTCAAGCGCGGCGGTGACCTTGGCTTCATCGATGCCGAGCGACTTCGCCAGGGAGGCGGCCAGGGCCTTCTCCATGGCGGCGCGGTCCGGTTTCTGCCCCGGGGCAGGAGGAGTGGCTGGCGGCGTGGCCGGCCTGTTGGCTTCGCGGAAGGCCTTCAGGGCATCGGTGACCTTGGCCTCGTCGACGCCCAGCTTGGCGGCGAGGTCTTTGACGGGGGTGCCGAATTCCGCACCCCCGTGGCCGTGGTGGCCGCCGCGCATGCCGTGGCCGCCGTCGAAGTTGTCCGCCGGGGCACTCGAACTGGGGGTCGGTGTGGGAGTCGGCGTCGTGGTGGCCGAGGCCATCCCGGCAACTCCGAGCCCGGCGCCCAGCGCCACAGCCGCTGCACCGAGGCCGAGCGCAATTCTGGTTGTGCGTGACATGTGCTGTCTCCTGGATCTGCCGCGCGGTGACGGCGCTTGAAGCCAATGGTTCTGCCGGGGAAGGCTGTTCCACGGGCATCTTTAGTCTGCACCCGCCCCAGCAGAGATAGCTGTTTCCCACCTTTCACTTTCCTGTGAATCTCACAGGGAAATGCGGGCGGCAAAAGTGGATAGGCTCTGGGCATGCTGATCGTCACATCGAACGACATTCCAGGCCACCGGATCGACGCAGTCTTCGGCGAAGTCATGGGCCTGACGGTCCGCTCCCGGGACATCACCGCCCAGGTCATGGCCGGTTTCCGTTCCCTCGGCGGCGGTGAGGTGCTGGAAATGACGCGGGCGCTCTACGACAGCCGGCAGGACGTCATGGCCCGGATGGTGGCCGAGGCCGAGCAGCGCGGCGCGAACGCCATCGTCGCCATGCGCTTCGACACGTCAGCGATCGGGGCGAACTGGACGGAGATCTGCGCCTACGGCACTGCCGTTTTTGCGATTCCGCTGTCCCAGGATCAGCCCGGCGCCACAGGCCAGTCGATCTATCTGACCAACTCCGGCGACACTGCGCCGCAGCTCAAGCCCTGATTTCCGGCTTCAGGCTCCCTCGAAAAAGATACTTGCGCAGAGTGCAAATATGCACGTAGTGTAAGCGCGTGACCCCAGAACCATCTCCTGCCGCCGCCCAGGCTGCCTCCTCCAGCGGACCCGATACCGCACCACCCTCGAGCCGCGAACTGAGCCGTCGCGAACTAAACAAGGCGGCCACCCGTCAGGCCATCATCGACGCCGCCATGGACTTGCTCCGCACCCGGGGTCCCGGAAACTTCACGGTGGAGGACATCGCCGAGGCCGCAGGGATATCCCGGCGCACGTTCTTCAACTACTTCGCCAGCACCGAAGTGGTCATTGCCTCGGTGACCCACGGGTTCCTGGACACGGCACTGCAGCAGTTCCGGCTCCGCCCGGCCGGCGAGCCCATCCTGGAATCCGCGCGGGCCGCCCTGGTTGAGCTCGCCGACCCCATGACCGTGGCTCCCCTGGCCGAGCTGTACAGCATGGGCCAGGCGAACCCCATGCTCAGCCGTTCCGAGCTTGAAGCCTGGGACCACTGCACTGTGGAGATCATCGACGCCGCCCGCGAGCGTTTCGCCCAGGGCCCCGGCATCGAGATCGACGAACTCTACCTCCGCGCCCTCGCGGGCTCCATCATCTCCTGCGGGAAGGCCGCCATGGACGTCTGGTTCGCCCGCTGCGGCGGCGACCTCAGTCCGGCTTCCTTGTCCATCCTGCGCCAGCTCCTCATCGACTCCATGAGCCTCCTCGGCTCCGGCTTCGCGTCCCACTCCCCCGCCACCCCTTCCCCAGATCGGCACTGACATGGCCCTATTGCTCTACCGTCTCGGCAAGTTCTCCTACCGCCGCCGCTGGCTCGTCATCTCCCTCTGGCTCGCCGTCATGGTGGCCGTCGGCGGAGCCGCGGCAGCCTTCCACGGCACCATGTCCAACAACTTCCAGATTCCCGGCACTGAAACCCAGCAGATGGCCGACAAGCTCAAGCAGGAGCTACCCAAGTCCTCCGGCGGTTCGGCCGGCATCGTATTCCAGTCGCAGAACGGCCAGTTCACCCAGGCCGGCAAGGACGCAGTCTCTGCCGCCCTGGCCAAACTGAAAACCCTGCCCGATGTTCAGGGCACCGTGGACCCGTTCGCTACCCAGGCCCAGCTGGACAAGGCCGTCACGGACGTGGCAGCCGGCGAGCAGCAGGCATCGGCAGGCAAGGCGCAGCTCGATGCCTCGGCCACCCAGCTGGCCGCCGGGAAGTCCCAGCTGGCCGCCGCGGAGCAGCAGATGACCGCGGCGCGCATGTCCCCGGAGGCCATCGCAGCCCAGCTCGGCCAGCAGAAGGCCGCCCTCACCGCAGGCCAGGAAAAACTCGACGCCGGGACCAAGGAACTCGACGCGGGCGCGGCCAAGCTTGATCTGGCCAAGCGCCAGCTGGAGGCCTCCCAGGGCATGCGGTTCGTCTCCGAGGACGGCACGGCGGCGATTGCACAGGTCCAATTCAAGACCTCGATCAACGGGCTGGCCCCCGCTGTGCGCCAGCAGGTCCAGGACATCGCCCACGAAGTCTCTTCTGCCGGCGTGACCGCGCTGGCCAGCAAGGAAATCACCGAGGACGTCTCCGAACTCTTCGGCATCTCCGAGATCCTCGGCATCGCCATCGCCGCCCTGGTGCTGATCGTCATGCTGGGAACACTGATCGCCGCCGGCCTGCCCCTGCTGATGGCGATCGTCGGTGTGGCCGTGGGCGTCGGCGGCACCTTCGCGCTCAGCGGCGCCATCGACATGAGCTCCATTTCCCCGATGCTGGCGCTCATGCTGGGCCTCGCCGTCGGCATCGACTACTCGCTCTTCATCGTCAACCGGCACCGCAGCCAGCTCCTGGCCGGCATGGACGCGGAGGAATCCGTGGCCCTCGCCACCGGCACCTCCGGCAACGCGGTGCTCTTCGCTGGCCTGACGGTCATCATCGCCCTCGCGGCCCTCGTCATACCCGGCCTTCCCTTCCTGGCCGTCATGGGCCTGTCCGCCGCCGCAACAGTGGCAGTCGCCGTCGTCGTGGCCCTGACCCTCACTCCGGCCATGCTGTCCCTGATTGGCCCGAGGCTCATTTCCCGCCGTGCCTGGGCCAAGGCGGAGAAGCACAACGCCGCCCCGGGCCACGAGCGCGAGGACCGTGCCCGCGACGAACGCCGCAGCACCCGCGGCTGGGGCGGCCTGGTCACCCGGCACCCGGTCCTGTCCCTGCTCGCCGGCGTCCTGCTGCTGGGCATCGTGGCGCTGCCGGCCAGCCAGCTGCGGCTGGCGCTGCCCGACGGCGGGTCCGAGCCCGTTGAGTCACAGGCGTTCAAGGCCTATGACGTCACCGGCCGAAGCTTCGGCGAAGGCATGACGGGCCCGATCGTGGTGGTGGGCGACTTCCCCGCCGGCCTCACCGAAGCCGAAGCCACGGCAAAGCAGCTCGACGTCGCCGACATCCTCCGCGGCACGGACAACGTCACCGCCGCCGTTCCGGTGGCGCTGAGCGAGGACCGCCGCACCGCAGTCTTCCAGGTCATTCCCCGGGAGGGCCCCGCCAGCGCCAGCACGGTCAAGGTGGTCTCCGAGCTGCGCGCCGAGAAGAGCCGGATCAAGGACTCCACCGGCGTGAGCATCGGCCTCACAGGCCAGACGGCCGGCAACGTCGACGTGTCCACCAAACTCGGCGACGCCCTGCCCCCGTACCTGGCAATCGTCGTCGGACTGTCCCTGATCCTGCTGCTGCTCGTCTTCCGTTCGATCGTCGTGCCGCTGCTGGCCACCGGCGGCTTCCTGCTCTCGCTGGCGGCCGCCTTCGGAGCCGTCGTCGCGGTTTACCAGTGGGGCTGGCTCGGGGGCGTGTTCGGCGTCGAAAATCCGGGCGCCGTGCTGAGCTTCCTGCCGATCATCCTGATCGGCGTGCTGTTCGGCCTGGCCATGGATTACCAGGTGTTCATTACCTCCGGCATGCGTGAGTCGTTCATGCACGGCGAATCGGCCAAACACG
This sequence comes from Arthrobacter sp. 2MCAF15, assembly GCF_052115605.1. Lineage (NCBI taxonomy): Bacteria > Bacillati > Actinomycetota > Actinomycetes > Micrococcales > Micrococcaceae > Arthrobacter > Arthrobacter sp. 2MCAF15. The sequence goes on along the minus strand of NZ_JBFRGZ010000008.1, from coordinate 82,328 downwards.
CCGTCCGCACCGGCTTCAGCCATGCCGCGTCCGTGGTTACCGCGGCCGCCATCATCATGGTCAGCGTGTTCTCGGGCTTCATTTTCTCGCACCTGAATATGGTCCGGCCGCTGGGCTTCGCGATGGCCTTCGGTGTCCTGGTGGACGCGTTCGTGGTCCGCATGACGATCGTCCCGGCCGTGATGTACCTGCTCGGCGACAAGGCGTGGTGGCTGCCCCGCTGGCTGAACCGGATCCTGCCGGACGTCGATGTTGAGGGTGCGAAGCTCCGGCAGCCGGCGCCCGCCGCGGCGGCCTCACCCGAAGCCGAGCCTGAAGAGGTCGCAGCGCGCTGACGTTACCGCCGCACGCTGAACCAACGCGGGGTCACTTAGCGCCGATAAATCCCCTCCGGATGGGCGCTAAGCGGCCCCGCGTTGGACTACGACGCCGGAGCTGCGGGCATCCCCGGGATTCTCCGATGCCGGGGGTCACAGCTTGCCTGCGGACTCAACGGTTGCGGTAGTAGTCCTTCCAGATCAGGCGATGAAGGGGGATCACCCGCGGCAGCGACCTCAGTCCGGGGATGAACGGCAGGAAGGCCAGCAATGCCGTGAGCACGAGCATCGTGACGACGACGAGGGCATCGGCATTAGGCGAGGACTTGAACGGTTCCACCTGGTAAAGGAGCGAGAAGAGCCACAACCAGGACTGCCCTGGCGTATCGCCGGTTTCGTTCATCACCCCCCACTGATCCCCGGCGAGGTGTTGGCTGGCCGCAAGATCCGGGAAGTACCCGCCGTCTCCCAGAAAGAGCAGGCTGCGCGTGTAGTCCATGTTGTAGAAGTTTCCGTCGTTCTGCAGCACGCCATCGAGACTGCCTTGGCGCGCCATGTCCAGCAGCGCTCCCGTCAGTGCAGGGACCGGGCCATAGTCGCCGTCGGCTACCTTGGCCGGGTCGTTATCGGGCGCAGCGGCGAGGGCGTCGGAATAGGCTGCTGCCCAGCCTGAGCGCTGCTGATCCGTGGCTTCCGCCCAACGTTCCAGTCCTGCTGGCGGCGACGGCAGCGTCGCAAGCGGGGCGATCACGAAGTCATTGGCGGTATCAACTGGAAGGCGAACGCCGGAGAGGCTTTGAAGGTCCACGGGGCCGATCCTTTGCGACGCGTCCGGAGTCGAGTTGTAGGGCGGCCCATATCCAGCAGTATCGCTCGTGCCGGCCAGTTCTTTTACTGCAGTGCCAACGAAATCCGCCGGGGCGGCCGTGGCCCACGCCTTGAGCCTGACGCTGGGTTCATCAGGGGACCCGAAGATGGCGGATACACCGAGCACGAGCAGGCCGACCACCACCACGCCGATGATCAGTTCCTTGATGAGGTCATATTCGCGAACGCTGCCCGTCCAGGGCCGACTGGCAACATCGTCCGTCTTCCGCCAAGAGGTACTGCTGCTTTTCCTGGTCATTGCACTGTGCCCCTGGGTTCGGCCGCCTCCGGGCGGTTGTGAAGCAGCTGGGCATCGGACTCCGCGGCATCCAGTGGAGGTGCAACGCCATGGACCCGGACCAGCAGGACGTGCAGGACCACCACGGCGCCCACGGCCAAGGGCAGCAGTGTGACGTGCCAGGCGAACAGCTGACCGACGTTGGCCACATTGAACCAAGCGCCTACTCCGACCGCGTTCAGCGCATCCTTCGCTTCGAAGGCAATCCACTGCGAATCGAAGTTCGTCTGGAGCAGATACCCGGTGAAGGCCGCCACGATGGAAACGACAAAGGAGATCACGCCGGTGATCCAGGTCAGGACCCGGCCCCCGCGCCAGGCCGCCATCCAGAATTTCAGCCACAGGTGCACCACCATGAAGATGAAGAAGAGCTCCACGCTCCACAAATGGGTGCTGTTGACGAAGCTCCCCAGCGAGGAAACGTGATACCACTGGGGTCCGTTCATTCCCAGCACGATCCCGGAAACGATGATCCACAGCAGGGATGCGATGGCCCCCATGCCGAATACGTACGCCCAGGATGCCACGAAGCTTGGCTGGTCCTCGGGCAAGAGTTTGTCCGGGGGAAGCTTTCTCAGGAGCCACCGGCGGGCCCTGCCGGTCCAGGTGTGGGCGTCGGTTTCATCGCCCGGCGCATGGTGCCGCGGTGTGGCATGGGCGGTCATTTCCGCCGCTTCCCGCCGGGAAAAGGCAGGACCAAGGCCAGGACGAACAAGATGATCATCACCACGATCACTATCAGGTTTCCGGACTGGATGATGAAGCCATCCCAGCCAAAATATGTCCCGACACCAACTATGCCAACGCTTGCCGCCAGCCATCCGGCCATGGGCTGCTCGATTCTTCGTAGGATCCCCGTTCAACTCCACCACGGCCAGATATCTGCAAATAGAGTCTTCCGTCCCGGCCGGGCGCCCACCCGGGACTCCAACTGCTGCAGAGGTCGCCCACCGAACCAACGCGGGGTCACTAGAAACCGCCCTCCGGATGGGCGCTAAGTGACCCCGCGTTGCTTTGGGGCGGTGGATTAGGCTGGACCCGTGACCCGCCTCATTCTTGCCTCCCAGTCCCCCGCCCGCACCAAGCTGCTCAGCCACGCCGGGATCCGGCACGAGGTCCTCGTCTCGGATGTGGACGAGGACGCCGTCCAGGCCCGCTATGGTGTCACCGATCCGCATGACACGGCCCTGCTGCTCGCCCGGGCCAAGGCCGAGGCCGTCGCCTCGCTGCCCGAGGCCGACGGCGCAATCGTGATTGGCTGCGATTCCGTCTTCGAATTCGACGGCGAGGCCCACGGCAAGCCCTACACGGCCGAGGTCGCGCGCGAGCGCATGCTGCGCATGAGCGGCAGCATGGGCGTGCTGCACACCGGCCACTGGCTCGTCGACTGCCGCGACACCGACGGTGAAGAAACAGACGGTGAAGACACAGACGACGACGGCGACCTCACCGCACGCGGCTCCGGCGCCACCCTGGGCTCGGTATCCTCCGCCGAAGTGCACTTCATGGAAATGAGCGTCGAGGAAATCGACACCTACATCGCCACCGGCGAGCCGCTGCAGTGCGCCGGCTCCTTCACGATCGACGGCTACGGCGGGGCGTTCATCCGCAAGGTCGACGGCGATCCCCACACCGTCGTCGGGCTCTCCATCTCCACTCTGCGCGCGCTCCTCAGCCAGGCAAATGTGGGCATCACCGAGCTTTGGACCGGCGGGGCCGTGGACCCGGCGGACGTCCGCGCCGAGTGAAAGCGGAGTGAAAGCCGAGTAGGGACTAAGTGGGGACCGAGTGAGCCATTTCGCCTCTCTTTGTGGCAACCCTACAAAGGAGGGGCCGTTTACGCGCGGAATCCGCAAGTAATATCGGCGGAACCCACAAAACCGCGCTAGGCTCCCTGAAGGAAAGAAGGAGACGCCTTGTCAGCAAATTCGGAGCAGTCCGCCACCACCGTGCCGGGATCAACACAGTCATCTGCAACCGCGGGCAGCCGCCCGCTTAGCAAGGTGCTGATCGCCAACCGCGGAGAAATTGCGGTGCGCATCATCCGCGCCGCCCGCGATGAAGGCATCACCTCGGTGGCCGTCTACGCGGATCCCGACCGCGATGCCCTGCACGCGCGGCTTGCCGACGAGGCCTACGCACTCGGTGGCAACACCGCCGCAGAGTCCTACCTGGTGATGGACAAGATCATCGACGTCGCCCGCCAGTCCGGCGCGGACGCCATCCACCCCGGGTACGGCTTCCTGGCCGAAAACGCCGAGTTCGCCGCCAAGGTGATCGCTGCCGGCATCACGTGGATCGGCCCCTCCCCCGAGGCGATCTCGGCCCTCGGCGACAAAGTCCAGGCCCGCCACATCGCCGAGAAGGTCGGCGCCCCGCAGGTCCCCGGCACCGCCGACCCGGTCGAATCCGCCGAGGAAATCCTCGAATTCGTGGACAAGTTCGGCCTGCCCGTCGCCATCAAGGCGGCCTTCGGCGGCGGCGGACGCGGCATCAAGGTGGCCCGCACGCGGGAGGAAATCCCCGAACTCTTCGAATCTGCCGTGCGCGAGGCGACTGCCGCCTTCGGCCGCGGCGAGTGCTTTATCGAGCGCTTCTTGGACGCCCCTCGGCACGTCGAGACCCAGTGCCTCGCCGACGCCTACGGCAACGTCGTGGTGATCTCCACCCGCGACTGCTCGCTCCAGCGCCGCAACCAGAAACTCGTCGAAGAAGCCCCTGCCCCCTTCCTCACCGAAGAGCAGAACAAGCGCCTCTACGAATCTTCCAAGGCCATCCTCAAGGAAGCCGGCTACCTCGGCGCCGGCACGTGCGAATTCCTCGTCGGCCAGGACGGCACCATCTCCTTCCTCGAGGTCAACACCCGCCTCCAGGTGGAGCACTGCGTCTCCGAGGAAGTCACCGGGATCGACCTCGTCCGTGAACAGTTCCGGCTGGCCCGCGGCGAGGAACTCGGCTACGACGACCCCGAAGTCCGCGGCCACTCCATCGAATTCCGCATCACCGGCGAGGACCCGGGCCGGAACTTCATGCCCGCCCCGGGCACCATCACCACGCTGAAGAACCCGACCGGCCCCGGTATCCGCATCGATTCCGGCGTGGAGCAGGGCGACGTCATCAGCGGAAACTTCGACTCCATGCTCTCCAAGCTGGTGGTCACCGGCGCCACCCGCGCCCAGGCCCTGCAGCGGTCCCGGCGTGCGCTGGAGGAAATGGTGGTCGAAGGCATCCCCACCGTCATCCCGTTCGACCTCGCGGTTGTGTCCAATCCCGATTTCGCCCCGGCCGAGGGCGCCTTCAAGGTGCACACCCGCTGGATCGAGACGGCCTTCGTCAACGACATTCCGGCCTGGACCCCCACCGGCACCGACGCTGAAACGCCCGACGGCGGCGATCGCCAGCGGGTGGTGGTCGAGGTCGGCGGCAAGCGCCTCGAAGTGGTGTTGCCGGCGTCGCTGGGCACCGGCACGTCCGGCGGTACGGGCGGCGGCAAGCCGGCCAAGGTCAAGAAGCGCGTCCGTGGCGGCGGCGCCACCGTGGCTGCGAGCGGCAACGCGCTGACCTCCCCCATGCAGGGAACCATCGTGAAGGTGGCCGTCGCCGAAGGCGCCACGGTCGCCGAGGGCGATCTCGTCGTCGTGCTCGAAGCGATGAAGATGGAACAGCCGCTCACCGCCCACCGCGCCGGGATCGTGATGGGCCTCACCGCGGCTGCCGGCGAGACCGTGTCCGCCGGCGCTGTGATCGCCATGATCGAAGACGGCGAGTGACCGTCAGCCACGGCGGACAGTAGAAAGAACCAGCAGGACAGTAAGACCACTCCGGTCACGGGCGCGCCTCTGGCGCCTCCGTGACCGGCCAGTGGAAACTTGGAGTGTGAAGCCATTCCTGCTCCTCGCCTCGCGCGCGGAAGAAACCGCCGCCGAGGACGAATACCGCGCCTATCTGCGCTACTGCGGGCTCGAGCCCGAGCAGCTGCACCGCATCCGGATGGAAGCCGCCCCGCTCCCCCCACTGGAGCTGTCCGACTATTCGGGCGTCATTGTGGGCGGCAGTCCCTTCACCTCCAGTGACCCGGCCGATCACAAGAGCGCCACCCAGCACCGGGTGGAGCGCGAACTCGCCGGACTGCTGGACAGGATCGTGGCCGAGGACTTCCCGTTCCTCGGTGCCTGCTACGGCGTCGGAACGCTCGGCCTGCACCAGGGCGCCGTGATCGACCGGACCTACGGTGAAGGCCTGGGCGGTGTCACCATCAAACTGACGGCCGAAGGGCTGCAGGATCCCCTCCTGCGCGGACTGCCGGAGAGCTTCGTAGCGTTCACCGGCCATAAGGAGGCCTGCACCGTCCTGCCCTCCCACGCTGTACTCCTGGCGAGCTCGGCCGCCTGCCCGGTGCACATGTTCCGGATCAAGACCAACCTGTACGCCACCCAGTTCCACCCCGAACTCGACGCCGAGGGGCTCGTCACGAGGATCGACATCTACCGCCACGCCGGCTACTTCCCGCCGGAATCGGCCGAAATGCTCATGGAGGACGCCCGCCGGTACACCGCGACGGAGCCAATGAAGATCCTGCGGAACTTCGTGGAACGCTACGCGAGCTAGGAGAGCTGAAAGCTAGCAGGCACGGAAATGCCCGGTGTGTTCGACGAACACACCGGGCATTTCCGTCAGCAGCTTCGCTGGAGCGTCAGGCTACGTTGTTCTCGTAGTCCAGATCGCGGGTTTCCTTACTAACGAACAGGGCAATCAGCGTCAACACGGCCATGACGGCGAGGTAGACACCGACCAGCGCCGGGCTGCCCTTGCCGACTTCCCAGAGCCAGACGGCGATGAACGGAGCCACCGCCGCACCCAGGATGCTGGAGAAGTTGTAGCTGATGGCCGAGCCGGTGTACCGGACGTTGGTCGGGAACAGTTCCGGCAGCAGCGCACCCATGGGCCCGAAGGTCAGGCCCATCAGGGAGAAGCCGATGATCAGCAGTGCCATGGTGCCCACGAACCCTGCGCTGAACAGCGGGACGAACAGCAGGCCGAAGGCCAGGATGCCGGTCGTAACCACCATGAGCATCTTGCGGCGGCCGTACTTCTCGGCCAGGGGGCCGGAGACCAGGGTGAAGATGCCGAAGAACACGACGCCGACAATCAGCATCCAGAGGAAGTCGTTGCGGGTGTAGCCCAGGCCGGGGACGAACGCGGCGGCCGCGGACTCGCTCATCGGCTTGCCTGCCTTCTCGGCCGCGGCCTTGGCGGCATCCAGGCTGGAGGCGCGGGTTCCGTAGGTGAGCGTGAACGTGGTCATCAGGTAGAAGAGCACGTAGGTGGCGAGCATGATGAACGTGCCCAGGATCAGGTGGCGCCAGCTGGTCTTGAAGACCCGGGCCAGCGGCAGCTTGGCGACCTCTTTGGATTCGATGACCTTGGTGAACGCCGGGGTTTCGATCAGCTTGAGGCGGACGTAGAGGCCGATGATCACCATGACGGCGCTGAGCAGGAACGGCACGCGCCAGCCCCAGTCCATGAAGGCCTGCGGCGTCAGGGTGTAGCTGAAGACCAGGAAGATCACGTTGGCGATGATGAAACCGATCGGGGCACCGAGCTGCGGGAAGGTGCCGTAAATGGCCCGCTTGTTCGCGGGGGCATTCTCGGTGGCCAGCAGTGCCGCACCGCTCCATTCGCCGCCAAGGGCAAGGCCCTGGAAGAAGCGCATGACGACCAGGAGGGCCGGAGCCCAGAATTGCCAGCCGGGTACGGTCGCCGTCGGCAGGCAGCCGATCAGGAAGGTAGCAATACCCATTGTCAGCAGCGAGGCCACGAGGGTGCCCTTGCGGCCGAACTTGTCGCCGAAGTGGCCGAAAACAATAGAACCGAGCGGGCGGGCGATGAACGCGACACCGAATACAGCGAAGGATGCCAGCAGCTGGGCGGTTTCGTTCTGCGCCGGGAAGAACAGCGAGGGGAAGACCAGCACGGCAGCAGTGGCGTACACGTAGAAGTCATAGAACTCGACGGTGGTGCCGATCAGGCTGGCGACAATCACGCGGCCGCGCGAATTCACCTGCTTCGTGGACCCATGCTCCGAGGAGGTTGCAGTGGATGACATGTAGTAGCGCTTTCATGAAGACCGGACGGAAATTCCCCAAGAGCCCGATGCCCGGGGCCGCCGGATAGGGAGTCGTATATGTCTGATAATAGTTCCCACCGTCCAGTCAATGGACAAATGTTCCGCTATTTGGACGCCGTGTCGTCGTCTCACGTGGTGGTCGTCACACCCATTCTCACACCGTAATAAAGGCCCCGATAGGCAAAAGTCACAGCGCGTTAATAAACGGCGACCGTCCCTGAAACGCGGGATCCCTACCTTTGAAGGACAACACCCCCAAGGAGGTCTCCCAAGTGACTGCTGAACGCACCGCCGAAATCGGCGCCGTAGATGCCGATGCCACCCGTACCGGCGGCACCCTTACCCTCGACCACCGGCCCGGCCGCTGGATCGCCAACTGGGATGCAGAAAACAAAGAACAGTGGGAGTCTGCCGGCCGCTCGATCGCCCGCCGCAACCTGAACTGGTCCATCTTCGCCGAGTTCCTGGGTTTCGTGGTCTGGCAGCTTTGGTCGATCGTGGTGGTCCAGCTTCCCTCCGCCGGCTTCAAGTTCTCCACCAATGAGATCTTCTGGCTGATCTCCATGCCAAGCCTCGTGGGCGCCACGCTCCGGATCCCCTACACCTTCATGGTGCCGCGCTTCGGCGGCCGCAACTGGACCATCGTCTCGGCCCTGCTGCTCCTGCTCCCCTCGGTGGGCCTGGGGCTGTGCGTGGCCAACCCGGGCACCCCGTTCGGCGTCATGCTGTTCGTGGCGGCGCTGGCAGGATTCGGCGGCGGCAACTTCGCAAGCTCGATGGCCAACATCACCTTCTTCTACCCCGCCCGGGAAAAGGGCTGGGCCCTGGGCCTGAACGCCGCCGGCGGCAACCTCGGTGCCGCCGTCGCACAGCTGGCCGTGCCGATCGCCATCACCCTGCTGGCAGCCGGCACCGTGAACCTGCCCGTCGCCGGCTTCATGTGGGTACCGCTGATCCTGCTGGCCGCCTTCGGCGCCTGGAAGTACATGGACAACCTCACCAGCGCCAAGGGCGACGTCGCGGGCTCACTGGCCGCGCTGAAGGAACCGCACCTGTGGATCATGGCGCTGCTGTACATCGGCACCTTTGGCTCCTTCATCGGCTTCGCCGGCGTGTTCCCCAAGCTCATCAAGGACTACTTCCCGGCCTTCTCCTCAATCGGCGTCGGCACCGTGGCATTGTCCCTGGCCTTCCTCGGCCCGCTGGTCGGCTCACTGGCCCGCCCCTACGGCGGACGCCTGGCTGACCGGAATGGCGGGGCCCGCATGACCGTCACCGCCTTCGGCGCGATGGCCGTGATCACCCTGACCATGATCTGGACCCTGCCGCTGAAGAACTTCTGGCTGTTCCTGGTCCTGTTCCTGCTCCTCTTCACCGCCAGCGGCTTCGGAAACGGCGCCACCTACCGCATGATCCCGGTCATCTTCGCCACCTCCAGCCGGGCCGCCCGCTCCGGTGCCAGCACGGTCACCACCCAGCGGCTCGCGTCCTCGGCCCTGGGCCTGATCTCGGCCATCGGCGCCTTCGGCGGATTCGTCATCCCGCAGGTACTCAACGCCTCGAACACCGCCAGCGGCTCCTACACCCCGGCGTTCTACGGATTCGTGGGTGCCTACGTCATGATGCTGGCGGTCTGCTGGTTCTTCTACATCCGCAACGCCAACCGAAACGCGATGGGACACGTCTAACATGACCATCGGCGCCGACACGCACTGCCCTTACTGCGCCCTGCAGTGCGCCATGACGCTCACGTCTCCAGCGGCTCTGACCCCGGCTGTCCAGCCGGGGTCAGACCCCGTTCACGCCGCGCCGGCGCCGGCGCCCGCCGTCGCCCCGCCGCTCCTGACAGTCGCTGGACGGGACTTCCCCACCAACCGCGGCGGCCTGTGCCGCAAGGGCTGGACCTCTGCCTCGCTGCTGAACCACACCGGCCGCGTCACCGAGCCCCTGCTCAAGGGCGCCGACGGCGTCCACCGCCCGGTCAGCTGGGACGAGGCCCTCGGGCTGATTGTCTCCGCCGTGAAGAGTGCCCGCGCCGGGCACGGTCCGGACGCCGTCGGCGTGTTTGGCGGCGGCGGCCTCACCAATGAGAAGGCCTACCAGCTGGGCAAGTTCGCCAGGCTGGGCCTGGGCACCTCGCGGATCGACTACAACGGACGGTTCTGCATGTCCTCGGCCGCCGCGGCCGGCATGCGCGCCTTCGGCCTGGACCGCGGGCTCCCGTTCCCGCTGGCGGACCTCGACGCCGCCAGTACCATCCTGATGCTCGGCTCCAACGTTGCCGAGACCATGCCGCCCTTCGTCCAGCACCTCCAAGGCGCGCGCGACGCCGGCGGGCTGATCGTCGTCGACCCCCGGCGCTCCGCCACCGCCGCGTTCACTTCCGACGGCGGCGGCCTGCACCTGCAGCCGCTGCCGGGCACCGACCTCGCCCTGCTCCTGGGCATCTCCCACGCGGTGATCCACGAGGGCCTGGCCGATGCCGCGTATATCGCCGAGCGCACCACCGGCTACGACGCCGTGGTCCGCAGCGTCGGAAGCTTCTGGCCGGAACGGGTCCAGTCGATCACCGGCGTCCCCGCCGGGCTGATCCGCGAAACCGCGCGGCGGCTGGCCGACGGCGCCGGCAAGGGCGGCAGCTACATCCTCACCGGCCGCGGCGTTGAACAGCACGTGGACGGCACCGACACCGCCACGGCCGCCATCAACCTCTCCCTCCTGCTGGGCCTGCCGGGCTCAGCGCGGAGCGGCTACGGCACCCTCACCGGCCAAGGCAACGGTCAGGGCGGCCGCGAACACGGCCAGAAGGCGGACCAGCTCCCCGGCTACCGGAAGATCACCGATCCAGCGGCCCGCGCCCACATGGCAAAGGTCTGGGGCGTGCCCGAAGCGCTCATCCCGGGACCCGGCGTTCCCGCCGTCGAACTGCTCAAGTCCCTCGGACAGCCCGACGGCGTCCGCTGCCTCTTCGTGCACGGCGCCAACGTGGCGGTGTCCGCCCCCGATGCGAACGCCGTGATCGCCGGCCTGCGCAGCCTGGACTTCCTGGTGGTGTGCGACTTCTTCCTCTCCGAGACCGCCGCCGAGGCCGACCTGGTCCTGCCGGTCACCCAGTGGGCCGAGGAAGAAGGCACCCTGACCAACCTCGAGGGCCGCGTGCTGCGCCGCCGCCGGGCCCTCACTCCCCCGCCCGGGGTGCGCAGCGAGCTCTGGATCATGACCCGTCTGGCCGAACTGCTGGACGCGCCCTCCACCTTCAGCGAGGACCCCGAAACCGTGTTCGAGGAGCTCCGGATTGCATCCTCCGGCGGACTGGCCGACTACTCCGGGATCGACTACGCCATGCTGGACCGCGGCGAGGAGGCCTACTGGCCCTACCCATCCGGCAGCACCGGCACGCCTCGACTCTTCCTGGACGCCTTTGCCCACGGGAACGGCCGGGCAGTGTTCACCCCCGTTGCGCCCCGGCGACGTACTCCTTCCGCCTCAGCGACCGGCACCTCCCCGTCCGGAAGGCCAATGACCCTGATCACGGGCCGGCTGATGGAGCACTACCAGTCCGGCGCCCAGACCCGCCGGGTGGCCGCCCTGGCCGAGGCCCAGCCGGAGGCGCGGCTGCAGCTGCACCCCGCCGCGGCTGCCGCCCAGGGCATCGCCGACGGCGACTTCGTCTCCATTTCCAACGAACGCGGCGTGGTCAGCTGCCGTGCCGAGCTGAGCACGGACATCCGCCCGGAGACGGTGTTCCTGCCGTTCCACTTCCCGGAGCTCGAGAGCGCCAACCGGCTCACCGAGGCGGCCACGGACCCCATTTCCGGGATGCCCGAGTTCAAGACGAGCAAGGTATGGATCCGCCCGACAAGTTCCTGCGACACGGTTTCCGGCTCTGTCCCGGCCGGTGCTTCCGCCGGTGTTGGCGGCCGCATTCTTCAAGCAGAGGAGACCTCATGACTGAGCGGATTGTGGTGGTGGGATTCGGGCCTGTCGCCGCGAGGCTGATCGACGAGCTGCTGCCGGCTATGCGCAGCGGAATCGCGCACCTGACGGTGATCGGCGAAGAGTCCGAGGCGGCGTACAACCGCGTGCTGGTGGCGGATCTCGGCGTCGGCCGGACCACGCCCGCTGCCCTGGCTCTCGCGGATGCTGCCGCACTCGTGGCTGAGGGCGTCGATGTCCGGCTGGGCGTCCGGGTCCGCCGCGTGGACCGCGCCCGGCAGCAGGTCCTGCTCAGCGATGGCACCTCCCCTGGCTACGAGCGGCTGGTCTTCGCCACCGGTTCGCGGCCTGTCATCCCCAACCTCACCGGTCTCAACCCGGACCCGGCCGCTCCTGTTCTGCCGCCGGGCGTGACCGCCCTTCGGGATCTCCGCGACGCGTCCATGCTCCACTCCGCCGTGGGCGGCGGCAAGCGCGTGGTGGTCCTGGGCGGCGGCGTGCTGGGTCTGGAGACTGCCCTGGCCGCGGCCGAGGAAGGCGCCACCGTCACGGTGGTGCACAACGGACCGCATCCCCTGGGCCGGAACATCGACCGCGGCGGTGGCGCCATCCTCGCGGCTTCCTTGCGGAACTGCGGCGTGCGGGTTGCGGGCAACGCCCGCTCCGTCGGCGTCGAACACAACGCCCCCGACGGCGGCTTCTCGGCGCTGCTGCTCGATGACGGCTCCGCGATCGACGGCGACCTCCTGGTGCTCTCCTGCGGTGTCCGGCCGCGGACCGAACTGGCGGAAGGCTGCGGTCTCTCCACCGCCGCCGGGATCCTGGTGGACCACAAGCTCCGGGCCCACCACGAGCCGCACATTTTTGCGATCGGTGACTGCGCAGAGGTCCGCTGCCCGGACCCCGAGTGCGTGGAGTGCCGGACCGCGCGGGGCCCGTCCGGGCTGGTGGGGCCCGGCTGGCGCCAGGCCGAGTGGCTCGCCGATTACTTGACCCTGCTGGCAACCGGCGCCGAGGCAGAGGCCGAGGCCCTGCCCTCGCTTCCCGCGGAACTGCCGGGCGTGATCGTGCTCAAGGCCCGTGGCATGAACATGGCCGTGGCCGGGGATGTATCCGCCGACCCGTGGGACGAGGAAGCCCTGGCCGCCGGCGCCGTCAACGGCCGGGCGCGGCTGCAGATCGCACAGTGGGCCGATCCCGAGCACGGCCGCTATGTCAAGATGATCACGCGTGGCGGCGTGCTCGAGGGCCTCGTGTCCGTGGGCATGCCCCGCACCTCGGCCGAGCTTGTGCAGTTGTTCGAGCGCGGCGCCGAACTCCCCGCGGACAGGTCGCTGCTGCTGCGCCTGGACGGGCCCGACCAGCTCGCATCTCCCGGCGCTGCCGACCCCGCCCGGACCGTCTGCCGGTGCGCGGGCGTCAGCGGGACAGCCATTGCTTCTGCCGTCACTGAGGGCTGCGGGACCGTTCCCGAAGTCTCCGCGGCCACCCGCGCCGGCACCGGCTGCGGCGGCTGCCACGACGACATCAAGGGGATCATCGAGGCCCACTTTCAGGGGGCGGTTGCCTGAGGCTTAGTTCGATGGGCAGACGCGCTCGCCGGACATCGCCGCGGCCGCGCTACCCGTTTGAGGCGCCCGGTCCGGCAGGGTTGTAATGCATTGCGTTGTCGAATCTCTTCTGCCACTGGGCATGCTCGCGGGCGGCATCCAGCCGGCGGCTTGGAGTCCACCTGGGCAGGTAGTCGGGCGCGGGCAGCTCGCGGGCAGGCTTGGGTTTCGCCACGGGCCGGGTCTGGACGGGCCGGGCCGCTGGCCGCGTCTGGACGAGTGTGGTCGCATACCGGGTCTGAACGTGCTCCCGGCGGTAGTTCGGCTTGGGGTCGGCGATCGTCCAATTGATCAAGGTGCGCATGATCAGCACGAGCACCCACAGGCCGAGCCCAGCCACGATGTATTGCCAAAACAGGACCAGCAACACGATGGCCAATAGTACGAAAAGGAACATGGCGACATTATGCATTTGCGATGCGCCAGGAGGTAGAGGTCTTTTTTCCCTGATCGCGCCCGAGTGAGTCGTCGTCCGCGTAGTCCTCACCAAATCGGGACGGATGGTGGGCAGGAACTGCGCCATGCCGGTCCGATTGCTCCCACGGGAGTCTGCGCGCCCGCACTTCCCGTTCGCAACAGACGTGTTCCGTTTACAGGGAATGGGGTCGGTGCCATGCTGAGCTCACCGCGGTTGCTTGGGGTGTGGTCGAACAGGGGGTAGCGAGATGCAATGGAGCGCGCCGAGAGAAGGGAATCCGTGGCCGCATGACATGGTGATCAGCGTAGATGATCACCCCCTGGCCCTGAATTTGCTCCTGTTCGTTCGGCACTGCTGGTCTATTGCACAGGAAGTAGATATACCGGAACTCGCCCCAGCCCCAGACCCGGGCGCCTCCCAAATGCCAGCGTCAGCCAGCATTGCCGAGTGGACTGCCCGCTGGCGCATCGCCTGGGATCGGGCATGGGACTGGTACAGAATTCAGGACCCGGACATGCAAAATCACCCGACCCAGGAGATCATGCGGCAAGTTTTACGGCCTGGCCAGGAGCTACATCCACTCATACCCCCGTTGTGGACCACCGAATACGACTGGGACGGTTTGGACCCCGAGGCTTTCAATAACTGGCACGGGGATCTGATCCCGACTGTCCCTAATGATGCGGAACGCAGGAACCTCTCGGATCTGATCACTGCGTGGGAGAGCGGCGTGGACACCATCATCGTGCTGCCGTACGCCGGGTATTTCGCTAACCGCATTAGCCATCGCCACGTCGCAGTGTCGGCAGCGACTCGAAATGAGCCCACCACCTACAGCAGGGCATTGCGGGAGACTGCGCCGTAAGACACGCGCCATTTCCAGCGCCCCCATGGAGGTCGCGGCGCCGGGGCAAGTCCTTGTCCGCTCCCGAGTATGACCCAGATGTCACGTCTGTGATCGGTACTGCGCGCTTCGCTGCCGCTGGTCATCAGGGTCGTGGGTGGTCCCGGATCAGTCCGCCCCAATGGTCCTGATTCAGGTTGACATACTCGAAATACCCCATCCGCCGCCGTCGGGGCCGGCGTGCCCACGACCGTAGACAACACTGGCAGGCCGAAATTCAGGACGATCAGCGACTCCGGCCAACGCGAAGCGGGCCTTTCTCCCCTTGGCAGCGCAACTGGACCGTGGATGCAATGGACGTAGGCTCCGTTCGCCATCAGGAGGCATCCCATGAATGTCCCGGTCATTTTGGCGCTCGGCGCGATTATTGTATTCGCCATCGTCGTGGTCAGAACGCGCGACAAGGATCCGCAGCAGCGGTCCACCGTGTTGCTGCGGACCGGGGCGGCCATCATGGCGGTGTTCACCGTCCTCGCGGGAATCGTCATTGTCGGCGACTCAATGCAGAGCCCGGGCGGAACGGCAGCGATGCTGATAACCCTGGCCTGGGTGGTGCCGATGCTCATCCTGGCTGTCGCGGCCTGGTTCTGGCCGGCGGCCACCGCTCCCCTGCTGCTCGCCCTGTCGTCTGCCTTCATCGCGGCCTGCGTCTGGCTGGCCTTCGACCCTGCCGGCCTGCGCAGCTTCGTCAGCGAAAACGGACCCATCATCGCCGTCAGCGTCGTCGCGCTGGCCTTTCCCGCCGCCGTCCTGGGCCTGAGGCGCACCGCGTTGGCCGGCTGGCTGCTCGTGGCCCTCGGCGTGCTGCCGCTTGTCATCACAGTCATTGCACGGTCCGGACCGGTCGGATCGATCACCGCCGCAAGCGTCGTCCCCCTGATCGCTGGAATCAGCTACCTCGCCTCCGCCCGCATGGCCCGCGGGAGCACCGCGGCGGGCGGGCACCGGGCGGCTGCCGCCTGACCCGCCGGTTACCCGGCCGCGTAACGCGAATCGGGACAAGGAACCATCGGCGGGTAGCATCGGGGCCATGAGCGCCGACGACGACGACATCACCGAAGAACTGCTGGCCGACGCCGGGAAACTCACCGGGTTGAGCCTGGAACTGCTGGGACTCGACCCGCATCCGGACGACATGACGGCCGAGCAACGGCTCCAGTTTGATCCCGAAGACCTGGCCGAGATGGCCGCCGTCTCGCCGGAAGACCGCCAGAAAGCAGTGCGCCAGACCCGCTTGCTGGCCGGACTCCTGTGGAATTCGTCGAGCATCCTCATCGACCAGCTGTTCCGCGATCTCGGAGCCCTCAGCACGCTGGAAGTTGCCACGGCCACCGACATAGCAGGGACCTCAGTCCTGTCCTCCCTGCCGCCCCAGTTCGCCGCCAGCTACGACGCGAAGTTCACTCAAATGTTCATCGTCGTCGCTGCAGACGTCACCGCCTCCCTGGTCCGGGGCTGGACCGCCCCCGGATGCCTCGCGGCGGAACTCGCCGTCCGCTGCCTGCTCGATCAGGCGGAAATCACCGAGGACATCTACGAACTGGACCTCCCGGAGGACTGGAGGGCCGACGTCGAGGAAGTCCTGTTGGAGGACGCCGACAGTGAGGCCCTGTACTCGGACAGGCTCGATGAGCTCGAAGATGACGCCAGGGAACTGGACTTCGAGCACTGGTTCAAGCCTTTCGCCCCCGGCGACACGGTCCCGCCCTACGCCTGCTCCTGAACCCTGCTTCTCAACCCTGCTTCTGAGCCCTACTCCGGACCGGCCGGCTTGGCCAACCACGCCAGGTAGTCCTCGGTGAAGCGCCGGACGCCGTCCCACTCCGTGTAGACATAGTCACGGGACGTGTCCGTGTCCGGTGAGCCCTTGTCCTTGGCGATCTTCTTCATCAGGTGCTTCTTGATGAAGCCGTAGTGGGTGTAGAGCAGCGCACCGGCGAACAGCCCGACGTGCTTTGGTCGCCACCCCGTGTCCTCTTCGAACTTCTGCACGTAGCCCTCGGCGTGTTCCTCGTCTCCGTGGGCGGCCATGCTGACGGACACTAGCGCTGAAGGCAATCGTTCGAGCTCGCCGCGGTTCTTCTTCACAAAGTCCGTGACGTGCCTTTCGTGTTTGCCCACATGAACAGAAGCCGCCACGATCACGCCGTCGTAACCCTCCGGCAGGGTGTCGCCGGAATGTTTGAGGTCCGCGGTCTCCGCCTGGTGCCCGTGCACACGGATCAGATCGGCCATGTACTCCGCGATCTGGGCTGTCTGTCCTTCAACCGTTCCGTACGGGATGTAGATGTTGGCCATGATCCAGTGTGGGAGCGGTGCGGGTTGCTGCCCTAGGGTCCAACGCCCCGGGACAAGAATGCGCAAGGCCACTGAAAAGTGAAGAATCCCTGCCCCGATTCCCCGGGCAGGGATTCTTCACTTGCGGAACTCCGTCGCTTTCCGAACTCCCTGGCTTTCGGAACTCCCTAGTAGCCGGAGGGCTGGTCGAACCTCTGGCCGGCCGGATTGGACGGCAGAATTGCCATCACCAACAGCGCCAGGCCACCGAGGAACGGCACCAGGACCAGCAGGATCAGCCAGGCGCTCATGTTCACGTCATGCAGGCGCCGGGCCAGCAGGGCCAGGGACGGAACGATCGTCCCCAGTCCCCAAACGACAGCAAGGATCAGCCCAATGACGGCGCCGGGTCCAATCGTGGCGGCTCCGGACGCATTGGTCGTCATGCCAGTACTCGTGATGATGTTGATGACGATGCCCACCAGGAGTGACACCAGCGCCCACCACCAGTACTCACTGCGGCTGGCCCGGCCGGTGAAGGTGGCGTACTTTTTGAAGAATCGCTGGACGGCCTGCGTGAGGCTGGCCCCGTACAGCGGGGCCCAAAGCGGCGGCTCTCCGGTCTGCGGCGGTAATGCATTCGGTTGCTGCGGATAACTCATGTAGTCCCCTTCGATGAGTGCCAGTGACGAGACTCATCCTAGGGCCGCCAGCGCCCAGGAATCAGGGTTGGGCGTCGAGAATTTACAAGGCGTTCATCCGCGCAGGCGCGCGGGACCATCAGGCACCGGTTTAGCCTTCGCGCTCAGACGCCCGGCTCGAACTCTGCCTTTCCCATCATCAGGATGCCTCGCCGGGGTATCCAGAAATCCCCCAACCTGTCCTGGACCGTCAAGGCTGCCGGCTTTCCCAGGTCGCGCCCCTTCAGCACGGCCCGGCTGCTTGCGACGAACCTCAGGCGCCGGGGATAGACGGCGAACCGTTGGCTGTTGGGAACGTGGCCCGTCAGCCTTAGGTGCCCAGCCCTCAACGCAGGGCCGGCGACGGCGCCCATGGCGCGCAGGAACGTCCGGCTGCGCCAGAGCCGCTCCGGTGCAGCGCCTGAGACTGCCGACATGGCCCTGGTGACCGGCGTTGCCCGGAGCATGAGTTCCCAGTGCAGGACAGCCCCGCCGTCGACGTCGACTGTGAAGGCGTGGCTGCTGTTCCAGGCGAGGGAGATGCGGGAAGTCGACGCCGATTCGAGGGCGGCGCCAAAGTACCGGGGGCAGGACAGGCCGGGGTCCACGGTGCCGTGCATTGACCAGGCGCCGGCCGGGTCGCGGATCCAGACCGAGGTGTACCCTGGCCCGATCGATGACCCGGCAAAGCGCCGCAAGGCCAGGACATAGCCTGAACTGAATGGAACCCCGGTGACGCCGAACCCGGTAAAGCGCTCCGCATCCGCGGGACGGCCATCCGCGCCGGCCCCGGCCGGACGTTCGACCGCCCGCTCGAGGGCTTCAATCAAAGCCTGGGGACTCTGCATGGCATCAGCCTCCGGATTGCGGACCCGGCTGGGAACTACAGGTACACGGACTACATGTGGACGTGGAGCCGGCGGGCTGCTTCGGAGATTGAGCCGCTCAGCGACGGGTACACGGTGAAGGTGCTGGCGACGTCGTCGACGTGCAGTTTCTGCGTCACGGCGATCGAAATCGCGAAGATGAGCTCGGAGGCGTTCGGGCCCACCACCACCCCGCCGATCACGGTGCCGGAGCCCTTGCGGGCGAAGATCTTGACGAAGCCGTCGCGGTGGTTGCGCATCTTGGCGCGCGCGTTGCTGCGCAGGGAGAGCTTGACGATGTCGCCCTGGTACTTGCCGGATTCGATCTCGGCTTCGGACACTCCCACGGAGGCGATCTCGGGCGAGGTGAAGATGTTGGACGCCACCTGGTGCAGCTTGATCGGCATGACGGCGTCGCCCAGGAAGTGGGCCACGGCAATCCGGCCCTGCATCGCGGCCACGGAGGCCAGGGCCAGGACGCCGGTGCAGTCGCCCGCGGCGTAGATGTTCGGCGCGGTGGTGCGCGAGACGCCGTCGACCTTGATGTGGCCGCTCTCGGTGAGCGCGACGCCGGCTTCCTCCAGGCCGATGCCGGCCGTGTTCGGGATGGAACCGACGCAGACCAGGCAGTGGCTGCCGGTGACCTTGGAACCGTCGCCCAGGGTGACCACGACGCCGTCGTCCGTGCGTTCGACGGTTTCGGCGCGGGCGCGGGAGAGGACCTTGAGCCCGCGTCGTTCGAAGACGCCCTCGAGGACCTCGGCGGCGTCGGTGTCCGAGCCCGGCAGCACCCGGTCGCGGCTGGAAATCAAGGTGACTTTGGAGCCCAGGCCGTTGTAGGCGGAGGCGAATTCTGCGCCCGTCACACCGGATCCCACCACGATGAGTTCCTCGGGGAGTTCGTCCATGTTGTAGATCTGGGCCCAGTTCAGGATCCGCTCACCGTCCGGCCGCGCGGTGGGCAGCTCGCGCGGGTGGGCGCCGACGGCCAGCAGGATGGTGTCTGCCTCCACGGTTTCGGTGCCGTCGGCGGTCAGGACCTCGATGGTGTGGTTGTCCAGCAGCCGGCCGGAGCCGATCAGGATGCGGACGTTCTGGTGCTCCAGCCCGGCCTGGATGTCCTCCGACTGCTTCCGCGCCAGCCGCAGGAGACGGTCGTTGATGTGCTTGAGGTCCGCGCGCATCGACGGGGCGAAGTCGCCGCCGTCGACGTCGAACTTGACGCCCAGCTCCCCCGCCTCGGCCACGCGGGTCATCAGGTCTGCGGTCGCGATCAGGGTTTTGGAGGGAACGACGTCGGTCAGCACGGCGGATCCGCCGAGGCCCGCGCGTTCGATGATGGTGACCTGCGCCCCCAGCGAGGCGGCGACCATGGCGGCTTCGTAGCCGCCAGGCCCTCCGCCGAGAATTGCGATGCGGGGTGAGCTGAAGTCAGGATGCGTAGTCACAATCAACCATTGTCCACCATCCGAACCGGAGCCACCAAAGAGTCCGGGCCGCCGAGCGTCCGCACGGCTCCCGGTGGCGCGGGTGCTGTGCAGCCGGCCGCCGGCACGATAACTTGTACCGGTGAGTACAACAGAATTCCTGAACACGGATCCCTTCGAGGCCGCCCGCGCCGCCGCCGACTACATCGCCGCAGAGACGGGCGTCGATTCCCACGACGTCGCGCTGGTCCTCGGCTCGGGCTGGGGCGACGCCGCGGAGCTCATCGGCGAGACCACCGCGACCCTGTCCGCAGCCGAAATCCCCGGTTTCTCCGCACCCTCCGTGGTGGGGCACGTGGGCACCATCCGCTCCGTGCTGACCAAAGAGGGAAAGCGCGCCCTGGTCCTGGGCGCACGCACCCACTACTACGAGGGCAAGGGCGTCCGCGCCGTGGTCCACGGCGTGCGTACCGCCGCGGCCGCCGGCTGCAAGACCCTGGTCCTGACCAACGGCTGCGGCGGCCTGAACGAGGACTGGGCGCCCGGCACCCCGGTCCTGATCAGCGACCACATCAACCTCACCGCCACTTCCCCGCTGGAAGGGGCAACGTTCGTGGACCTCACGGACCTGTACTCCTCCCGCATCCGCGGCCTGGCCCGTGAGGTGGACCCCTCCCTGGATGAGGGCGTCTACGCGCAGTTCACCGGCCCGCACTACGAGACGCCCGCCGAGGTGCAGTACGCCAAGCGCATCGGCGCATCCCTGGTCGGCATGTCCACAGCGCTGGAGGCCATCGCCGGCCGCCACGCCGGCATGGAGGTCTTCGGCATCTCGCTGGTCACCAACCTCGCCGCAGGGATCAGCCCTGTGCCGCTCAGCCATGAGGAAGTCCTTGAGGCCGGCCAGGCCGCGGGACCGCGCATTTCAAAGCTGCTCGCGGAGATCATCGCAAAGCTCTGATCCAGCCCGGCGTAAGGTCCTGGACTACCTGGCTGCGGCTACTCCGCAGCCAGGTAGTCCAGGACCTTCGCTTTGTCCGCCGGGAACCGCCGCTCGATCGAGTCCGCGATCCCGGCGATGCTCTGCCGCGCCAGCGCCTGCCGCCAGGCGAGTTCGGCCTGCCGCATGGTCTGGGAAATGAGGCAGGACCGGGCAAAGTTGTCCTGCCGGTCCGGGTCGGGGATATTTCCCAGGATCGCCTCACACCGGAATGCCGGGTCCTGGCCCTCCAGCGCCAGCACGATGTCCAGCACGGTGATGTGTTCCGGCCGGCGCGCCAGGAGAAATCCGCCGCGGGGCCCCGAGACCGAGTCCAGCACCTTGGCCCGGACCAGCGACTGAAACTGCTTGTTCAGATAGGCGGCCGGAAGCTTGTAGAACTCCGCCAGCCGTGCACTGTTCACCGGCTCACCCGGCGGTGTCCAGGCCATGTTGACGCAACTGTGCACGGCCCATTCCACGCCACGCCCCATCTTCATATTCCAGACGTTACGTGTCCGGAAATTTGGGTGTCAAGGTCCTTCTGAACGCCCCAAATTGGCACGTGAAATGCCAATTCCCCGCTGTCTGGGCAAGCTTCTCCCAGGATTGGCGATAGTTTGGTTCCTATGACGTCTTCTGATGCCGAACTCGCCCGACTCCTGAGCGATGCCCGCGACTGGGCCGACCAGGACCCGGACCCCGCAACCGCCGCCGCCCTCTCTGAGCTGATCCGCCTCACCGACGGGGGCGTCGGGGCGGCCCGCCAGGAGCTGGCAGACAGCTTCAGCGGCACCCTCCAGTTCGGCACCGCCGGACTGCGGGCGGCCCTCGGCCCGGGTCCGAACCGGATGAACCGCGTGGTGGTCCGCCGCGCCGCCGCCGGCTTCACCGCTTTCCTCACGAGCGCCGTCGAGCAGACCTCCCCCGGCACCCGGCCGCGCGCCGTCGTCGGCTACGACGCCCGCTACAACTCCGATATCTTCGCCGAAGAAACCGCCGCGATCCTCACAGCGGCCGGCGTGGAAACGTTCTTGATGCCCTCCGCGCTGCCCACCCCGCTGCTCGCGTACGCGGTGCGGGCACTGGACTGCGACGGCGGCGTCATGGTCACGGCCAGCCACAACCCGCCGCAGGACAACGGGTACAAGGTGTACCTGGGCCGTCACGCGGTTGAGGAAAGCGGCCGCGGCGCCCAGATCGTGGCGCCCTACGATGCCCTAATAGCGGCGAAGATCGACGCCGTCGGCGCCCTGGACTCCATCGTCCTGGCCGCGGACGGGTGGACCGTGCTGGAGCCCTCGATCGCCACCGAATACCAGAGCGCCGTCGCGGCCCTGGCCATCCCCGAACACTTCCCGGCCCGTGGGCTGAAGATCATCCTGACCCCCATGCACGGCGTGGGCGGGGAAACGGCAGTGGCGGTGCTGAACGCCGCAGGTTTCGAGGACGTCACGCTCGTCACGGAACAGGCGCTCCCGGATCCGGACTTCCCCACAGTGAGCTTCCCCAACCCCGAAGAGCCCGGGGCGCTGGACCTGGCCCTCGAGGCGGCAACGCGCGGGGACGCCGACATTGTGATCGCCAACGACCCCGACGCTGACCGGGCGGCCGTGGCGGCGAAGGATCCGGCCACCGGCGCGTGGCGCATGCTGCGCGGCGACGAGGTCGGTGCCCTCCTGGGTGCCCACGTCGTGGCGCGGCAGGCCGCAGGCGGCGAGGCGCCGGCCGGCGTGTTCGCGAATTCGATCGTGTCTTCCCGGTTGCTGGCGCGGATCGCGGCAGCGGCAGGCTACGCGCACGAGGAAACCCTGACCGGCTTCAAGTGGATTGCCCGGGTGCCGGGGCTGGTCTACGGCTACGAGGAGGCGCTGGGCTACTGCGTGGCCCCGTCCCTGGTGCGGGACAAGGACGGCATTTCGGCCGCCGTCCTCATCGCCGAACTCGCGGCGGCGGCAAAGGCCGAGGGCAAGACAATCTTCGACACCCTCGATGAGCTCTACCTGGTTCATGGGCTGCACGCGAGCGACCAGCTCAGCATCCGCGTGGCGGACCTTGGCCTGCTGGACGCGATGATGAACCGGCTGCGCGTCAGCCCGCCCGAATCGTTCGGCGGCTCAGGCGTCGAAGCCGTCACGGACCTGGCCGTGGGCACCGAGCAGCTGCCGCCCACTGAAGGCCTGCTGTACCTGACCAGGGACCTCAGCCGCGTCATCATCCGTCCCAGCGGCACGGAACCGAAGCTCAAGTGCTACCTGGAGGTCATCCGCAGCGTGGACTCGGCGGCCGAACTTCCGGCGGCCCGGGACGAAGCCCGCGCCGCGCTGGACAGCGTCCTGGCTGACGTCCGAGAGGCCCTGGGCCTGTAGGGCTCAACCCACAGGGATCAGCTGCTAGAGCTCAACCTCAATGTACCCGCCCACAATCCGGGTACCGAAGGTTGCGAGCCGGAGTCCCGGGTTGCCCAGGCATTCACCGGTTTCGAGGTCGTAGACCTCTTTGTGCAGCGGCGAGGCGATGGTGGGGCGGTCGCCGCGGGAACCGGTGATGCCGCGGGCCATGACATTGGCCCCGGTTGCCGGGTCCTCGTTGGCGACGGCGAAAACCTCACCGTTCGCGGTCTGGAATACCGCTACCTGGTGCCCGGCAATCAGTGCGGCCTCGCCCCACGCGGGTTCCAGGTCCGTGACGGTGCAAACCCGGTGCCAGCCGGCGCCGGATCCGGAAATCTGACCTTCAAGGTCGTGTAGCGCGTCGTGTGCTGCGGTTTCAAGTACGGCGGTCATCCCGGCCCCTCTCTGATACTTCCCTTGCGGGTTCAACCGCTGCTGCGGCCACATATTCAAGCTAGGCCTCCGGTGTTTCATCCGGGCGCGCCGGATGTGTCCGGCGCGTAAAAGAGAGCTCACACGGCCGGAAATGCATTCGTGATGCAGAAGTTAAGATCACGAAACATAAGGGAAACTGAAGCGAAATTCCGTTTGCCTAGTCTGGGACGACAAGCTGCAGAGCACCGTCTGCGGCCCATGCGAAAGGCCCACCGTGACCGGACTCCCTTCAAGCCACCCGAACCAGGGTGCAGCCAGCGCCGCCCCGCGCCGTATTGTGGTGGCCGGCGGCGGCCCCGCGGCGCACCGATTCGCCGATGCCATGCACGCCCGCGGACTCGATGGCTGGCACGTTACTGTCCTCACCGAGGAAGCCCACCTCCCCTACGACCGCGTCGCGCTGAGCAAGGCACTCACCGACAGCGACGTCGACCTCACCCTGGGCAGCGCTTCCATGTGGGACCACACGGCCCTGGACCTGAAGACCGGCGAGCGCGTCACCAGCATCGACGCCGCCGGCAAAACCGTCACGACCGCCGCGGGTACCACCTATCCGTACGACGAGCTCGTGGTCGCAACGGGCTCGGACGCGGCCCGCCTGCCCATCCCGGGCGCCGAACTTACCCACGTGTACCGCACCCTTGAGGACGTCTGGTCCATCAACAAGGCCATCGCGGACCTCACCGTGAAGCTGGGCCGCCAGGTCAAGGCGGCCACCATCGGCGGCGGTCTGCTGGGCCTGGAATCAGCGGCCGGCACCGAACAGCTCGGCGCCACCCCGATCGTCATCAACGGCTCGCCCTGGCTCATGAACACCCAGCTGGACGAGGGCGCCGGGCAGGCGCTCGGCCGGCTCATCGAGGCCAAGGGCTTCACCGTCCACGGCGGGGTGTTCCCCTCCGAGGTCCTCTCCGACGACGACGGCCAGGTCACCGGCGTCCTCATGGCCGACGGCCGGACCATCGACGCCGACATCGTGATCGTGGCGATCGGTGTGCGGCCCCGCGACGAGCTGTTCCGGGCCGCAGAGGGTGCAGTGCAGCAGTTCCAGCTCGGCCAGCGCGGCGGCGTCGTCATCTCAGACGACTGCTCCACCGAGGTTCCCGGCATCTGGGCGATCGGCGAGGTCGCCAACTTCGGCGGCATGTGCCTGGGCCTCGTGGCCCCAGCCAACACCATGGCCGAAATCGTCGCGGACCGGCTGCACGGCGGCGATGCAACCTTCCCCGGCTTCGACACGGCCACCAAGCTCAAGCTCTCCGGCGTCGACGTCGCCAGCTTCGGCGACGCGTTCGCCCGCACCGAACACTCCCTCGAAATCGTCTACGCCGACCCCGCCCGCGGCGTCTACCAGAAGATCGTCACCACCGATGACGCCAAGACCCTGCTCGGCGGCATCTTCGTAGGCGACGCCACCCCCTACACTTCCCTGCGCCCCATGCTGGGCCGCGAACTGGCCGCCGAGCCCGGCGCCTACCTCACCGCGGCCGGCGGCGGCGACGCCCCGGAAACCGAACTGCCGGACGACGCCATCCTGTGTTCCTGCAACAACGTCTCCGCGGGAACCATCCGCGACACCGTCAACGGCTGCGGGGCCTGCGACGGCAACGCACCCGTCCAGGAACTCGGCGAGCTGAAGGGCTGCACCCGCGCCGGAACCAGCTGCGGCTCCTGTGTCCCGATGCTCAAGAAGCTGCTCGAAACCGAACTGACCAAGTCCGGCGTCGAAGTTTCCAAGGCCCTCTGCGAACACATCGAACTGTCCCGCCAGGAACTCTTCGACGCCATCCGCGTCCTGGAACTGACCTCCTTCGAGGAGATCATGGCCAAGTACGGCACCGGGGACGGCTGCGATATCTGCAAGCCGACCATCGCCAACATCCTGGCCAGCCAGAACAGCGCCTACGTCCTGGACGCCGGCCGCGGCACCCTGCAGGACACCAACGACCGTGCCCTGGCCAACATGCAGAAGGACGGCACCTACTCGGTGGTTCCGCGCATCGCCGGCGGCGAGATCACCCCGAAGAAGCTCGGCGTGATCGCCGCGGTCGCCGAGCAGTACGGCCTCTACACCAAGATCACCGGCGGCCAGCGGATCGACATGTTCGGCGCCCGGCTGGAGCAGCTGCCGGAAATCTGGAAGCTGCTGGTGGATGCCGGCTTCGAATCCGGCCAGGCCTACGGCAAGAGCCTGCGCACGGTGAAGTCCTGCGTCGGCTCCACGTGGTGCCGCTTCGGGGTCCAGGACTCGGTGGCCATGGCCATTCAGCTTGAGCTGCGCTACCGCGGCCTCCGCAGCCCGCACAAGCTGAAGATGGGTGTCTCCGGCTGCGCCCGCGAATGCGCCGAGGCCCGGGGCAAGGACGTCGGCGTCATCGCCACCGCCGACGGCTGGAACCTGTACGTCGGCGGCAACGGCGGGGCCACCCCGGCGCACGCCCAGCTGCTGGCCAAGGACCTCGACGACGAAACCCTGATCAAGTACATCGACCGCTACTTCATGTACTACATCCGCACGGCCGACCGCCTGCAGCGCACCGCGCGCTGGCAGGAAGAGCTCGACGGCGGCATCAAGCACGTCGAGGACGTGGTGGTGCACGACACCCTGGGCATGGCCGCGGACCTCGAGGCCGCCATGGCCAAGCACGTGGACACCTACATCGATGAGTGGGCCGACACCCTGAAGGATCCCGAGCGCCTGCGCCGCTTCCGCTCCTTCGTCAACGCCCCGGACCAGAAGGACGACTCCATCACCTTCGTCCCCGACGAGCGCGGCCAGATGCGCCCGGCCACGGCAGAAGAGAAAGCCTTGGCCGGACAGCAGCCAGTCCTGATCGGTTCGTCCATTCCGGTCCGTGCCACCACCCCTGAACTGCTTGACCAGAACGAGGTATAGCCATGCAGCTCACCATTGACCTCACCGGACGCGAAGTCCTGGTCACCGGCGCGGACCACGCCGCGCGGCAGGCCGTACGGCGCTACGAGGCGGCCGGCGCCGTCGTGCACCGCCTGAGCACCCCGCACGGCGCCGGCATGAACGGGCCGCTGCCCGAGCGCCCGTTCCTGGTGGCGGCCGTCGAGGACGGCCAGCCCGGCTGGGAGGCCCTCCTGGACCGGTGCCGGGCCACCGGCATTCCGGTCGCAACCGAGCCGGCTGCCGGCCCGGTGGGACACGTCACGCTGGTCGGCGGCGGCCCCGGGACCACCGAGCTGCTGACCGTTGCCGCCGTGACGGCGCTGCGCGATGCCGACGTCGTCTTCTACGACCGGCTCGCCCCCTACCAGGAGCTGCCGTCCCTGACCTCGGCCGAGCTCGTGGACGTGGGCAAGAAGCCCGGCCACCACAAGGTCAGTCAGGCCGACATCGAAAGGCTCATGGTCGAAAGCGCGGTGGCGGGCAACAACGTGGTCCGCCTCAAGGGCGGGGACCCCTACGTCTTTGGCCGCGGCGGTGAGGAAGTCGCGTCCTGCGTCGCGGCCGGGGTTCCGGTCCGCGTCATCTCCGGAGTCACCAGCGCCATTTCGGTTCCGGCCGCCGCCGGTATCCCGGTCACGCACCGCGAAGTCAGCCACATGTTCACGGTGGTTTCAGGCCATGCCCCGCTGACGGAGAACGAACTGAAGCACCTGGCCGGGCTCGGCGGGACTATCGTGGTCCTGATGGGCATCGGCACACTGCACCACCTCGCCGCCGGACTCCACCGGGCCGGAATGCGGGCCGACATGCCGATGGCCGTGGTTGAACGCGGTTACCGGCCCGGCCAGCGCACCACCATCGCCGAACTGGGCACCATCACCTCCGCCGCCGCGGGCTGCAGCAACCCCGCCGTCCTGGTGATCGGGGAGGTTGTCCGGGTTGCCGAGGCCAACCGGGGCTGCGCCGAGGCCACGGCGGAGCTTGACCGCCTGGCCGCATCACTGCTGGAAGCATAAGGATTTTCATGAACGCACTGAACGCCGCCGCCGCAACCTTCCCGGAGCCCGGCGCACCCCTGACCCCGCTGACTCCGGCCACCCTGATCCCGGCGACCCTGATCCCGGCGTCCGCCGGGACGCCCCCGCCGGAACCTGCCGACGATGCGGCCGACCGGGACCTTCCCCTGGACGGTTTCCGGATCGGCGTCACCTCGCACCGCCGCTCGCAGGACCTCATCGAGGCCCTCGAGCGCCGCGGTGCCGAGGTGCTTCACGCCCCGGCGCTGAAGATCGCCCCGGTCCGGGAGGACGAGAGCCTGATCGAGGACACCCGGGCCATCATCGCCGCCCGGCCCGATCTCTGCGTCGCCACCACCGCCTACGGCATGCGCCGCTGGTGCGAGGCCGCGGACACGTTCGGCATTGGCGACCAGCTGCTGGAGACCCTCTCCGCCACCCGGATGTTCGTCCGCGGTCCCAAGGCCCGCGGCGCCGTGCGTGCGGCCGGGCTCGCCGACGTCGGCATCAGCAGCGACGAAACCACCGCCACTCTCGTGGACATGCTCCTTGCCGAGGGTGTCCGCGGCAAGACCGTCGCGGTGCAGCTGCATGGTTACACCGACGTCCGCCAGCTCGAACGGCTGCGCATGTCCGGCGCCACCGTCCTGACTGTCACCCCGTACCGCTGGGTCAAACCCGACGGCGCCGACCGGCTGCCCAAGCTCATCGAAGCCGCCTGCAGCGGCAACCTGGACGTCCTGACCTTCACCAGCGCCCCCGCCGTGGACGCGATGTGGAGCACGGCCCACGAGATGGGCGTCTATAAGCAGCTCGTGGAGAGCCTGAAGACCAACGTGGCGACCGCCGTCGTCGGCCCCATCACCGCGCAGCCGCTGATCGACGCCGGGCTGCACCCGCTGATCCCGGAACGGTTCCGGATGGGCGCGCTGATCCGGCTGGTCTGCGAGCACCTGGCGCTGAACCACGTCCGCCGGCTGGACACCGCGTCCGGCAGCGTGGAGCTGCGCGGCCGCTCGCTGCGCATCAACGGTGAGCCGGTCGAGATGGCCCCCGCGCCCCTGTTGCTGCTGCGTGCGCTGATCGGCGCCGGCGGGGCCGTGCTCTCCCGCGAGGCGCTCTCGGACCTGCTGGAACTGCGCGGCTCCGTGCACGCCCTGGACATGACCGTCAGCCGGCTCCGGTCAGCGCTGCCGGACACCCGGCTGGTGGAAACCGTGGTGAAGCGCGGCTACCGGATCCGGGTCTAACGGCGGCGGGCCGGTGGCTCTCCGCTGGGTGTGACCTACGACATTACCGGCCGGTAAATACTGGCGAACAGGCAGGTCAGAAGCGGCAACACCCGGGAAACACCCCGGAAAAATCGGAAGCCTACGCTGGGTTTCATCAAGCACACCGGCCACACGATAGCCACCCCAGCGAAAGGGCCAGCACATGTCCGCTCCGGCATTGTCTCCCACCTCCGGCACGTCTTCCTTGACCGCAGCCGCCTCCGGCACCGCCTCTCCGACGACCTCCACAACGGCCGCCCGGCCACGGATCGTCATCGCCGGCGCGGGTCCGGCCGCCCAGGCCCTCGTCCGGCACCTCACCCGGACCCCGTTCGCCGGCGCCGTCACGGTCCTCAGCAACCGCGATGACGCCCCCGAGGAACTGCTGGAGCTGGCCGCCCTGCCCCAGGTCTCCGTCCGCTTCGGCCAGCCGGCCAGCCACATCGACGCCGACAACCACGTCGTCACGACGGCCGACGGCATGGACTTCACCTACGACGAGCTCGTGGTCGCCACCGGTTCCGCTCCCGCCGAGACGCCGGTGGAAGGTGCCGCACGGTGCCTGAGCTATGCCACGATCGACGACGCCGCCCGGCTGGGCGAAGCCGTCAAGGACGTCACCCGGGTCCTGGGCCGGCGTCCCCTCGGCATCCTCGTCGGCACAGGCTCGGCCGCCGGCCAGGCCGAGGCCGTCCTCCGGGCCCGCGGCGTCCGCCCCGTCCGCACGACGGTCCGCCCGTCCGCCATCGTTCCCACCATCGCAGGGTCCGTCCTGCCGGCGTCCGGCATCGTCTTCGAGGACGGCTCCAGCATGAACGGCGACCTCGTGATCCTTGCCGAGGAGCGCATCGCGCGCGACGAACTGGCCGCCACGGCCGGGCTGGCCGCCGCTCCCGGCGGCGGGATTGTCATTGGCCAGGACTTCCGCACCTCCGTGCCGGGCATCTGGGCGATCGGCGACGCGGCAGCGTACGACGGCGTCCGGCTGGGCCTGCTGGTGGCCTCCGGTTCGGCCGCATCCGTGTGCGCGTCCCAGTTGCTGCAGGCCACCATGGCCCGGCCCCTGGCTGCTGCCGCCTGAGCGGACGGAGCATGCCCGGCCGGGGCATCGGCCGGGCATGTTCCTATGGCAAGATGGTCACCTGATAAGCCGCGCACCATGCGGCGCCGCCAAGGGCCCCGCAGGCCCACAAGGCCCGGGAAGGGACCGCCGTGTCCCCAGGCCCGCCAGGAAAGGGACCACCATGAGCCACGAAGCCGCCACCGGGGGCACGCCCGAGATTGCCTCCTACATCGACCACACCCTGCTCAAGCCGGAAGCCAGCGAGGCGGAGATCCTCAAGGTCTGTGCCGAGGCGGCCGAGTACCGGTTCAAGTCCGTCTGCGTGAACCCGGTCTGGGTCAAGACGGTCAAGAAAGCGCTGAAGGGCTCCGGTGTCCTGACGTGCTCCGTGGTGGGATTCCCGCTGGGCGCCACGCCGAGCGACGTCAAGGCCTTTGAGGCCCGCGGCGCGGTCCTGGACGGGGCCGAAGAGGTGGACATGGTCATCAACATCGCCGCGGCCCGCGCCAATGACAAGGGCGCCCTGGTGGATGACATCGCCGCCGTCGCCGAGGCCGTCCACGACGGCGGGGCCATCCTGAAGGTCATCATCGAAACGGCGCTGCTGGATGACGCCCAGAAGGTGCTGGCCTGCCAGGCTGCGGTGGAAGCCGGCGCGGACTTCGTCAAAACCTCCACCGGCTTCAACGGCGGCGGGGCCACGGCCGAGGACGTCGCGCTCATGCGCCGCACCGTGGGCCCGGACCTGGGTGTCAAGGCCTCCGGCGGCGTGCGGTCCCTGGCCGATGCTCAGGCTATGATTGCTGCAGGTGCAACACGTATTGGCGCCAGCTCCGGCATCGCGATCGTCAAGGGTGAACAGGGTTCGTCCGCGTACTGATCCGCGCCGGCAGCGCCCACAGTTTTGAGCCCCCAGGGGCCGAGGAGGAACACATGTCCAGCAACAACACCCAGTCCCGGCAGGTCGAGAACAGCCTCGGATCCAGCATCGCCGTGTTCGTGCCGATGATGGTCCTGTTCCTCGGCGCGATCTACTCGCTGTCCTTCCTGACGCTGGACAACGTCTGGCCGATGGCCATCTGCCTGGTCCTCTTTGCCCTCTCGTTCTGGATCCCGCAGACGCTGCTGGGCCGCTCGGATTCGGCCGGCGAGAACTAGGCGCCACGCTTAAAAGACTGAAGCTCCGGACATGTCCGGAGCTTCAGCCATTTAAGCGAGCCTAAGTAAGCCCTTCACCAGCCCCGCGCCCAGCGCCAGGACTGCCGGGAAGTGCGCCTTGGCCACGGCCAGGCCGGCGCCGAACATCCCCACCATCGCGTAGCCGCTGACCGGGATGAGGACGAACCATTCCCGCCGTGAGCCCGCCCGGCCCAGCAGCGGGATGGAGAACGCCCCGTTGGCTCTCCAGATGTTCTTGAGCAGCGGCAGTTTCCGCAGGACCTTCGGCGGCTTGATCACAATCGGCCAGAGCAGCGGCACTCCCCCGGTGGTGATCATGTCCCCCACAATGTGCACCAGCACGCCGGTGAGCATGGAGACCGGCAGCCAGGTCCACTGCTGCGGCGCGAACCACGTCACCAGGCCCGCCATGAGCAGCGCGAAGATCCAGTTGCTGACCACCCCGGATTTCGGAAAGAGCTTCAGCGCCTTCGCGGCGATGTTGATCATGAACATGCACAGCAGGCCGGCCCCGACGGACAACAGCCCCCACTGGGTCTGCACCTGGAACTGCCCGGCGAACGTGGCCAGCAGCACGAAGAACGCCGCGCCCAGCACCGAATGCGTGCCCTGCCGGTGGCCGCCGCTGACGTTCTCTATGCCGCGCGCCACCAGGTTGGACAGCGGCGGCAGCGCGTGCGCCACGGTGCTGGCGCGGTGGTCCCAGTCGCAGACCAGCGCGGTCCCCGCCGTCGCCATGGCGCCGATCACGATTCCCGTGGGATCCAGCGGGTACCAGCCGAGCGCGTACGGGCCGGTCGAGGCAATGGCTACCCACGCCGCGGCTCCCGACGCGGCGTGATGTCCTCCCATCATTCTTTTACTTCACCGCCGGTGTTGCTGCTACAGGAGTGTCAGATAAGATGTTGCGGATGACGCCGTTGGCCCACTCGAGGATCTCGGCGTCCTGCAGGTCCCGTCCGCCGATCTTCGCGGTCTTGGGCTTGGGGATGAGCACCGCGTCCAGGGCAGGCTTGGCCTGGGCGCCCGGGTACATCCGGGTCAGGCGCATGAGCTTGGACTCGGGCAGCTGCGCCGGGGAGAACTTGATGAAGTTGCCCTGCAGCGCGACGTCGGACAGCCCGGCCTCGCGGGCGCCCACCCGGAACCGGGCGACGTCGATCAGGTTGGTTGCGGGCAGCGGCAGTTCGCCGTAGCGGTCCACGAGTTCGGCGAGGACCTCGTCGATCGCCTCGTACGTGATGGCGCCGGCGAGTTTGCGGTATGCCTCCAGGCGCAGCCGTTCGCCGGGCACGTAGTCGTGCGGCAGGTGCGCGTTGACGGGCAGCTCGATCTTCATTTCGGCGGCCTTTTCCTCGGCCTCGCCGCGGTATTCGGCCACGGCCTCGCCGACCAGCCGGATGTAGAGGTCGAAGCCGACGCCCTGGATGTGGCCGGACTGCTCGCCGCCGAGCAGGTTGCCGGCGCCGCGGATCTCCAGGTCCTTCATTGCCAGCTGCATGCCGGCGCCGAGTTCGTTGTGCGTCGCGACGGCCTTGAGCCGTTCCAGCGCCACCTCGCCGAGCGGCTTTTCCGAGGGGTAGAGGAAGTAGGCGTAGGCGCGTTCACGGCCGCGGCCCACCCGTCCGCGCAGCTGGTGCAACTGGGACAGGCCGTACTTGTCCGCGCCGTCCACGATCAGGGTGTTGGCGTTGGAGATGTCCAGGCCGGTCTCGATGATGGTGGTGCAGACCAGGACGTCGAAGCGCTTTTCCCAGAAGTCCACGATGATCTGTTCCAGCCGGCTCTCGGACATCTGCCCGTGCGCCACCTCCACCCGGGCCTCCGGGACCAGTTCGCGGATCTTCGCCGCGGTGCGGTCGATCGTGGACACCCGGTTGTGGACGAAGAAGACCTGGCCTTCCCGCATGAGCTCGCGGCGGATCGCGGCGGAGGTCTGCTTGTCCGTGTACGGGCCCACGTAGGTCAGCACGGGGTGCCGTTCCTCCGGCGGGGTGGCCAGGGTGGAGGTCTCGCGGATGCCGGTCAGGGACATTTCCAGCGTGCGCGGAATGGGGGTGGCGCTCATGGCCAGGACGTCCACGTTGGTGCGCATCTTCTTGAGCGCCTCCTTGTGTTCGACGCCGAAGCGCTGCTCCTCGTCCACGATCACCAGGCCGAGGTCCTTGAAGCCGAAGTCCTTGGACAGCAGCCGGTGGGTGCCGATCACGACGTCCACGGAGCCGGCCTTGACGCCGTCGGCGGTTTCCTTGGCTTCCTTGCCGCTCTGGAAGCGGGACAGCGGTTTGACCACCAGCGGGAAGCCGGAGAACCGTTCGGTGAACGTTTCGTAGTGCTGCTGGGCCAGCAGTGTCGTCGGCACCAGCACGGCCACCTGCTTGCCGTCCTGGACGGCCTTGAACGCGGCGCGGACGGCGATCTCGGTCTTGCCGTAGCCGACGTCGCCGGAGATCAGCCGGTCCATCGGGATCTCACGTTCCATGTCGGCCTTGACCTCGTTGATGGTGGTCAGCTGGTCCGGGGTCTCCACGTAGGGGAAGGCTTCCTCGAGCTCCCGCTGCCACGGGGTGTCCGGGGCGAAGGCGTAGCCGCGGGAGGCCATCCGGGCCGAGTACAGCCGGATCAGCTCGCCGGCGATCTCCTTGACCGCCTTGCGGGCCTTGGACTTGGTGCTGGCCCAGTCCGCGCCGCCCATCTTGCTCAGTGCCGGGGTGTCGCCGCCGACGTACCTGGTGACCTGGTCCAGCTGGTCGGTGGGCACAAAGAGCCGGTCGCCCGGGGCGCCGCGCTTGGACGGGGCGTATTCGAGCACCAGGTACTCGCGCACGCCGTCGCCGCCGCCCGCCACCCGGCGCTGGATCAGCTCGACGAACCGGCCGATGCCGTGCTGTTCGTGCACCACGGAGTCCCCGGCCACGAGCTGGAGCGGGTCCACGGCGTTCCGCCGCTTGGACGGCATCCTGCGCATGTCCTTGGTGGAACTGGCTGAGGTCCGGCCCAGCAGGTCAGCCTCGGTCAGCAGCGCCAGCTTGAGCGGGTCCAGGACAAAGCCGCGGCCGACGGCGGCGGTCGTCACCTCGATCAGCCCGGCCTGCGGATCCGCCTCGAGGGTGTCCACCCGCGCGCAGGGGATGTCGTTGTCGTGGAAGAGTTCCGCGAGGCGCTGCGCCGGGCCGGGGCCCTCGGTGACCACGACGATCCGCCACTGGTCGCGGACGCGGGAGCCGATGAAGTCCATCATTTCCGCGACGTCGCCCTGGTATCCGCGGGGTTCGCGGGCGTGCAGGTTCAGGACGTCGACGTCGGGCAGCAGCTCTTCGTCGCTGGCCAGCGAGGTGATGGACCACCAGGAGACGCCGTGTTCCAGGGCGGCGGTGCGGGTTTCGGTCAGGGAACGGAAGCTGGCCGAGTGCAGCGCTTCGGACGCCGCGGAGGTCAGATCGAGCGGCGCGGTGCCGCCGTCGGACGCCGTGGACCAGGCGGCCTCGAGGAATTCCTCGTTGGTGGCGGCGAGGTCGTGCGCACGGGTGCGGACCTTTTCCGGCTCGATCACCACGGCGATGGAACCCGCCGGGAGCTGGTCCAGGAACGGCACCATGGCGTCCACCAGGACCGGGGCCAGGGATTCCATGCCCTCGACGGCGATGCCGCCGGCGATCTTTTCCAGCATGTCCGCCGCGGCCGGAAGCTGGGACTTCAGCGTCGCCGCGCGGGACATGACGGAGGGGGTGATCAGGATTTCGCGGCACGGCGGGGCGTGGAGCTCGGTGGGGTGGTGCAGGCCGGGCGCGGTCAGCGAGCGCTGGTCGGCGACGGCGAACCAGCGCATCTGGTCCACCTCGTCGCCGAAGAACTCGACCCTGATGGGGTGGTCCTCGGTGGGCGGGAAGACGTCCAGCATGCCGCCGCGGACGGCGAATTCGCCGCGGCGGGTCACCATGTCCACCCGGGCGTAGGCGGCGTCGGCGAGGCTCTTCACGACGCTGCTGAAGGGGGCCTCCTGGCCGACCTTCAGGGTCACGGGCACCAGTTCGCCCAGGCCGGCGACGATGGGCTGCACGACGGCGCGCACGGGGGCCACCACCACGCGCAGCGCACCGGCGGTGGACGATTCGGGGTGTGCCAGGCGGCGGAGCACGGACAGCCGGCGGCCGACGGTGTCCGAGCGCGGGGAGAGCCGTTCGTGCGGCAGGGTCTCCCAGCTGGGGAACTCGGCGACGGCGTCTGCCGGCAGGAAGGCGCGCAGGGCTTCGGTCAGGTCCTCGGCCTCGCGGCCGGTGGCGGTGACGGCCAGGACCACGGGCACCGGGCTGCCGGCTTCCTTCCCCGCGAGCGTGGCCAGCCCGTCTGCCATTTCCGCGAGCAACGTGGAGCGCATGCCGGCCGGGGCGCTGATCTGGTAGTCCTCGCTGCGGCCGGCGAACCCGCGGGCCGCCTCGGCCTGGATCCGGGCGTAATTCCGGTCTTCGGCGAGGACACGGCGCAAGCCGGTGAGAGAGGGGCCGTTGAGGCTCATGGCTGGAGCTCCTGATGGGATCACGGGGATGCAGGCAACACGAATAGCCGAAATTCGTGAGAATCCCGGGTGTTCCAAGCGTACCGCGCGGCCGGGGGCGGCCCGCACCGGCCCCGCACCCGGGCCGCATCCGGGCCAGCAGGCTCGCGGCCGCCGGGGCTAGGCTGGAAGGACCGCGGCGGGCCTGGCGGCAGTCCGCAGCCGGCCACACTCCGAATGCCTTGTATCCGAATGCCTTGCATGCGCAACGATCAGGAGCCTCCCATGAACGGCAAGCCCCCAGGCCCGAACCACGATTCGACCCCGAAAACCGTGCTGGTCACGGGCGCCACCGGCTACATCGGCGGCCGGCTTGTCCCCCGGCTGCTCGAAGCCGGGCACCGGGTCAAAGTCGTGGTCCGGACGCCGGCCAAGATCGCCGGGGTGCCGTGGCTGGAGGACGTCGAGGTGGTCCACAGCAGCCTCGACGACGGCGACGCCCTGCGGGAAGCCCTCGACGGCGTCGACGTCCTGTACTACCTGGTCCATTCCATGGCGGCCGGGGCCGGTTTCGAGGCCAAGGAAAAGGCGATGGCCGGGACGGCCGCCCGGGCCGCGGCCTCGGCCGGGGTGGGCCGGATCGTCTACCTTGGCGGCCTGCACCCGGCCGGGGCCGAACTGTCCACCCACATGCGGTCCCGGGAGGCGGTGGGAAAAGTCTTCCTGGACAGCCCCGTGGACGCCGTGGTGTTCCAGGCCGGCGTCGTCATCGGCTCCGGCTCGGCGTCCTTTGAAATGATCCGGCACCTGTCCGAGACCCTCCCGCTCATGCCGGCCCCGAGCTGGGTGCGCAACAAGATCGAGGCAATCGCCGTCCGCGACGTCCTGTACTACCTCGTGGCGGCCGCCTCACTGGAAGAGACCACCAACCGGACGTTCGATATCGGCTGCCGCCAGGTGCTCAGCTACGCCGGAATGATGCAGGAATACGCGGCCGAGGCTGGCCTGCCGCACCGGGTGGTGCTGGCGCTGCCGGTGCCCGCGCCCAAGCTGGCCGGCATGTGGGTGGCGCTGACCACGCCGATCCCGCTCTCCATGTCGCTGCCACTGGTCGAATCGCTCCAGCACGATGCCGTCTCCCGGGAGCACGACATCGATCACTACATCCCCGTGCCCGACGGCGGCCTGACCCCCTACCGGCGGGCCGTGGCCCTGGCCCTGGGCAAGGAACGCGACGGCCAGGTGGAGACCACATGGGCCAGTGCCGGCGTGGACGCCGATCCCCTGCCCAGCGACCCGGACTGGTCGGGCCACACGGTGTACGTGGACGAGCGAAGCTTCCGCAGCGACGTGGACCCCCGGCACGTGTGGACTGTCATCGAAGGAATCGGCGGCCGGAACGGCTGGTACTCCCTGCCCCTTGCCTGGCAGGTGCGCGGCTGGCTGGACAAGCTCACCGGCGGGGCGGGGCTGCTGCGCGGCCGCCGGCACCCCCACCTGCTGGCGGAGGGCGAGGTGGTGGACTGGTGGCGGGTCGAACGGATCGACCGCGGCTCTCTGCTGCGGCTGAGGGCCGAAATGAGGGCCCCGGGCCGGGCCTGGCTCGAGCTCTCCGTGGAGCCGGACGGGGCGGGCAGCCGGTACCGCCAGCGCGCCATTTTCTTCCCCAAGGGCCTCAGCGGCCGCCTCTACTGGCTCGCGGTGCTGCCATTTCACAGCGTCATATTTCCCGCCATGTCGCGGAATATCACCGCCGCCGCCCGGGAGCTGGACCATCTCGAATCGGAGCCTGCCGGGCCCACCACGTAGGATGTTGGAGCCCGAATCGTCCACTTCCACATCCCGGAGGACCCCTATGGCCCTGAGTGCATCCACCAACGTTCCGCACAGCGTCGACCGCGTTACCGCGGTTTTCGTCAATGAAGACTTCCTGCGCCACACGAGCGAACTCGTCGGCGGCACCCTGGAATCCTTTGCCATTGACGGAGACCCCGCCGGCGCTTTCAGCACCACCACCGTGCGCACCATCCCGACCACGCGGATGCCTGACCTCGCCCGGAAATTTGTCGGCGAAACCCTGAAGGTCACCCAGCTCGAGGCGTGGGAAGCCCCCGCCGCCGACGGCTCCCGGCAGAGCCAGATCTCCCTCAAGGTCGCCGGCGCCCCGCTGGACGTGAAGGCTGTCCAGCGCCTCGTGTCCGAGGGCGGCAGCACCCGGATCGAGCTCGAGGGCAACGTGACCTCCTCGGTGCCGTTCCTTGGCGGCAAGATCGCCGACGCGGCCGAACCGATGGTCGGCAAGGCCCTGAACCTGCAGTCCCAGCAGGCCCAGGCCTGGCTCGAAAGCCACTGACGCCGTGGAACTGCCCGCAGTCCTCGCCGTCGTCCTGATCGTCGCCGGCGTCTGGTCCCTGGCCGTCTGGCCGCAGTTCCTGCGCCGGGTCATGAAGGACCCGCGTGCCCGCGACGCCAACGGCAAGGCCACGCGCTTCCTGACCGTCCACGTGGTCCTCGTCAGCATCTCCATGCTGCTGGGGGCCGCGACGGCGGCGATCGGCATTGCCGGGCTGTTCAGCTAGCATCCGGCGCGCCGGCGGCCATACCGCCGCCGGTGTGCCGGATTTCCTGCCCTGGCAGCGTACCGACGGCTAGAATCAGCAAAAAGGTGGACCGCTGAAAGGGGACGCCAATTGCTATCCCGCCGCGCGGCCATCTGGGCACTGGGCGCCTATGTGCTGGTCCTGGGCGTCATCGCCCTCTGGCCCGTTCCTGTGGACCAGGGCGCATCCGATCTGCTGATGCGGTCGCTGCGGAAGCTGCACCGCTGGGGCGTCCCCACCTGGCTCGACTATGGAGTGGTGGAACTGGCTTCCAATGTCATCCTGTTCCTCCCCCTGGGCGCCCTCGTCGCCCGGATCCTTGGCCCACGGCTGTGGTGGGGCGGGGTTGCCGTCGGTTTCGTCGCCTCGGCCCTGATTGAGCTCGCCCAGCTCATCTTCCTCCCGGCGCGCTTCGCCTCAGTGGCCGACGTCGCTGCGAACACCTTTGGCGCCATGATCGGCGCCCTCGCTGCCCTGCTGCTCATGGCATTCTCTGCTGCTGTGCGGTTCCGGCGCCCACCGCGTACGCTGTGAACAGGCCACCACGGGAGGACAACGAAAGCATGCGGATCTCGGTTATCGGTTGCGGATATCTGGG
Source organism: Arthrobacter sp. 2MCAF15 (assembly GCF_052115605.1). Taxonomy (NCBI): domain Bacteria; kingdom Bacillati; phylum Actinomycetota; class Actinomycetes; order Micrococcales; family Micrococcaceae; genus Arthrobacter; species Arthrobacter sp. 2MCAF15. The sequence continues at coordinate 43,655 of NZ_JBFRGZ010000008.1, read as the reverse complement.
CGCGGTTCATGCCGTGTGTATGGCAAAGCTGGGTCATGAGGTTGTCGGCATCGACGTCGACGAGCACAAAGTAGCGCAGCTCTCGGCGGGCCACGCCCCGTTTTATGAACCTGTCCTGGACGATCTCCTCTCCGAGCTGGAAGAGTCGGGCCTCCTGCGCTTTACCACTGACATGTCAGCCGCCCGCGGTGCCGAGGTTCACTTCATCTGCGTCGGAACGCCACAGAAACGCGGCGAGAACGGTGCCGACCTGCGCTTCGTTGACGCGGCCATCGCGTCGCTCGCGCAGTATGTGTCCCCCGGCGACATCGTCGCCGGGAAATCCACCGTGCCGGTGGGATCCGCCGCACGGCTGGCCGAGGTGCTGGCAGAATCAGAGCCCGGCGCCACGCTGGTCTGGAACCCTGAATTCCTGCGGGAAGGCCATGCCGTAACGGACACCCTGAACCCGGACAGGTTTGTCTACGGGGTGCCGGACGGCAGCGAAGACCATCCAGCGGTGGCCGTCCTCGACCGGGTCTATGAGACGCCCCTCGCGAGCGGGACGCCCCGGCTGGTGACGGACTACGCCACCGCAGAGCTCGTGAAGACGGCCGCCAACTCCTTCCTGGCCACCAAGATTTCCTTCATCAATGCCATGGCCGAGGTCTGTGAAGCCACGGGCGCCGATGTCACCAGGCTCGCCGACGCGATCGGCCTCGATGATCGGATCGGCAGGAAATTCCTGAACGCCGGCATCGGCTTCGGCGGCGGCTGCCTGCCCAAGGACATCCGGGCCTTCATGGCCCGCGCCGGTGAGCTGGGCGCCGACCAGGCGCTGACGTTCCTGCGGGAGGTGGACGCCATCAACATGCGGCGCCGCACACGCGTTGTGGAGCTCACGCGGGAGCTCTGTGGCGGCACCCTGATGGGACAAAGAATTGCCGTGCTGGGTGCGGCCTTCAAACCCGAAAGCGACGACGTCCGGGACTCGCCCGCGCTGAGCGCCGCCGCGCAGCTGCAGCTGCAGGGCGCCGTCGTGACCGTCACCGACCCGCAGGCGCTGGCCAACGCCGCCAAGCGCTTCCCGGAGCTTCCGCTGGAACCGGATCTGGACACGGCGCTGCACAGGGCCGACGCCGTGCTGCTGCTGACGGAGTGGCAGGCATACCGGGAGCTGGATCCGCATGCAGCCAAGGCGCTCGTGGCCGCGCCGCGCATCCTGGACGGCCGCAACGTCCTGGATCCGGCGAAGTGGCGGGCCGCCGGCTGGATCTACAAGGGCCTGGGCAGGCCCTGACGCGGTGCGGTCAGGACGCCTTCAAGATACGTTCAAGGTGCGGTCAGGCCGCGGTCAGGATGCCTGCGCCTGGCCGAGGGCGTCTTCCGCGGCAACCCATGAGAGCATGGCGCACTTGACCCGGGCAGCGTAGCGGGACACGCCCTCAAACGCGGCGGCGTCGCCCAGGATCTCCGGATCGGCCGGCACCTTGCCGCGGGACCGCAGCACTTCGCGGAAGCTGTCAATGACGGTGCGGAGTTCCCCGACGGTCATGCCCTCGGCGAGGTCCGTCAGCACGGAGGCCGACGCCATCGAGATGGAGCAGCCGTCGCCGTCCCAGCGCAGCTCACTGACTTTCCCGCCGGCCACGGACACCCGGACCGTGATTTCGTCCCCGCAGGTCGGATTCAGCTGGTGGGACTGGCCGCTGCTCGCGCCATTGGGTGCGGCCGCGGCGGCCAGGCCGCTGCCGTGCCGGGCTTTGGAGTGCTCCAGGATGATCTGCTGGTAGAGCTGGTCAAGACTCATGGATGGCCGTCCTAGGCTTTGAAGTAGGCACGGACATCGGCGACCGCGTTGAGGAACGCGTCCACATCGTCCGTGGTGTTGTACAGGTAGGTGCTGGCGCGCGTGGTGGCCGTCAGGCCGAGCCGGCGGTGCAGCGGCTGGGCGCAGTGGTGGCCCACCCGCACGGCGATCCCGCGGCTGTCCAGGAACTGGCCGACGTCGTGCGCGTGGACGCCGGCGACGTCGAACGCCGCCAGGCCGATCCGTTCCTGCCCAGCAGCGGGACCCAGCACGCGGATGCCGGGGATGGAGTCCAGGCCCTGCACGAGGCGCTGGCCGAGTTCGGCTTCCCAGGCGTGGATGCGGTCCATCCCGGTTTCGCTGAGGTAGTTCACCGCCGCGGCGAGCGCCACGGCCTGCGAAATGCGCTGGGTGCCGGCCTCAAAGCGCTGAGGGCTGGGCAGGAAACCCGCACGTTCCATGGTGACGGTTGTGATCATGGAACCGCCGGTCAGGAACGGCGGCATCGCGTTGAGCAGCTCCGAGCGGCCGTAAAGGGCGCCGATTCCGGTCGGTGCGAGCATCTTGTGGCCGGAGAACACCGCGAAGTCGACGTCGAGCGCCTTCACGTCCAGGGGCAGGTGCGGCGCGGACTGGCACGCATCGAGCACCACGAGGGCGCCCGCGGACCGGGCCAGGGCCACCAGGGCCGCCACCGGGTTGATGGTGCCCAGGACGTTGGACGCGTGCGTGAACGCCAGGACGCGGGTGCGGGGGCCCATGATGCCGGCGGCGGCGGCCAGGTCCAGGGCGCCGGCGTCGTCGATCGGGATGAACCTCACGGTCGCGCCGGTCCGGGCGGCCAGTTCCTGCCAGGGAATCAGGTTGGCGTGGTGTTCCATCTCCGTGACCACGATTTCGTCGCCCGGGGCCAGGGCGAACCGGGCCGCCTCGGGTGCTGCGCCCGGCAGGGACGCGTTGAGGAAGGAGTAGGTGAGCAGGTTCAGGCCCTCCGTGGCATTGGAGGTCCAGATCAGCTCATCCCACTGCGCCCCGACAAAGTCCGCCACGGTTTCCCGGGCGTTTTCGAAGGCTTCGGTGGCCTCGACGGCGAGGTGGTGCGCCCCGCGGTGGACCGCGGAGTTCCGCTGCTCGTAGAACTCCTGTTCGGCCTCGAGCACGCTGAGGGGGTTCTGCGAGGTGGCCCCGGAGTCCAGGTAGACCAGCGGCTGGCCGTTGACGTGCTGCTGCAGGATCGGGAAGTCGTTGCGGATCCTCAGGACCTCTTCGTTTCCGAGCATGGCGGCAGAGCGGCGGAGGTGGGCTGGGGTGGCAACCATGGCGGAGACTCCTGGATCGGCGTTCGCTGCGGCGTACCCCTGCCGGCCTGGCAGCCGGTGCGAAATACGTCACACAGATTAAACCTAATTATCCCACGTTCCCGCAGCCCTCCTGCGCGGCCACCGCGCGGACCCGCACGCCGCGGAACTCGACGGGGGGTCCGGCGTCGTAATTCTTCAGCAGGGTCAGCCATGCCCCGCCGTAGCGGGTGTCCTCGGCGGAGACGCTCCAGCCGGAAGTACCGCCCCCGTCCCGGCGGACGGCGATGCTCCACGGCCGCAGCGACACCACGAACTTCATCCACTCTCCGGCCCGCGGCGCGGGGCTGCCGGCTTGGGCGAGCCGGACCGGATCCGTGGTCCCGGCGTCGTGCCGGTAGAGCGCCAGGGTGCCGTCCGCGGCGACGTCCAGGGAATAGCCGGAGACTTTCGGGGCGGACCCGGGACGGTACGGTGCGTCGCCGTCCTGGCCAAAGGCCACCCCCGCGCCGGGCCCGTCAGGCGGGAGTCCGGAGGGCCAGCGGAGTTCGAACTCGTACTCCCAGTCAGCGGAGTTGACCGCCTCCGCCAGCGAGCCCAGCACGTAGCCGGACTGGCCCGGGCTGGAGATGCTGACGGCGCCGTCGGCAAATGCCGGCTGCCCGTCCCAGACGGCGTCGGCGGCCCACGGCAGGTCTCCGGTTCCCCGGCGCCCTGCGGCGAAGCCATCTTCGCTGAGCGGTTCGTCCTGGTGCAGGACATAACGGATGTTGGCGCAAATGAAGCCCCGCACACCGAGATCCTGCAGGCGGGCGTACTCGCTGCGCCGGTGCAGCTCCCAGGCGAGCACCGGTTTTCCGGAGGCCACCACCTGCCGGATCATGGCCTCCGGCACGGTGTAGTGGATCCCCAGCAGGTCCGTGCGCGGGATGAGCTCCGGCACCCTGGCCTGGTCGCGCGCGACCATGTAGCCGAAGGTCGTGTAGCCTTTCGCGGCGGCGAGCTTGTGCCCCGGCGATGCGGACGGCTGCTTCCACACCACGTGCTCCCGGGCCGCGGGATACTTCTCCAGCAAGGCCAGGATTTCGTCGGCGTTGGTCCCGGGCTTGTCCTCAAGGAAGATCACGTGGCTGGCCACGAAGGCGTCCAGGACGTCGGAGAGCAGCGCGATGGGTTCCAGCGGTGTGGCCGGGCCGAGCCAGGCACGGGCATCGTTGCGCAGAGGCTCCAGCGCGGCGTAGGGCGCCCGGGCGATGGTCAGGTCAATGCCGGTCAGCCGCTGGGTGTTCAGGTCGTGGTGGCAGACCAGCACGCCGTCCGAGGTGGCGGAAACCGACACTTCGATCGCCTTCAGCCCTGAGGCCACCGCCCCCTTGTAGGCGCGCATCGTGTGCTCCGGCCAGTTGTCCCCCGAGCCCCGGTGCGCGACAAAGAACGACGGCGCTGCCAGCAAGGCGGCGATCGTGAAGGGCCCCTTGTCCCCCGGCGCGGCGACGGCACCAGCGGTGACGAATTCCTTGGCCGCGGACGCCGCGGGGACGATCCGGGGCCGCGGCCGGGCAGTGGCGCCGGGCGCGGGGCTCCCCGGACAGGCCGAGCAGCCGGCTACGCCCAGTACGGCCCCGGCTGCCGCGAAGCCCAGGAACTGCCGCCGCGCGATCACGGCGATCCTGCGCCCTGCAGGGTCACGGCAGTGCGGGCGGGGACGGCTGCGGGGACCCGTGCGCGCGTGGACGCCCTGTGTGCCCTGGCCTCGTCGGTCGCGATGACCACCATGGCCAGTACCGTCCAGATGACGATGCCGGCGGCGGACCGGGTGGCCAGGGAGCTGTAGGTCTGCGGAATGACCAGCGCCATGATCCCGGCCAGGGTCAGGCCGGGATAGCCGGTCCTCATGCCGCGGCACACCAAGACGGCCATGGCACCGAAGTAGAGGACGGAGAACAGGAGGCCGATGTCGATGCCGTACATCAGGGTCGGATTCTCGAAGCTCGTTTGCAGCCCGGCCTGGACCGCCACCCGGTAGCTGGAGCCGATGCCCTGGCCGGCCACGGCAAAGTCGCTCCAGCGGCCCAGGAAGTACTCCAGGGCAATGCCGCGGGCCTCACTGGAGCCGGTGTCGTCGGCCACCCGTCCCGCCACGCCGGCCACCAGCGGGGACACCATGATGGCCGCGCCCACTCCCGTCATCACCAGGAGCATGGCCGTCTTGACCCAGACGGGCCGGCGGGCAAAGAGCACCACCACCACGATGGCCACGGCCAGGGCCACCAGGCCCACGCGGGACTGCGAAATCAGCATCCCTACGGCCATCAGTGCCAGCAGCCCGGCCTGCAGCCATTGCCGTGTCAGGCCCGCCACCAGCGGCGCAGCAACGGCGACCACCAGAGACAAGGCCAGTGGCTGGTCGAGTGTCCCCATCCAGCGCCCGGCATCCCTGGCGAACCAGTACTGGGTTTTGAACCCTGCCTCGTAGAACAGGACGTTCCCGCTCAGCCACTGCGCGACGGCCACGGCACACACGAGCGCAACGAGACCCAGGAGCACGGTGCGCAGCATCGCCACCAGGCCCTGGCCGCGAACGGCGTCGGCGAGCAGCAGCAGGAAGAACAGCACCGGCACCACGATCTGGTCCACCAACAGGACCATGCCGCCGCCGTTGCCGGAGGTCGATGTGGCCAGGTAGGCCGCCAGGATGACCAGCCCCAGGACCAGGAACAGAAGGAAATGGGCACCCAGGACCGTCCGGATGCTGGCGGGGTCGTGAAGCAGCCGCACGAGGAAGACCGCGGCCACCAGCCACGTTGCGGCATGGACGGACATGGGACCGGAGGACACCCCGGTGAGCGTCGCGGATCCGATCGCCGGCACCAGCAGCCACAAGCCCAAGACCGCAGCCAATGGTACCCTGACGCGTTTGCGGAAGAGGAAGGCCGCCGCGAGGCACACTCCGATCCAGGCCGCCAGCTGCATCTAGGCCACCTGGCCGGACTTCACGGCCCGGCCCGGAACGAGGAGAGCTGCAGCGACACCGACGCCGTCCACGGTCACCGCCGGGCGGCAGAATGCTTGACCGGAGCCGGCTCTGCAGGGGCCTCCGGGGCCGCCACCGTGGCACGTTTCTTCGGCTTGCGCAGCTTTGTCCGCGGCTGCTTGCGGCCTTCGGACAGGCGCAGCGGGAGGGCGTTCAGCACCACGCCCGCGACGGCGCCTTTCACCAGTTCCAGGTTCCGCAGGGACGCGCCCAGCAGTTCGCGCGTCACCTTCTCGTACCGGACCACCAGCACTGTCGAGTCCGCCTGCACGGCCAGCAGGGCGGCGTCGCTGAACGGCTGCATGGCCGGCGCGTCGAGGATGACGCGGCTGTAGCTGCCGCGCATCTCGCCCAGCACGGCCGTCATGGGCTGTCCCGCCAGGAGTTCGGTGGGGTTATAGGGAACCGAGCCGGCAGCAACAATGTGGAGCCTGTCGCTGGCTGTTTTCTGGATGACACGGGGCAGGGCCGCCCGGCCGGCGAGGACGTCGGCCAGGCCGAGCGGGTTGCCGAGTTTGAGTTCGGATTCCAGCCGCGGGAAGCGGAGGTCCGTTTCCACCAGCAGGACCTTCTCCCCCGCCTCTGCCCACGCGCGGGCCAGCATGAGTGCCACGGTGGTCTTGCCCTCCCCTGCCCGGGCCGAGGTAATGAGCACGACCCCGGAGGCCGGCAGTGCGGGCAGGTGTTCGATGTTGGTTCGGAGGCGGCGTGCCGCCTCGTCCAGCAGCGAGGCCGGGCTGCGTTCCAGGACTGCCGAGAACTGCCTGGCCTGCGTGCTGGCCGGGACGCGGGCAAGCAGCGGCAGTCCGGACGCATCTTGGACCTCTTCCGGGGTCCGCAGGGTGTGGTCTGTCATCCGGCGGGCGACCGCGATGGCGATGCCGGCGCCGAGGCCGAGCAGCGCGCCCAGGGCCAGGTTCAAGGAAAGCCGGGGGGACACCGGATCCGCCTCGTCGGTGGGTCCGGCCACGACGTTCAGCAGCGTCTGCCCGCCGCCGCTCTGCGTCCGGCCGGCGCCGACGTCATCCAGCGCCGAGTTGAGGCCGGAGACGATCTCACGGGCGATCTCAAGGGCCTTGGCCTGGTCCGGCAGACTGACCACAACTGTCAGCATCAGGGTGTCCTGGTCCGCGGAGGCACTGACGCTCTGCGCAATGTCCGATGCCGTCAGGCCCGTCGAACTGCTGCTGACCAGTTTCTCCACGAACTTGTCGCTCTTGATCAGGCTCGCATACGAGGCAATACGTCCCCGCGACAGCTCGAGGGACTGCAGGGACGACTGTCCCGCTGACGGCGGCGAGACCACATAGAACTTGACGGTGCTTTGATACACCGGCGTTGTCCTCTCCGTCACGCCCCAGGCAACGGCCACGCCCGCCAGCAGGCACAAGAGCACGATGAGCCAGCCGCGCACAATTGCGCGCCCGTATTCAGACAGTTCCAAGCGAACCCCCCATGCGGCCACCACGCCGTGCCTGCCGCGGCACGGTCCTTCATGGTCCCTTGACGCACCATTATTGACCGCGTCCGTGCCGTGCGGAAGCTTTTTGGTTCTATGTCTTTTTAGGCACGCGTCGGGCCCCCACACCTCCCGGCCCCGACGCGAACACTGCCCGGCCGGCGGACGGTCACGCTGGCCGGCCCTGAATCCTAGCCAAATTCGGGCACCGGCCGTAGTCTTTGCGTAAGCCAGGGCGGACCGGCAGGTCCAGAAACACTTTGGGATTCAAGTCCTGGAAGCAGGGCTGGGACCCAGATCCTGGCGGGTCTCAGCAGCAGGTCTCAGCAGCAAATCTCAGCGGCAGGGTCCCAGCAACGGGTCCCGGGGCCCGTCCCCGGCGGCCGGACCGGTGTTCCTGCGCCAGCAGCAGCGCGGTCCCGTTCAGGGATGCCTTCCGCCGGGGTTCCGGATCGAGGGGGGCACTATGACGACTGACGACGGGCAATTCTCGGTACTGGTGGCGCACCCCAGCGCCGATCTCTACGGCTCAGACCGGGTGCTGCTGGAAACCATCGACGGGCTGCACCGCAGCGGCGCCCGCGTCCTGGTGGCCCTGCCGTCGCCCGGGCCGCTCGTGGCAGAACTCAAGCGCCGGGGCGCCGCGGTGGTCTTCTCGCCGACGACGGTGCTGCGCAAGAGCCTGCTCACGCCCGCTGGCCTGGTGAAGCTCGCGGCCACCTCGGTGTACGGGCTGCTCCGCAGCATCGGTGTGATCCGGGGCTCCCGTCCGGACGTCATCCTGGCGAACACCATCACTGTCCCCCTGTGGACGGTTGCGGGACGGCTGACGGGGGTCCCGGTGGTCACCCACGTCCATGAGGCGGAGGCCAACGCCCCGCGGGTCCTCCGCGCAGCCCTGGCCCTGCCGCTCCTGTTCTCTCGCGGCATCCTGACCAACAGCCAGTTCAGCTCTGACACGCTGGCCGCATCGCTCCCGGCGCTCCAGGGCCGCCCGCACGTGCTCTATAACGGAGTCCCCGGGCCAGCCGAGCCGGTCCCGCCCCGGCCCGAGCTCCACGGCGGGCTCCGGATCCTGTACGTCGGACGGCTGTCCCACCGCAAAGGCGTGGATGTGGCCATCGACGCGCTGCTGCGGCTGCGCGGCGATGGCGTGCCCGCCCGGCTCTCGCTGGTCGGCGCCGTCTTCCCCGGTTACGAGGACTACGAGGCCGGCCTCCGGAGCCAGGTTCAGGCCCATGGCGCCGAAGAGCACGTCACTTTCCATGGTTTCCAGGATGTCGTCTGGCCGTTCCTTGCCGAGTCCGACGTCGTCGTGGTGCCTTCCCGGCTCGACGAGCCGTTCGGCAACACGGCTGTCGAAGCGGTCCTGGCTTCCCGGCCCGTGATTGTCAGCAACACCTCGGGCCTGAGGGAGGCCGCCGCCGGTTACCGTTCGGCGCAGTTCGTCGAACCCGGCGATCCCGGTGAACTGGCCGCTGCCCTGGCCCGCGTTGCCGGCCGGTGGCAGGAGTACCAGTCCAGCGCAGTGCTCGACGCCGCCGAAGCGGGCCGCAGGCACAGCCCGGAACACTACGGGACACTTATGGCCGGACATCTGGCCCAGGCCGCCGGCAGGCTGTTGTGACGCGAAGCACGGCCCCCCGCGCGGCCGCGGTCCCGGCCGCGCCGCCCAAGACCGCACGGGGCGTCCGGTGGAGCTTCGGGGCAGTGCTGGCCCGGCAGGGATTCCAGATGCTCTGCGCCGTGGTCCTGGCCCGGATCCTGGGCCCGCAGAGCTACGGAGTCATTGCGGCGGCCACCGTGTACATCAGCCTGGTGGCGCTGCTGCTGGACCAGGGCCTCTCCGCGGCCCTCGTCCAGCGGCCCGATGTCAGCCGCCGCATGGCAGGTGCCACCGCCATGCTGAACATTCTGGTGGCGGTGCTGCTCGGGGTGGTGACGTGGTGGGCCGCGCCGTGGATCGCGCAGTTCTTCGGCGTAGCGGAGCTTGAGCCGATCCTGCGGCTGCTGGCGTTGGCCGTCCCCATCAAGGCCCTGGCCATCACACCGCGGGCCATGCTGTCCCGCAACCTGGCCCTCCACCGGGTCGGCGCGGCGGACATCGCGGCCGCCGCCGCGGGCTGCGCGGCCGGAATCGGCGCGGCGCTTGCCGGCGCCGGCCCGTGGTCCATGGTGTACCAGGTGGTCACTACCGACCTCGTCTGCAGCGCGTTGTTGCTCGCGGCGAACCGGGGTCCCGTCCCCAATTTTGCCTTCCGGACCGTGGCGCCCCTGTTGAAGTTCAGCGTCAGCGTCTTTGCCACGGACTGCCTGGCCTACTTCTCCCGGAACCTGGATAACATCCTGGTGGGCCGGGTCCTCGGCGTGGCCGCCCTCTCGCTTTACGGAATGGCCTACCGCATCCTGGTCATCCCGGTCCAGCTGATTGGCCAGACCGTCAACCGGGTCATGTTTCCCGCGTTCGCCCGCGCGGCCGGCAGCCCGGAGAAAGTGGCCGCAAGCCTCGTGGCCGCGACGCGGCTGCTGGCGATCTCCGCGGTCCCGCTGATGATCTTCGTGGCCTGCGCCGCCCCCGAGCTCGTGGGCCTGGTCCTGGGCCCCGAGTGGCTGCCCGCAGCCGGGCTGGTGAGCGTGCTCGCCATCGGGGGCGCCCGCGAAACCGTTTTCTACGTCACCCCCTCCCTGATGAAGGGCCTCGGGCAAAGCGGGTTGATCGTCCGGTACGAGATCCTGGCCGCCGTCGTGCAGGTGGGCGGAATCGTGATCGGACTCCAGTTCGGCGTGTTCGGCGTCGCCGTCGGCTACTCAACCGCCGGCTTCATCCTCACCCCCGTGCTCCTGCGCATCCAGTACCGGCTGACCGGTGTGACGGCGATGTCCCAGCTGGCGGCCATCTTCCCCGCAGTCCACGCCGCGGCCTGGGGCGCGGCAGGATACTGGGCGCTGTCCCTGGCCACCGTGCACGGCCCGTGGCACCTATTCGGCGGGCTGGCGCTCTATGCCGGGCTCGCCCTCGCCGCGCTGCGTGTTTTCCACCGGCGCACGCTTTCCGGCTACCTCGGGCAGGCGCGGGCGCTCATTGGACGGCCCGCCCGCCGGCCAGCCCACAGGACGACGAGAGGTCACAATGTCTGACATCACCCACCCCGGAGTCCGCCCCACGGGCGAGGAACCCGCCGTCGGGACCCCGGCGGACGGCCTGGTCATTGCGGTGTTGACCTACCGCAGGCCGGAGGACATCGCCCTGGCACTGCCGAGGCTGGCGGCACAGGCGGGAACCAGCCATCCCCCAGCCGGCCAGGCCGGTCCGGAACAGGAGCCCTTGGACGGGCCGGCGGGGCCGCCGGCCACGGTACTGGTGGTCGACAACGACCCCGAGGCCAGCGCCCGTCCCATCGTGGAACAACTCGCCGGCACCCTCCGGCCCGGGCTGGTCCGGTACGTCCACGAGCCCAGGCCCGGGATCGCGGCGGCGCGGAACCGCGCCCTGCGGGAGGCTGCGTCAAGTGCGCTGCTGGTCTTCATCGACGACGACGAAGTGCCCTCGGAGCGCTGGCTGGCGCAGCTGGTGGGGCTGCAGCGCTCCAGCGGCGCCGCCGCCGTCGTGGGACCGGTCATCAGCGAATACGAACACGCTCCCGAGCCCTGGATCGAAGCCGGAAAGTTCTTCCACCGCCGCAGGCTCGCCACCGGGACCCGCCTTGACGTGGCGGCGACGAACAACCTGCTCCTGGACCTGCGGCAGGTCCGTGACCTGCGGCTCTCGTTTGATGAACGGTTCGGCCTCAGCGGCGGCTCTGACACGCTCTTCACGCGGCAGCTCGTCCAGCGCGGAGGTTCCATGCTGTGGTGCGACGAGGCCATCGTGATGGACCGGGTCCCGTCCTCCCGGCTCACCCGCGGCTGGGTCCTGCGCCGCGCCCTGCGCAGCGGGAACTCCGCGATCCGCGTGAACCTGGAACTTGCCGGCGGCGCCACCGCCCGCCTGGGCGCCAGGGGCGTTGCCCTGGGATCCGGATCAGCCCGGCTGGTCGGCGGATCGGCACGCCTGGCGGCGGGCCTCATCAGCGGATCGGCGCAGCATCAGGCCAAGGGAGTGCGCACTGCCGCCCGCGGCCTGGGCATGGCCGCGGGCGCCTTCGGCTACGTCTACAGCGAGTACCGCAGAAAATAGTTTTCCTGCTGGTTCGGCGCCGCCGCGCCACCGGCCCCGAATCCCTGATCTGCGGGGAATTTTGCGGCGTGTCGCAAGCGACGCGCCCCGGCGTGATCAAGTTGGAATGCCCAATGAACCGAAGTTATCAATTTGCAACACTGCGGGGACCTCGACTAGCGTGTCTGCACAGACGCCGGGGTCGGGGAACGCCTCCCGGTAAGTCAGCCGCGAGAGCCACGGGTCCGCCCGTGCCTCGCCCGGGTCGCAGCCACCCGGGCCCCACAAGCACTACTTGCGCTGACCATGCACCAGGCAACATACCGGCGCGGTCTCCAAGCCGCCGGCAGACAGGCCCTCGCGGGCCTCCCGCCACTTCCGCTATGTCCGTGCGATTCCCCGTGCCCGGATAGCTAGACAACAGAGGTTTTGACACTATGGCCATTGGCTCGAAGAAAATCCAGCGCAAGAACGTCCGCGCAACATATGCCGCCGGCGCCGCGGCAGTGACAATCACTGCCCTCGCCATGTCCGCGGCACCGGCCGTCCAGGCGGCGCCCGCGATGGCGCCCGCCGCGCTGACCATCGGGTCGTACCAGCCGAGCGCGTCCACCACCGGGGTTCCGGCCGGAACGGCGCTGAAGCCCTACAACACGTCCGGCGCGGACCTCGTCATCACCCAGGACGGCACGGTCCTGGACGGACTGGACATCTACGGCGACATCAAGGTCCGGGCCAAGAACGTGGTCATCAAGAACAGCCGGCTGCACGGCGGCAAGGCAATCCCGAAGGCCAACACCGGCGTCGTCGACGCCAACAACGCCGCTGTTGTGAACCTCGTGGTCCAGGACAGCACGATCATCCCTGACAGCCCGTCCTACTACCGCGACGGCATCGTCGGCCACGATTACACGGCCCGGCGGAACCACATCCAGGGCTCCAACGACGGCCTGGGCATCTTCAACCGTCCCGGCGGCCCCGTGACCGCCAACGTGACGGCCGAAGGCAACTACATCCACGGGCTGACCTATTGGTCCAACGACCCCGCCCACAGCGACGGCACGCACAACGACGGCATCCAGGTCCAGGGCGGCCAGAACATCCGCATCGTCGGCAACAACATCGTGGCCACCTCCAAGCCCGGCCCCGGCAGCGCAGCGAACCCGCGCGGCACCCACGCTGGAATTGGCATCATGCTGCAGCAGAACGTTGCCAAGCTCGCCAACGTCGTGGTCGACAAGAACTGGGTGGATGATGGCCAGACGTCCATCAACATCGACAACGGCAAGTACTCGAACATTACTGTCACGGTCTCGAACAACAAGCTCGGCCGCAACCAGTTCGACTTCGGCAACGGCTCGAAGTACCCCATCCGCGTTATCAACCGCGCCGCAAGCACGGTGGCCGGCCTGACCAGCAGCAACCGCTGGGCCGACACCCAGGGCATGCTGGTGGAGGGAAAGACCGGCGGCATCCGCTACAACTCCTAGGATCCCCTGCCTCCTAGGATTCTCTGGGGGCCAAAGCCCTGGCCGGGTCCTGAAACGGGCCGGATCCGCAACGGATCCGGCCCGTTTTGTGTCTCACTTGGCTCTCAGGCTCACAGTCGGGGACGTCTTGGTATTGCCGAACGTATCGGTGACCACCAGCTTGTACTCATGGGTGCTCCCGGGCGGCACTAGGTCGAGCTGCTGGATGGTGGGTCGATTCCAAAACCGGGACGAGACCGTCCGGGTGCTGATGAGCGTCCCGTCCCGGTACAGCCGGTAGCTGAGCCTGGAATTGTCACGGTCCCAGTTCGCCTGCCAGCTGATGTTGATCGCCCCGGCGGACGGCGATGTCAGCACCGGGTTGGTGGACGCGGCCGAGGACCTGGGACCTTCCTTGTTCGGGGCGAGGCTGCTGAGCGCAAAGCGTGCCAGCCCCTGCTGTCCGCGCAGGTTGACGTTGCGGAATTCGCCGCCCATCACCACGTACTGGTCGTTTCCGGCAACCGTCCACGGGCCCTGGTTCTGGCCTGTGGCCGTCCCGGTATCCATGTCCGGGAACCAGACCAGCAGCGTCGGCATGGGTTGGCCGATGAAGCTCGGAAGTCGTGAACTGGGCCGGGTGAAGGTCCCGGTCGCTGCCTTGCTGTAGGCGAGCGCCCGGTGATAGGACCGCGTATCGGTTTCCGGGAAGCCCCCGATCTTCCCGCAGTCGTGCGAGTGCCCGGCCTTATAGACGGCGGTGTTGCTGGCAAAGGTGCTGTAGGAGTCACCGCTGCAGTCATCGATCCATTTGATGGCGAGGTCGGACCAGTTCGCGGCAAACGATCCCTCGAGGTTTCCGGTGCCGCCGCTGTCAATGAGGATGAATGCCGTCCCGTACCAGCTGGTGCCGTCGCTGGAGAGGGACGTGATGCCCGCGTAGGTCCCGGCGTTCCGCACGATTTTGTTGGCAGGGGTTGCCCGGTTCTTTCCGGTGGCCGCGTCCACTGCCCCGAGGCCGAAGCCTGGTTCGCTGCTGCCGTTCAGCGTGGTGAAAGCCCCTCCGACAACCAGCTTGCTGCGGTCAGGAGCCAGAACCAGGGCGTTGACCCGTCCCCCGCCGGCCGCGGGCTTCCAGGCCAGCAGGCCGCCGTCGGAGGCGCGGACCGCCGCCAGCCGCGATCTCGCGGCGGATCCGACGGCGGTGAACGAGCCGCCCATGAAGACTGTGTCCGGCGTGGCCACGATCGCCCGGACGGACCCGGACATGGGCGGCGCCCAGCCTGGAATCACGGCCCCTGTCGCGGGGTCCAGGGCCACGACTTTCCGCGCTGCATGACCGTTGACCTGGGTGAAGTCACCTCCAACGTAGAGCCGTTTGCGGTCCGGGGACGCCGTCACCGCCAGGCCTTGGGCGTTGAGGGACGCCGTGAAGCTGGTAATGAGCTTTCCGGTAGTCAGGCTGAACGCCAGGATGTTGTTCCGCGGCGTGGTCTGTGTGCCGGCCGCGGCGCCGGCGGGGCGGGCTGTGCTGAATTTGCCCACGGCGTACACCGTGTTCGCGATGACGGCCTGCTGCCAGACCACCCCGTCAACCTGCACCGTCGGCAGGGAATCCGCCGTCACGGTGACAGGGCTCGAGGGAAGGCTTGGATCGGCCGGGGCGGAGTCGGCGCTTGCGCCCGGGGCCGCGGTAAAGGCCAGGGCCGTGGCCAGCACAGCAATGGCAACCGCCCGCCAGGCCCGGGCCGCGGCCGGCAAGCGGTGCCACCACGCACGCAGCCTAAGAGTTCTCCGGGGCAGCTCTCCGTGTGCGTCAAGCGCGGTTGCGCCCCCAATCATCCTGGACATCGGTGTCCTCCTTCGCTCGGCTTCGGCATTCCTTGGGTGACTTGCCCGGTTCGCGGCTGCCCGTTCCCGGTCCTCCCGGTGGCCCCTTCCGATCGCCGCGTCAGTTGGGCGGCACCTGGAGGTTGTCGAAACGTGCCAGTACCGGCGCGTTGGTTGCCGAACTGGAGAGGTAGGACAGCAGCCCCACTGATCCCGCGCCCTGCAGGCCGGCGGTGGAGTCGGCGGCCGTGACAGCCCACGTGCCCGGCTCCTCGGTTCCCGTCCGCCAGGTCTTGGCCCGGATCGTGGTGGGTGCGGCCCCGAAGACCTCCACCCGCAGCTGCAGCTGCTGGCCGGCCGCGAGTGTGATTCCCGGGGCGAACTGCCCGAGCACGGTCTCCGCGCCGCCGGCGAGCCGGGTCAG
Organism: Arthrobacter sp. 2MCAF15; assembly: GCF_052115605.1. Classification (NCBI taxonomy): domain Bacteria; kingdom Bacillati; phylum Actinomycetota; class Actinomycetes; order Micrococcales; family Micrococcaceae; genus Arthrobacter; species Arthrobacter sp. 2MCAF15. The sequence goes on along the minus strand of NZ_JBFRGZ010000008.1, from coordinate 28,196 downwards.
TTGGACGGTGGTGGCCCCGTTCGAGGCGACCTTGACCTTGCCGCGGTACTCGGCCGTGCCCACACGCCGTCCGATCACGCCCAGGTAAGTGCCGCCTCCGTTGCCGATCTTGTCCAGCGATACCGTCACGAGCGAGTTGCTGGCCGCGGTGGATACCGACGGTAGGAAGGCTGACGGGCCCCGGCCTGCGGCCAGGTTCATGGTTCCCTGCCCTCCGGCCACCGAGAAGAACGACGCCGAGCCGTTCAGCGACCATGCCCCGCCGGAGTCCGCCGTTCCCCAGCCCGATGCCAGGGTCCGGCCAAAGGCGTCCTGCGCCATTACCCCGCTGGACATGACGCTGACGGCTTGGCTGGTGGTGCCCGTGGCGCCGCTGTTATCCGTCACGGTCAGGGTCACCGTGTACGTGCCGGAAGCCGCGTAGCTGTGCGAAGCGGTGACGCCGCTGGCGGTGGCGCCATCGCCGAACGTCCACGAGTAGCCCGTGATCGAGCCGCCGGGGTCCGAGGAAGCTGCGGCGTCGACGCTGACGGTCAACCCCGTAGTGCCGGCTGTGAAGGCGGCCATCGGCGGAGTGCCGGTGGAACCCGCGATGGTGATGCTGCCGGAGTCGCCCGTAGTGGTGTTTCCCAGCGGATCCCGGACTGCGATCCGGTAGCTGTGCGCACCGGCGGTGAGTCCGGCGTCGGTGAACACCAGGGTGGGGCGCTGCCAGAAGGTGGACTGCGCGGTGACCGTGTGGACCGGCACGGGGTTCCCGTCGCGCAGGACACTGTAGCTGAGGTTCGAATTGTCGCGGTCCCAGTTGGCCTGCCACTGCACCCGGACCTGTCCGGCGCCGGGGCTGGAGAGGGTGGGCACGAACGCTGCCCCGGTGACGCGCGGGCCCTGCAGGTTGGGCGCCGCGTCCCGGCGCGCGAACCGGGCCATGCCCTGCTGCGGCTGCTGGTTGACGTTGCGGAACTCCCCCACCATCACCACATAGGTGTTGTTGCCGGTCACGGCCCAAGGTCCCTGGCTTTGGCCGCTGGCAGTTCCGGTGTCCATGTCCGGGAACCAGTTCAACAGCGACGGCGCAGGCTGGCCGGTGAAGGACGGGTAGCCGAGGGGGTCCGCCGTCAGGGTCCCCGTTGCGGCTTTTCCGAAGGAGACGGCCCGGTGCCAGACGCGCGGCGTAACCTCAGGGAATCCCCCCAGGTTGCCGCAGTAGTGCGGATGGCCGGCGACATAGACGGCAGTATCGGTGGCGAAGGCCCCGTAGGAATCGCCATGGCAGTCCTCCACCCACTTGATCCGGCCGTCGGACCAGTTGGCCGCGAACGCGCCCTCCAGGTTGCCGCCGGTCCCGAAGATGTAGCCGGTGCCGTAGAAGCTCGTGCCGTCCGTGGAGAGCGAGAGCACGGCCGAGTCCGTTCCGGCGTCGCGCACCACGTCGTTGGCCTGCAGCGGCAGGTTGGTGCCGGTGACGGCGTCGACCATGCCGAGCCCGTAGCCCGGACGGGACGAGGTGTTCAGCGTGGTGAACGCGCCGCCGGCCACCACGCGGGTTCCCTCGGGAGAGAGGGCCAGGGCGTTGACCTTGCCGCCCGCGGCCACTGGGGCCCACGGCAACAGCGCTCCGTTCGCGGCGCTGACGGCGGCGAGCCGCGAACGGCCGGCAGTTCCGACGCCCGTGAAGGTGCCGCCCATCCACACCGTCCCGGCCGATGCCGCGATGGCCCGGACGGAGGCGTTCATCATCGGCGCGAACGAACTGATCAGGGCACCCGTTACGGGGTCCAGGGCGGCCACCCGCAGGCGCTGCACGCCGTTGACGGTGGTGAAATCCCCGCCGATGTACAGCCGCGATCCGTCCGGCGACGGCGCGACGGCGAGCGCCTGGGCGTTCAGGACGGGCGCGAAACCGGTGATGAGCCGCCCCGTGGTGATGTCGAAGGCCAGGATGTTGGCCCGGGCGCTCAGTTGCGTCCCGGCGGCCGCGCCGAAGGGGCGGGCATTGTTAAACTTGCCGACCACGTAGACGGTGTTGCCGATCACGGCCGATTGCCACGCCACGCCGTCGTGCTGGACGGTGGGGAGGCTGTCCGCCGTGACGGTCACCGGCGTCCTGGGGTCGTTCGGGTCAAGGGGCGCCGAATCGGTGACCCCGCCGGGTGCCCCCACGAGGGCCGCGGCGACGAACAGGAGCAGGGAAAGGGCCAAGGTACCCGCCAGCGCCGCGGCGCGGCGGACGGGCCGGCTGGTGGAGAAGCGGGCCCGCCGCCCGGTTTCCGCCCCTCCTGTCCCGGGCTCCGCTGTGGTCCCGGTCCCGGCTTCTGGTCCCCACGTCATGCTCGTCCTTTCGTCTGGACTACAGGTTTTCCCTCCTCAGCCCCGCTCACCCGCAGTTTCTTTAGCCCGCATTCTTTAGCCAGCCGATGTCAGTTGAGCCGGACCTCAAAATCGTCGAACCTTGCCTGCACGGGCGCGTTGCCCGCGGTGCTCCACAGGAAGGACATCAGCCCGGCCGAACCGGCGCCCTGGAGCGAGGCCGAGGCGTCGCCGGCCGTTACGAGCCACGCTGCCGGTTCGGTGGCCCCGTCACGCCAGACCTTCGCCCGGAGGGCAGCCGGCGCGGCACCGGTCACGGTCATCCGCAGCCGCAGCTGGTCGCCGGCGGCCATCGTCAGGCCGGGGACGGCGATGGCCTGCAAGGTGGTTTCCGTGCCGCCGACGAGCTTGGTCAGATAAAGAGTGGTGCTCCCGGTTGCCGAGACCTTGAGTTTGGCCCGGTACTCGTCTGCCCCGGACTTCCGCCCGATGATGCCCAGGAACATGCCGCCGCCGCTGGCGATCTTGTCCGTCGAGGTCTTGACCTGGACGTCGGCTGCCGCGGCCGAGACCCCGGACAGGTAGGCCAGGCGCTGGACCCCTGCTGCTCCCAGCGCCATGGAACCGGCCCCCGAGCCCACGGCGTAGCTGCCCGCAGTGCCTGTGACCGTCCAGGCCCCTCCGGTGTCCGCCGTGCCCCAGCCCTGGGCTGCCGTGCGTCCGAAGGCGTCGGCGGCGAGGGCCTGGTTCGGCGGCGGGTCTGTCACCGTGACTGTCTTGGTGAGGGTGCCGGCGGCGCCGTCGTTATCCAGCACTGTCAGGACGACGTCGTAGCTGCCGGCCGCGGCGTACGTGTGCGATGGCGCGGCCCCGGCGCCTGTGGCGGCGTCGCCGAAGTCCCAGGTGTAGGACGCGATGGTGCCGTCCGGGTCCTGTGTCCCGGCGGCGTCGAAGGCTGCCGTGCGGTTGGTGACGGCTGCGGTGAATTGGGCGGTCGGCGCCTGGTTCGGCTGCACCGAAACCTGTGCGGCGCTGGTGCCGGCGGCGCCGCTGTTGTCGGTGACGGTCAGGGTGACCGTATAGGTTCCGCCGCTGAGGTAGCTGTGGGAGGCGGTTTTCCCAGTTCCTGTGCCGGAGTCGCCGAAGTCCCAGGCGAAGGAGGCGATGGTGCCGTCCGGGTCGGCGGACGAGGACGCGTCCAGGCTCGCTGTGAGCTTGCTGGTGGTCGAGGTGAACGCTGCCACGGGCAGTTGGTTGCCCGGCGGGGCCGTGGCCGTGACCGTTCGGGTGGTGCTCGCGGAGTTGCCGTCGCCGTCGGTCACGGTCAGGCGGACGGTGTAGGAACCGGGAGCCGTGTAGGCGTGCTGGGTGGTGACGCCCGTGCCGGTGCTCCCGTCCCCGTACGCCCAGCTGTAGGACGCGATGGGTCCGTTCGGGTCCGAGGATCCGGAGGCGTCGGCGCTGACATTGAGGTAGGTGATCGAGGAGGTGAAGGCCGCCGTCGGCGGCGTGGCCGGGACGGTGAGTGTGCGGCCGGAAGCGCGGTAGTGGTTCTGGACCTGCTGGAGGCCGAGCGCCGCGGGATAGAGGGCGACTTCGTCTATGTCGCCCTTGAGGCTGCCGCTGCTGGGCTGGCTCGGCCAGGTTCCCACCAGGTCCGACCCGACGCGCCAGTACCCGTCGAAGACCCTGCCCGAGGTGACGTCGGTGCGGAACGCGGCCCGGACGCCGTCGATGTAGAGGAACATGCCGCCGCCGCTGAGGCTGGCGGTGACCTGGTGCCATTGGCCATCGTTGTACCCGGCGCCGCTGTTGATGCTCCGGACGGCCCCGTTCCACAGGCCGAAGTAGATCCGGCCGGCGTCGTCCATGTAGACGTTCCGGTCGGTGACCCGTGACGTGCCGCTGGCAACGTTGCCGAAGCCGATGATCTTCCCGCCCGCCGTGCTGCTGGTCCTGACCCACGCTTCAGCGGTAAACACGTCCGGTGCGCGCTGGTATCCGTTGTCGGCGGCGACTCCGTTGACGGTGCCGTCAAAGGTTCCGGCGCCGGTCGCTTCAGCGACGACGGCGCCGTCGGGCCGCAGCCCGGCACCGGCAGCGGCGGTGAGGTCACGGGCGCCGGCCGAATCCACCAGGTTGGGCCCGGCAGGGTCATTGAAGCGCCAGAAACTCACCGGGCGGTCGGCCTGGATGGCGTCGGCATAGCCGCTAGCGGGCGTGGAGGCAGCGGCCGTGATGGATACGGTGTCGGACCGGGACTCGTTGCCGAGCGGGTCCGTGGCGAAGATCCGGTACCTGTAGGTCCGGCCCGGCACCAGCCCGGCATCGAGGTAGCTCATCCCGGGCCGCTTCCAGAAGGTGCTGTCCTGGGTGACCGTGTAGGCGGGGGTGGCGGTGATGCCGTCCCGGATCACGCGGTAGGTGAGCCGGACATTGTCCGGGTCATGGTTGGCCTGCCAGCGCACGCGCACCGTCCCGGCGGCAGGCGAGCTCAGGGTCGGGGTGCTGCGCGCGCCGCTGAGGGCCGGGCCGCGAGTGTTGGGTGCCTTGTCCCTGACGGTGAACCGGACCAGGCCCTGCTGGCGTGTGCCGTTGACGGTGGTGAATTCGCCGCCGAGGACCACGTATTGCCCGTTGCCGGTGACGGCCCAGGCCCCCTGGTTCTGGCCGGTGTACGTGCCGGTGTCCAGGGCCGGGAACCAGTTGAGCAGGGACGGCGAGGGCAGCCCGGCCCAGTTGGCGTAGCCGAGCGGGTCCCGGATGATGGTGCCGGTGGCGGCCCTGCTGAATGCGAGGCCGCGTTGGAAGTTCCAAGGCTCGGTTTGCGGGTAGCCGCCGATGTTGCCGCAATAGTGGGCGTGGCCCACCTTGTAGATGGTGTCCCCGGCCGGATAGACGGCGTAGGTGTCTCCGTGGCAGTCCTCCAGCCAGGTGATCTGGCCGCCGTCCCAGCCGGCGGCGACCGTTCCTTCGAGATTGCCGCCCGCGCCGAAAACGTAGCCGGTCGCGTAGACGTTCTCAGCGTCCCCGCTCAGGCTCGTGATGGCGGAGTTGAGTCCGGCGTTACGTACACGCCCGTTGACGGCCCACGGCAGGAGCCCGCCGTTGGCGGTGTCCACGGCGGCGAGCCCGTAGCCGGGGTTGGCGGAGCCGTTGAGCGTGGTGAAGGCGCCGCCGATCACCATGCGGGTCCCGTCCGGCGCGAGGGCCAGGGCGTTGACCCGGCCGCCTTCCGCCGAGGGCGCCCAGGCCGTCAGGGCGCCGTTGCTGGCCTGCACGGCGGCGAGCCGGCTGCGCGCGACGGATCCCACCGCGGTGAACAGCCCGCCAAGGTAGACAGTTCCAGCCGTCGGCACGATCGCCCGGACGCTGGCGGCGACCTTGGGAAGGAAGGAGGGAATGAGCGCCCCGGTGCCGGGATCAAGGGCCGCGACCCGCCAGACGGTGGCCCCGTTGACGGTGGTGAAGTCACCGCCGACGTAGATCCGGGAACCGTCCGGCGAGGCGGCGATGCTGTACGCCTGGGCGTTCAGCGCGGGGGCAAAAGGAAGCAGTTCGCCGGTGGTGAGGTTGTATGCCAGGATGTTGCGGCGGACCACGGTGTTGGTCCCGGCCGGCGAGCCCGCCGGCCGGGCGGTGCCGAAGCTCCCGGCCGCGTAGACGGTGTTGCCGACTACCACCTGTTGCCAGACGACGCCGTCGATCTGGACAGTCGGCAGGGCATCCGCCGTCACCGTGGCCGGGTTGGCGGGATCGGCCGGCTCCGGCGGGGCGCTGTCCGCCACCGCCGGGGCCACTGCCGCCAGTCCCAGGGAGAGTGCGAGAGCCGAAGCCGCGAAGGCTGCCACGACTTTTTCCAGCAACCGTCGCGGGACCCTTCGCCGGGTCCGGCCGCCGGCCGCGGCCGGTCCGTGTTGTGTCTTCAGCATCGTCATAAGCCTTCCCCCCGTTCCCTTGGCCTACGGGATCTTCACGGCGAAGGTGTCAAAGCGCAACACCACCGGGACGTTGGTGGACGATCCTGAGAGGTACCCGACGATTCCTGCACCGCCAGCTACCTGGAGTTCCGCCGTCGAGTCGCTCGCGTTGAGCTGCCACGCCGCCGGTTCGGCCGCCGACGCCCGCCAGACCTTCGCGCTGAGCGCCGTCGGGGCGGTGCCGGTCAGGCTGAGCCGGATGTTCACGGGATCGTTGGCGGCCATAGTCAAACCGGCAATCGCCAGGGGCCCGGCAATGGTCGTCTCGGCGTTGTTGATGACCCGGGTCAGGTACAAGGACACGGCGCCGTTGCTGCCGACCTTGATCTTGGCCCGGTAGTCGTTGTTGTTCGCCCGCCGGCCGAGCAGTGAGGCGAACATGCCGCCGCCGTCTGCGATCTTGTCGGCGAACACCGTGACCGTCCCGTCGAAGGCTGCGGTGGACACGGAGTTCAGGAACGCGCTTCGGCTGGCTCCGGCGGCCCCGAGGGTCACAGCCCCGGAACCATTGTTGACGGCGAAGTTGGTGTTGCCTCCCGAGAGCGTCCAGGCCCCTCCAGTGTCCGCCGTGCCGAAGCCTCCGGTGACGGTCCGTCCGAATGCGTCCGCGGCGACCACGGTGTTGGACGCCGGGGCCGTGACGGTGACCGCCTTGCTGAGCGTGCCCGTGGCGCCGCCGCCGTCGGTCACCTTCAGGGTCACGGTGTAGGTTCCGGCATTGGCATAGGAGTGCGAGGCCGTCGCCCCGGTTCCGGTACTCGCGTCCCCGAAGGTCCAGGCGTAGCCCGTGATGGTCCCGTCCGGATCGGAGGATCCGGTGCCGTTGAAGGACACGGCCAGGTTGGCGGCGGTGGAGGTGAACGCGGCCGTCGGGGCCACGTTCGCCGGCGGAGCCACCACGGTCACGGAGTGGACGATCGTGGCGGTGTTTCCGGTGTTGTCCGTTACTGTCAGCCGGACCGTGTAGGTGCCGCCTGCCGCGTAGGTGTGCTGGGCCGTGACCCCGGTGCCGGTGCCCCCGTCGCCGAAGTCCCAGGCGTAGGCGGCGATGGGTCCGTTGGCGTCCGAGGACGTGGTCCCGTCCACTGAGGCCGTGAGTCCGTTGGCGGTGGACGTGAACCCGGCCACCGGTGCAGCGGGAGGGGCGCTGACCGTTCGGCCGGAGGCCACAAAGTGCGCCTGGACCCGGGACAGCGGGAGCACGGTCGGGTAGATGGCGACGTCGTCGATCTGGCCGTTGAGGTACCGGCTCGTCGGACGGCTGGGCCAGCTGGTCAGGTTGTCGCCGCCGAGGCGCCAGAACCCGTCGATCGGCCACGCCGAGGTGGTGTCGGTCCGCCCTGCCGCCAGTACGCCGTCGAGGAACAGTTGCATCCCGTTGGGACCCAGCGTCGCCACGACGTGGTGCCATTGGTTGTCGCTGAAGGTGTTGGTGGTGTTGACGGTGATCCGGGAGGCCGTTCCGCTGCCGCCGGTCGGGCGGACGCCGAAGAAGATCCGGCCGCTGTTGTCCATGTAGACGTTCCGGTCGTAGTCAGCCGATACGCCGGTCTGCGAGTTGCCGAAGCCGATGATCTGGCCGCCTTGCTTGGTGCCGGTCCGGAACCACGCCTCGGTGCTGAACACCTGCGGGCGGGCGGAGAGCGTCGGGCTGCTGGCCACCCCGTCGGTGGTGGCGTTGAAGGTGGCGGCAGTGTCCGAGTCTCCGGTCATTGCGCCCGGGGCGCCGAAGCTCACGCCCGGCCGGACGATCAAATCGTCCTTGCCCGCGAGGTCCACGCCGGTGGCCCCACCGGTTTCGCCGAGGCGCCAGTAGTTGCCGGGCTTGTCGGCCAGTACCTGCTGGGCGTAGCTGCCCGGTGCCGTGACCGAACCGGGGACGGTGATGGTGACAGTCTCGCTGCGGGCCTCGTTGCCGAAGGCGTCCCGGGCGAAGATGCGGTAGCCGTAGCTCTGGCCGGGGGTCAGGCCGGAGTCCAGGAACGTCATGCCCGTCCGCCGCCAGAAGGTGGAAGCCTGGGTGACGGTGGAGATGACGGCGCCGTTGCGGCGGACCTCATACGTGAGGTTCTCGTTGTCCTGGTCCCAGTTGGCCTGCCAGCGGACCCGCACGGTGCCGGCGGACGGGCTGGAGAGCGTCGGGTTGAAGTTCACGCCGGTCAGGCGCGGCCCGCGCAGGTTCGGCGAGAGGCCGGTCCGTGGGAACCGGGTCAGTCCCTGCTGGGGCTGGTTGTTGATGGTGGTGAATTCGCCGGCCATCACGATGTAGTCGGCATTGCCGGCAACTGTCCAGGCGCCCTGGTCCTGGCCGGTGAAGGTGCCGGCGTCCAGGATCGGGAACCAGTTCAGCAGCGACGGCGACGGGTTCCCGGCGAAGTCGGTGTAGCCGTGGCTTTCGGCGGTCACCTTGCCGGTGGCCTTCTTGCTGAAGGCGATGCCGCGGTTGAACTGCCAGGGCTCGGCCTGGGGGAACGCACCGATGTTTCCGCAGAAGTGCGCGTGACCGGCCAGGTAGACGGCATCCCCCATCGGCTGGATCGAATACGTGTCCCCGTGGCAGTCCTCGAGCCAGGTGGTGGAGTCGTCGGCCCATTTGACGGAGAACATTCCCTCCAGCGTGCTGCTGCGGCCAAAGGTGTAGCCGGCGCCGTAGACGTTGACGCCGTCGGACGCGAGGGTGGTGATGGCGCCGGTGGTGCCGCCGTTACGGGCGATGGTGTTGATCTGGAAGGGCAGGACGGCGCCCAGGGACGTGTCCACCTTGGCCACGCCGTAGCCGGGGCTGCTGGAGCCGTTGATGGAGGTGAAGGCACCGCCCACCACCATGCTCGCGCCGTCCGGGGAGAGGGTCATGGCGTTGACCCTGCCGCCGATGGCAACCGGGTTCCAGGGCAGGAGCGCGGCGTTGGAGGCGCTCACAGCGGCGAGCTTGTCACGGGTGACGGAGCCGACGGCGTTGAACAGGCCGCCGAGGTACACCGTGGTGGACGTCGCCACGATCGAGCGGACCGACGCGGACATTCGGGGCAGGAAGCTGGTGACAAGGGCACCGGTGCCAGGGTTCAAGGCGACGGCCCGCCACACGGTGGAGCCGTTGTAGGCGGTAAACGCACCGCCGACGTACAGCCGCGATCCGTCGGGGGAGGCTGCCAGTGCGGTCACCTCGCCGTTGAAGCTGGGCGTAAACGTGCTCAGCAGCTCACCGGTGGTGAGGTTGTAGGCCAGGATGTTGTTCCGCGGGACGGTGCCGGTGCCGGCAGCAGCGCCCGCGGGCCGCGCCGCGGTGAAATTACCGCCGACGAACACCGTGTTGCCGATGATGACCTGGGCCCAGGCGACGCCGTTGATCTGGGCGGTGGGCAGGCCGTCGGCGGACACGGTGACGGGGGTGGCCGGGTTGGCGGGATCCGCGGGGGCGGTGTCCGCTGCGGCGGGCTGGCTGCCGACCAGCCCCAGGGACAGCGCGACGGCGCCGGCCAGCAGCAGCGCCAGCGCCCTTTTCGCACCCGCCCGCACGGTGGTGTAGGCGGTCCTCGTTGTTGTTGCGGTAGTTGCTGGTGCCGGTGCCATCGTCGGTGCCGGGCCGGCCGGCGGCCGTGTCCCTCTCCCCCGAGCGCTCCCCAGCGTTGCGTTCCTGAGCATCTCTTCTCGTCCCCTTAGTTCAGTTGATGACTGGCCGCACTGGCACCCAGCGCCGCCACATCCTCGGCCGAAAAGAGGCCTCGAATGCAGTGATCGTTTTGGTTCTCTCCCACGTTGGTACTCATGAGGGTCTGTCCCTGGCTGCCAGGAATGATCGGAAAGTGCCGGGGCACCGGGCCGACCTGGCGCACCGGGATGCCGGCACGCAGGGCCACCCACTTCAACCAGATGTCATCCGCGCGCCGGCACGAGTCCTGGAAGCCGTCCCCGCGCAGCCGCAGCTCCTCGAGCATGGCTGGGGGGTAGATGACACCGGACACGCCGGTGGCGAAATTGGCCGCCCGCTCGGCTGTGTCACGGGCCCGGGACCAGGTTCCATAGCCGGCTACTTGGTCCCCCTCGACCCCCATGATGCTGACCCAATGCGCACCTACGCTGCCGGGGTGGCGCTCGCCGGCATCCACCAGCTCGGCCAGCCACTTGGGCGGGTAGACGATGTCGTCGTCGGCCGTCACGAGCGGCACGGTGTGCCGTGGCGTGGAGGTGACGTAGGGGTAGTACTTGGTGTGCGGCCCGTAGTTGGGGGCGGCGAGGATCTCCAGGCCCCGGCGTTCGAGGCGGCGCAGCGAAGCGGGGCACGCCGCGAGGCCTTCGGGCGAATCCAGCCACAGCACGAGGCGTCGCGGCCGTACCGTGCCGCGGGCAATCGACTCGATTGCGATCGACACCGTGCGGATCCGGTCGCCGTGGGTGGTCAGGGACACCACGACGCCGGCAGCCCCGGTGACCGGCCCGCGTGCCAGGAGGTTGCGCCCCCGCAGAATGGCCACAGCGCAGGCGGCCTGCACCCGCTTGCCCAGCTTGCGTGCCCGCCGGACAGCGCGCCGCAGAATAGAAACGGGAGCGGAGACCGGCGGCCCGCCGGGCGCCGCCGTCATGGTTTGGTCCCGGCCGGGGCACGGCCGGCGAACGTCGCAATCGGCGTCTCGGCTTCCAGGTTGAAGTGGATCTTCACGGTGTCCCGCGCCTCGAGCGGCACGGCGAAGACGAACACGCCGGCCCCGGAGGCCCCGGCCGCGACGCTCGCCGGGAACGCGACGGGGTCCGGTCCGCTGAGTTGGCTCGCCGGGGCGTCGTCCTTGCCGTAGCTGACGTCCACGAGCGCCCGGTCCAGCGAGAGCGGTGTCGCGGTGGCGTTGACCACAGTGATCTTAAACCGCACGGCAGGTCCGGCCACTTCGCCGATCCCGGTTGCCACGCCTTGGACAGCCGTCATCTCCGTGATGGTCGCCGTTACACCGCCTTTGACGGCTTTCTTGGCCGTCAGGTCCACGGGGGCGGCAGTGGGCTGCGCGATCGCCGCGAGTTCCTGGTCCGACTTGCCCTTCCGGTCCACGGGTGCGGGGTCGACCTCCGGCGGACCGGACGGTTTCGCCGCCGCCGGTACGCCGGCAGCGGCGGACGGGGTCGGCGCGGAACCCGGGGTCGGCGTTCCGGAACCCGGGGCCGGCGTTCCGGAGCCCGTCTGCGCGGCAGCGGCGCCGGCCGAGTCAGGGCTGGCGGTGCCGGGCTGGGCGGAAGCGCCCACGGTGCTGTCCTGGGCTGCCGGCGCGTCGCTGCCGGAATACTTGAGCCCGGAAGCCCACGCGACACCGCCAACGGCCAGGAGTGCGGAGACTCCGAGGGCCGTCGCCACCAGGCGGGTTCGGCGGCCGGCCGGCCGGCGCTTGTCCGCGGGGGTGCTCGGTTGCTTGTTCATAGCCGGTCTCCCTGCATGACGTGCTGTCCGGCCGGACGGGATGCCGGCTGGGACGCGGAGAGCTCCCGGAACCACTTCACCGACGCCAGCACCAGGAACCCGGCCGTGGCGGCGAAGATCAGCGTGTAGACGGTCAGGAAGACAGGCAGCACGCCGTAGCTGACGAAGGACAGGCAGAGGACGCCGTAATCCATCGGGATCACCAGCAGCGAACGGATCCAGGAGCGGCTGCCGGGCTCTGCCACGGACACCCGTCCGGCTTGGCGCCGGAGCTGTTCAGTGAGGATCATGCCGAAGAACAGGACGGCGGACACCATCGCCGCGCCCAGCGGAACCACGAGCCACCACGGGTCCACGGCGTCGAAGCGAAAGAGCCCGACGGCGAGCGCCAGCGGCATCGCCGAGGTCTTGACGGCGTCGACCATGTGGTCCAGCCACTCCCCGGCCGGCGAACCGCCGCCGCGCATCCGGGCCACCTGGCCGTCAGCCGAATCAAAGGCGTAGCCGGCCGCGAGGCACAGTGCCACGCCGATGCCGAGCACGGCGGAGGGCGGGTAGAGCATCAGCAGGGCGATCCCGGCGAAGGTGAAGGCCGCGCTGATGGCTGTCACCACGTTCGGGCTCAGGCCTGCCCGTATCGCTGCCGCAGCCAGGAGCCGTCCCAGCCGGCGGTTGATGTAGCGCGAGTACGCGGGGGCACTGCGTGCAGCGGTCTTCTGGCCGACCGAGAGGGACCTCACGATGGCCCAATACCCGTCGACGGGACGTTTTACGTGCGGGGCGATGGCGGTCACTGGCCAGCTCCTAGGCTTTGCTGGGCCGATGCGGGGAGCCCGCGGTAGGCGCCGCGCGCTGAACGCACCCGCAGCCGGGCAAGGTCACGGCACAGCTCCTCATAGCCGTCCGTGACGAGGTCCCAGCTGTAGCGGTGCGCGATGATCCGCGCCTGCTCACCCCGCCACGCCACATCGGACCCGGGCCGCTCGGCGTCAGCGACCAGCCTGGCCACCTCTTGCGGCTCCGAAAAGTACCGGCCGGAGTGCTCCAGGACCTCACGGTTGAATCCGACGTCGAACGCGTTGGTCGCCGTTCCCGAGCCGATGGCCCGCAGGAGCGAGGGATTGGTTCCGCCGACCGAGTGGCCGTGCCAGTACACGAGTGCGTTGGCATACAGCTGGTCCAGCAGCTCCTGGTCCCAGATCCCGCCGACGAAGCGGACCCGGGCATCGGCCAGGGCGTGGACGTCGCTCGTGTACCGGTTCGAGTAGGGGGCTGAACCCACGACGATCAGTGGCAGCTCCGACCCGCTCCGGACGAACCCCTCAACAATCAGGTGGACGTGGTTCTCCGGCTCGAACCGGGCCACCACCAAGTGGTATTGCTGCGGCTTGAGGTCCAGTTGCCCGAGCTTGTCCGAGTTGCCCCCGGCCAGCAGCGGTGCGCCGTACGCGAGGTAGACGGTGTCGGCGTCGAATTTCTGCCGGTAGTAGTCCTGGATCCCGACGGCGTCGGCGATCAGAGCATCCGAGAGCCTGACTGCGAGCCGTTCCACGGCCCGGTAGTAGTTCTGGCCGCCCTTGCCCCACTTGGCGCGTTTCCATTCCAGACCGTCGACGTGTGTGGCCACGGGGATGCGCGCCGCCCGGAAGGCCGGCAGGTAGGGAGCGTTGGCGGCGTTGAAGAGGATGGCCGCATCCGGCCGGTGCCGGAGCAGGTGGGCGACGGAGAGGCCGGTGTGGCTCAACGTCTCCAGGGACCGTTTGTGCATCGCCGGAAGGTGGACAAGTTCCATGCCCAGGTGTTCAGAGGGCTTGTCTGTGCCTTCGCCCATGTCCCGGCAGTAGACGGTGACGCGGTGGCCGCGCTGCACCAGGCGCTGCCCGATTTCCTCGATCGCCGTTTCGAAGCCGCCGTAGTGCGCCGGGACGCCGCGCGTCCCCACCATGGCGACATGCAGGCCGCTCACCGCCGTGTTCCTTGCCTGAGGTGCGACGGCGACACGGACTGATTGATCAGTTCCAGGGCCGTGCGCAGGGCCGAACTTGAGGTGTGGACGGTGTATGGGAAGTGGACGACCTCGACGCCGACGGCGCTAAAGGCCGCTTGCAGCCGGTCTCCTTGCGGAGTGCCCTTCCAGTCGTCTCCCTTGAAAAAGATGTTGAAGCGCAGTTCCTCCCAGACCTGGAGCTTATCCGGGACGACTTCGGCGAAGACCTTGTCCACGTAGCCGATGCTGCCGACAATCTCCATCCTCTCGGCGAGCGGGACCAGGGGCAGCCTGCCCTTGGCCTCCTCGAGGATTTCGTCGGCCACGACCCCGGCAATCAGGTAGTCGCATTGGCTCTTGGCGTGCTTGAGGATGTTCAGATGCCCAATGTGGAACAGGTCAAAAGCCCCCGGGGCATATCCAATTTTGAGACCCATTGTGTTCTGCTGCCTTCCCGTGTGACGCCGGCCCAGTACCGGCGTTTAGTGTGTTTAGTAGGCCCCCACCGGATGAAGAATGACCCTGAACGTTCGCCACAGGATCATGATGTCGCCGGTCAATGACCAGTTCTCCACGTAGTAGAGGTCCCAGCGGACGCTCTCGTCCCAGCCCAGATTGGACCGGCCGTTGATTTGCCACAGACCCGTGATTCCCGGCTTGATCAGCAGCCGCCGACTCACATCGCCCTCATAGCCCTCCACCTCGACGGGCAGCTGCGGCCGCGGTCCCACCAGGCTCATGTCGCCCTTCAGGACGTTCCAGAACTGCGGCAGCTCGTCCAGCGAGTACTTCCTGAGCCAGCGTCCAGCGGTGGTGATCCGGGGATCGTTCTTGAGCTTGAACAGCAGCCCCGCCGCCTCGTTGAGGTCCTGCAGCGCCGCCAGGTCCTGTTCGGCCGTGGTGACCATGGAGCGGAATTTGACCATCTTGAACCGCTTACCGTTGAGTCCGACCCGTTCCTGGCGGAAGAACACCGGTCCTTTGCTGTCGCGGACGATGATCCAGGCCAGGGCGCACAGCAGCGGTGAGAGGACCAGAAGGGCCGCGGCGGCTGCCACGATGTCCACGAGGCGTTTGAGTGTGTGCTTGCCGCCGGTGAACCGCGGCAGTTCAACGTGCATGAGGGGCAGGCCCTCGACGGGCCGCCAGTGAATCCTGGGACCCGCGACGTCGGTCAGGCTCGAGGCCAGGACGAGGCCGGCCGGGGTGCCTTCCAGGGCCCACCCCAGCTGCCGGATGGACCGGGTGCCGCCCTCGAGGCGTCCGGCCACGACGACGGCATTCGCCCCTGTCTCTTCGACCTTGTCGGCGACCGAGTCGACGTCGCACAGGACCGGGATCCGCTCGGCGGAAATTTGCAGGTGGTTTTCGGTGTAGCCGGCCGGCAGGGCAGCCCCCACGACTTCGTAGGCGGCGCCGGAGACTTTGCCGAACTGCCGGATCACGTACTCGACGTCCGCGGGTTCCCCGACGACGATCACCTTGGAAAGGTAGTGGCCGAAGAGCCTCTGGCGGTTCAGCCAGGCCCGCCATTGCCAGCGGTTGACCAGCAGGAGCAGGGCACCGGCCGGAAGCGCGAGGGCGAAGTGGCTGCGGACCACATCGACGCCCAAGAGGATCACCACGATGGCGATGCCGCCGAAGACGCCCAGGGTCGCATCGAGGACCCGTTTGTATTCCTCGGAGCCGATTCCCAGGACCGTCTCTTCGCGGGTGCGGTGCACCTCCAGCGCCAGGACCCAGACCAGGACAATGGCAATGCTGACTGCCAGGTACGATCCGCCGGCGGCAGCGCGGGTCAGGAAGGGTTCGCCCGCTTCGAGGTGGAAGGCATAGGCTGCCGCGACGGCAATCATCACGATGGCGGTGTCCGAGAGGCGGAGCCAGCGGCGATAGCGCTTGGCCCAGGACGTGCCCGAATCCACAACTGCGGCGGGAACGTCGTTGCCGACACCAGGGGCGGCGGTCCAGGGCTGGCCTAGCGGGCCGGCGCTTGAGGCCAGCACCGGTGCGGGCCGGCCGGTCAAACGGCTTCCCCGGGCCGTGTACCCCCTGCGGCGCTCGTCAACGGCGCTCATGCCGGGTCCGCGTCTCTTCGCGGCGCGGACCCGTGTGCAGACCGGTTAAGGGAGCCGGCGGCGGCTGGGGGGAGAGCCTCGGTCTCAGAAGGCTCTGACGCCGCCGGCTCCGACCTTGGCGTACGGCTGCCAGTTTCGGCACCGTACGATTCCAATGAAGGAGTTCGGTATAGGGAGGTTACGGCACGACCACCTCTAATGGTGGCAGTGGCTGCTTCAGCAAGCAAGATGGTTTGCGAGACCAAACTTCCCTGCAGGTCAAACCCGCGGTCGATTACCGCCCTGAAGTTCCTCATTTTGAGACCTTTGTGAGTAGTTCGTGGGACTGACTTAAGTCAATCCCCGGGGCCGGATCTGCACACGAGTAGCGTTTACCCGACTTCTGTTGTCCTGGCCGGGATGGCACTACTTGGGGATACTGCCGCCGGTCCCCCGGGCCACCCGGGGCCGTACGCGGCCACCGCACCTGCGGCCCTGCGGACGGTACCCGGCCACCGCAGCTGCGGCCGGGCGGGCAGGAACCGGCGGGGACAGGGGCGGCAGTCCGGCGGAACGGACGCCGGATTGATGGTGGGCGGGCCCCAGGTCTCAGACCGCATTCCCAGGCCGCACTTCTCAGGTAGGACTCAGGAATCAGGGCTCAGGGCTCAGGGCTCAGGGCTCAGGGCTCAGGGTTCCCTGGGCCGGCGTCTGCTGCGCCGGCCTCTCCTGCTCGAGGGTGCCGTGATCCAGGGTGCCGTGGTCCAGGGTGCCGCGATCCAGGGTGCTGTGGTCCAGGGTGCTGTGGTCCAGAGTGCTGTGGTCCAGCAGGTCCGCGCGGCGGCCGACGCCGAGTTTGGCGAAGATCCGGGACAGGTGCCCCTCCACGGTCCGGGGGGAGAGGCAGAGAGCCGTGGCGATCTCGGCATTCGTGGCGCCGCGGGACACCAGGTCCAGGACCTCTGATTCGCGGCCGGTCAGCGCCGCGCCGTGATCGCTGTGGACGATCTCCAAGTGCGCCGACATGCCGGCCTCCACGAGCCGGTGGTGGACACGGCGCTGGACCGCGGTGAGCCTCCACCGGTCCGGGTCATCTGCCAGGATCCGTTCCGCCTGCTGGGCGGCCTCGAGGGCCAGCAGTCCGTGCCCGCCGCCGAGCGCGTCGTCGCTGATGCCAATAAGGTCGGCCGCGTCGGACGCCGATACCGCCAGCGCGTAGGATTCCAGCAGCCGCGCCTCCGGGCCGTCCACGGCACGGCTGCTCATGGCGAGGGCATCGGCCCCCGAGACGTCACCGCTTCGGAACGCGAGCCTCCTGATATCGGTTTCAACGCCGCGCAGGCCCTCGCGCATCGCTTCGTCCGCCAGCCGGGACAGGGCTGATACGCCCGGCCCCTCTAAGCCGGCGCTGCCCGTGCCGGCGCTGCCCGTGCCGGCGCTGCCCGTGCCGGCGCTGTCCAGGCCGGCGCTGCCCGTGCCCGGCCCGTCGGCGCTGGCGCTGTCCAAGCCGCTGCCGAGCGGGCCGGCCCCCGGTTCCGCGGCCCGGCAATACGCCTCCGCCAGCAGGCGCAGGGTCTTTGGCTCGCGGTAGTCCGAAAGCCGGAAGTCCAGGCAGTGCTGGCTGGCCTCAAACTGGCGTCCCACGGCGGCGGCCGCGTACGCTGCGACGGCGTGCGCAAACGGCAGCAGGTTCAAGGGGTCGGCGATGGTGAGTTCCTCCACGCCCAGGCGTACTTCGGCCAGGCATTCACGCATCCTGCCCTGGCGCAGCCTCGAGTATCCGCGCATGAGGTGCAGCATGCCGCCGCTGTACAGCAGCCGTCCGGGCTCGCGGGCCGCGTAATCGTCAAGGACCCTCCCCAGCCCGTCCCAGTCCCCGGCCCGGATCAGGTTCAGGCAGTGGCGCACCACAAGGTCCTCGAACACCAGGGGAAGCCCCTGGCTTCCGCTGCGGGCACCGTTCCATGCCTCCCCGTCCAGGCGCAGCCCTGTTCGCAGCCGGCCCTGGGCGGTCAGCAGCTCGGCGAGGAGGGAAACTGCCGGGACGCGGATTTCGGGCGGGATGCCGGTGGTCTCGACCAGTTCGCGCAACCCGGTCCCCACTGCCATGAATCTGCCGTCCCAGGTGCGGTTCAGGAGTTCTGCGGCGACTCCCGCCGCGGCGGTTCCGGCCCACGGCCTATCCTCCGGAGCATGTCCCGGTGCGTGCGCGGAGGACTGGGACTCCCGGGCCGGCGTCGTGGACCCAAGCCGGGCCGCTAGCAGGGCGGCCAGATAGGACGGCCGTCCGGCGCGCACCGGTTGCGCGGTTTCCAGGCACGCCACAGCGGCCTGCGGGCGCCCGGCAATGAAGTGGGAGTATGCGAGCTGGATCCTGGCCTCTGACAGGAACCGGGCGTCCCGGATGGCGCCGGCGGCTCGGGCCGCGGTGGCAGGATCCAGGGCTGTGTTGGCGGCAACAGCGGCATGGAGCAGCTGCGCGGGAGGAATCTCCACGCCGCAGTCCAGCGACCAGCGCAGCCTGTTCAGGGCAGCTCCGGGCACCGCGGCGCGCTCCGAGGGAAGAGACAGCACGCTGGAGCGCAGGGCCGAACTGCGCCCGGCCGGGACCCGTTGGCGGATGATCTCGCCAACGATCGGGCTCGCGGGCCGGACGAGCCGGTCGTGCCCCGCGGAAACAGCGATTATTCCTGCCGTGTCGAGCGCATCGACGGCTTTGGGACCGCTGATCCGCAGGATCTGGGCCAGGGAGAGCGGTCCTGCCAGGGCAACGATCGTGGCCGCGGTCTTTTCCTCCGGCGTCATGGAGCGCAACTGCCGGTCAACGACGTCGGCGGCAGGAACCTGGGCCATGTCGGGGTTGGCCAGGAGGAACCACACGCCGTGCCGGCAGCCCAGTGCGCCGGTGGAGCGGGCATGCTGGATCAGGGACATCAGCATCAGCGGGTTCCCGTCGGCAGCGTCGTGAAACAGCGCGCTGACCCACGGCGAGACGTCGGCCCGCAGCACCTGTTCGCACAGCTGGTGTGTTCCGGTCCGGCTGAGCGGGACGAGATTGAACTTGGCGATGATTCCGTCGTCCCAGAGCGAGAGGAATTCTTCCGGGATCAGGGGCCCGGGCCGGCAGGTCGCCAGAATGGTTGCTGCGCCGGTGGCCGCGGCCTGGGCGAGTTGCCGGACGGTTCCGTGGTCCAGGCAGTGCGCGTCGTCGACGACGAACAGGGGGCACTCCGCCTCCGCTTTCAGACTGTCGGCCATTGCTTCGACGACGGCGGCATAGGAGTCGAGTTCCCGGTCGGGGAGCCGGGACAGGTAGGGCGCCAGGGCGCCAAAGGGTACGGCGGCCAGGGCCGGTGTGGCCGTCAGCCGGATCAGGTGTCTGCCGGGCCCGAGTTCGCGGATGGCGGCTTTGACGACGGCGGTCTTGCCCGTCCCGGCGCCGCCGACGACGATCGCACCTGAGCGTGTGTTATCGCGCAGGCAACGCACCAGGTCCTTGACCAGCGTTGACCGCTCGATGAGCGGGGCGGCCTCAGCCAGGCTTTCCATCGCAGGTTCTTCCTGCCGCCCGCTGCGTTGCCCGGGGCGCCGCCCGGGAAGCCGCCAGATTTATGCCGGGGTCAGCCGAGTCGGGCGCTGTCAGCCGGCGTTGAGATGACATCTTTGAGTTCCGTTCGGCTGGCTACATGCAACTTCGAATACACCTGGTAGAGGTGCCCTTCCACCGTGCGAACCGATACGTGCATCTGTTCGGCGATCTTGCGGTTCGATGTGCCGGCAGCGGCCCGGACGGCTACTTCGCATTCCCTCGCCGTCAGGGTCGACGTCGTGAGCGAATGGAGGCCGTTCTTGGGACTGCCGAACTTGTCATCGAGTGACTGCTGCGCCCGCTGGGCGATCCGCAGCGCGATCCGGTTGCCGGCGTCGTTCGCGCAACTGACGGCCTTCCGGGCCGCGTCCCGGGCGAAGACGGCGTTGCCGTTGGCGTCAGCGTCCTTGGACGCCGCCAGCAGCAGTTCGCTGTCGGCGTCCCGCATGCCTTCGGCCAGCCGCGAGCACAGGGCGGCGAATTGCCCGGTCACTTGTGCGCCGAGGTCGCCGAGCCTGTGGCCCATCTGGCGGTCCCCCAGCCTGGTGGCCGCGGACATGAACAGGAGCGCCGGGGCCACGGCCGAGGATTGGGAGTCGTTGTCCGCCTCGGCGGCCAGTGCGCGGATTGATGCTGCCCGCTGGCCGAGCTCGGCCTGGGCCGAGAGTTCGAAATAGCGCGTGAGCCGTTGCGCCAGCCAGGCCGTGGGTGGCCGAGGCTGGTCCAAATCGCCCAGCAGGAGCCCGGCCGTCTCCTCTTCTCCCTGGAGTGCGGCCGCGTAGGCGCAGGCAGCGGTGGCCAGGGCGGTCAAGGCATCGGGGTCCTGGGCGCGGAGCTGCCACCTGCCCGCCTGGAGCCGGGACAGTGCGTCGTCGAGGTGCCCGGCGTTCAGGTCGATGACGCCTGGGCCAATTTCGAATATGCCGCCGAGCCGGGTCTGGGGCTCTCCGCCGCCGTACGTCTCGTCAAGGTAGGCCGATGCCTCCCGGAACTTCGCCGAAATCAGCAGGAGCAGCAGGAACCTGCCCCTGATTTCACGCACCGCCTTGTCCGTGAGCTGCACGTTCGCTGTGGCCGCCAGGACCTGCTTGCCCAGGGCCAGCGCCCAGACTACGTTGCCGGTGACGGCCAGGGCCTCGCAGCGCACGCTGGCCGTCACGATGCGCGGTTCGCTGCCAAGGTCCGTCGTGTCCATGTGGTCGGTCGCGGCCAGGACATCGGCGTAGCGTCCCTGGAATGCGGCGAGCTCGGCCTCGGCCAGGGACAGCTGTTCGCGGGCCGCTCCCACCGCGGCGCTGCGCTCCTGTTCTGCGGCCAGCCGCTCCGCGAGCTCCCGCAGCCGGGCTTTGGGATCGGCTCCGGGGGCCGTGCTGCGCTTTTCCAGCTCTGCGCGCAAAAGCTGCAGGGCGGTCCATTCGGCGAGCGGCAGCTCCCTGCAGGCGGCCTCATCCAGTGCTTCCAGGACCCGGCGCGCCGATTCCTCGTTGTTGACCAGGATGTGGGCGTTCATCGATTCGATGGCCGCCTGGACGTCGCGTTCGCTTCCTTCCGCCTCCTGGATGAACCGCAGTGCGGCCACGGGGTCGGATGCGCTGTTCGCGGTGTGGGCCGCGGCCAGCGCCACTTCCGGGCGCACCTGTTCTCCACAGTCCAAGGCCCACGCGACGCCGGTCGCGCCGCCGGCCTCCAAGGCATCCGAGTCCTGGAGCACCGCTGTGAGCCGGCGGCGGAGTTCGGCGCTGCGGCCCGGCGGGACAACGCTGGCCACGATGCCGGCGGTTACCGGGTTGGCCACGCTGACCATCGGCGGATGCTCGTGGGTGACCCGGATCAGGGCCCGTTCCTGGAGCGCGTCCATGTCCTGGGGGTTGGCGATGTGCATGAGGGTCTGCAGCGGAACTGCGCCGGCCAGTGCCAGCAGCTCGAAGACGTCCCGCTGGCCGGCGCCAAGCCGGTTGAGGCGGGCCTTCACGACGTCCCGGATCTCACCGGTCAGGGCAATGGGGCCGTTGCCGAGGAACCACACGCCGTCCTGGCGGACCACTGTGCCCAGCTTGATCTGTTCCCGGGCGAGGGAATGCAGGAACAGGGCGTTGCCGCCGCTCGCGCTCCAGAGCGCCCGGGCAGCAGTCAGGGAGAAGCGGCCCCCGTATTCGTGGTGCAGCGTTTCTGCCGTCTCGGCGAAGTCGAACGGCCCGAGGTCCATCCGCCGGAGCAGGTCATCCTTCCAGAGGCCCATGATGTCACCGCCGACATGTGGCATGTCCACGCACGCCGCCAGCAGGGTGACATGGGCCCCAGCGCTCAGCTGGGCGACCATCATGCTCGAGAGTTCGTCGAGGTCGTGGGCGTTGTCCACGAACAGGACGATCCGCCGCCCGTCGGATTTGTTGTGGAGGAGCTGGGTCAGCCCGCGCAGCACCATCAGGGGGTGTTCGAGATGGGAGGCGTCGAGGTCATTGAGCAGGACGCTCAGGGCTCCATAGGGCAGCTTGGAGGAAATGGAGCTGCCTCTGACCTGGACTACCAGGTACTCGTCGCCGAGCTGTTCCAAGGCACGCTGGGCGATGAAGGATTTGCCGGCCCCATGGTCGCCCACGAGTACTATGCCGCAGCCGGACCCGGATGTCAGGGTCTCAACCACCTCGGCAACTACCTGTTGGCGGGTGAAGGGCTTGTCTTTGTTCCGGCCGTATCCGTTTCTTGGCGCCGGATATATCGTTTCTGTCTGGCCGCTGCCCGCAGGCAAGCCGGCGTCTTGCTGGAACATATGAGAGACCTTCGCAATCAAAGTGTGAGCGGTGATACAACAACCGTAGGGACTACGCGTATTTTGGGTATGCGTAAGTAGTACTCGAATACGCAACGAGTATTCGGCCCGCTCTACGTAGCTGTACTCAGTTGGACCCGCACCCTCGCAGGGTCCAAACCAAGTAGTCGGAATCAAGCTTCACGTGTCCCTGACCGTAGCGTCCCGGGCGCCGAAAAATCAGCCCGCCGCGGGCCCGGCTGGTGGCCGGAAAGGGCCCTTTGCCGCCCGGCGCGCTGAGGTGCCGCTAGCGTTCGTCAATGCCTGGCAGCTGTTCACGGCCTTTGACGTTGAGCTTGGCGTAGCTGCGGTAGAGGTGGCCTTCAACCGTGCGCACGGACACCTGGAGCTCGGCGGCGATCTGCCGGTCAGTGAGGCCGCGTACAGCCAGCGCCACGATGTCACGTTCGCGGCGGGTCAGGATGCCGAGCGAGTCATCGTTCTTGGCCGTGTCCTCACCGGGAAGGTCGTCTGCCCGGTCCAGGCACCGCTTCCGCTGGGCGTTCGCCATGCGCTCCCTCAGCGTGTCGCCCGCGGACCGGTAGGCGTGCGCCGCGGCGTCATAGGCCAGGGCGGCAAAGCTCCACAGTTCCGCAGCTTCGCAGGTCTTCGCGGCCTCGAGGTGGTCTGCGGCGTTGTCCGTGCTGATGGCGGCCGCGTAGGCGCAGATCGCCTCGGGCCGCGGACCTTCAAGCCCGGCCCGGAGTTCCAGCAGCCTCGTCGCCGAGTCCGTGTCCCCCAAGGCCAGGCAGAAGGCCAGCGCGTCGAGTTCGAGGCCGGCGGTGTCCATCTCCGGGTCCGGGCATCCGAGCCGCTTCAGTTCAGCGATGGCGCCGGGATAGTTCCCGAGCCGGGCTTTTCCGTAGACCACGGCCATCGCGGCCAATGAGCGCATGTACCGGGGCAGAGCCGCGGGTGCCGACTCGAAGTCGCCGAGGAAGAGCTCCGCTTTCGTCTGGGCCCCGACTTCTGCGGCCGCAGCAAAGGCCATGGCCGCCGTCAGGGGGAACAACTGCTGGGGGTCAGTCAGCCGCAGCGCTTCGAGGGCGGCGCTGAGCGTGTTCAGTGCCTGTGCGGCCTTGCCCTGGTAGAGCAGGACGATGCCGTGGGCCGCGTGGACTCCCCCGCCGAAGGAAATCAGGCTCGGCCCGGATCCGGCGACAAAGCCGGTCAGGAGGTTCTCTGCGGACTGCCAGTCCCCGGAGTGGATCGCGGCAGAGGCCGAACGGACCACGAGGAAGTCGGTGAGGAAGTACAGCTCGTCGTGGTCGGCTCCGGCAGCCTCGACCGCCTGGGACATCACGGCCAGCGCGCTGAGCCCCTTGCCGGCGGCCAGGAGCCGCGCCGCGTCGAGGCAGAGCCGGAACGCCCTTTGGAGGGTGTTCGCCGCCGGCTTGGTACCGGCCACCCCCGCCACGGGGGCCCCTTCCGCAGGAGCCCGTTCCGCGGGGGCCTGTTCGTACTCGCCTGCCAGCGCCAGAATCATGGCTTCCATGGTGTCCAGACGTTCCCTGACGGCAGCAAGAATGTTGCCGGCGTCGTCCGGGGTGGCCTCAGCGAGGCGCTCGGCGGCACGTTGAAGCACCTGTGCCCGGTCCATGATCTCTGCCGGCGCGTGGCCCAGTGCGGACATCACCGCTGCCCACAGGAGCGATCCGGCGAGAAGCCCGGGGATGCTGGTGCCCTGGCCGAAATCGGCGTCGAGGATGTCCCGTGCCGCCGCGTAGTCGGAGGCGTTGTAGCGGGTGCGTGCTATCACGGCCCGGGCCGCCATCTGCAGTTCCGGATCCTTGACGAGGCCGGCGGCCTTGCGGGCGAGCTCGTCCTCGTAGAGCCGGCTGGCCAGCACGGCGGCCCTGAGGAGTTGCCGGTCCTCTACCTCTGCGCCGCATTCGATCGACCAGCTCACGTGCCGCAGCAGTCCTTCGGCCGACGTCGGCTCGCTGTCCATCTTGCGCAGCAGGCTCTGCCGAAGCTGCAGGCTCCTCGCCGGCGAAATCAGGTTCCGCAGGGTGTCGCCGTACACGGTGTGCCAGAGCCGCAGCTCTCCGGTTCCGGAGTCCGTCACACGGATCAGTTCGCTGTCGATCAGCGCCCCCACGGCCACTTCGCCGGCCACGGATTCGATCAGCTCCCTGGAGACGGGTTCGGCCAGCGCCACCAGGTTCAGGGCCTGCCGCTCTTCCGGCGAGCGCAGCAGCAGCTGCCGGCGCACGACGTCGGTCAGCCGGTCGCCATGACTGTTCAGGTGCCGGGTGAACAGCCAGACACCATTGCGCCGCAGCAGTGTCCCGTCGTTCTTGGCGTCGTCGAGGAGCCCGTTGAGGAGCATCGGGTTGCCGCCGGAGGCCTCCCAAAGAATCTCGGCGACATTCGGCAGCACCTGCGAGCCGAGCTTGCCCTCCAGCATCTCCGTGGTCTGCGGGAGCGTGAGCGGGCGGAGGTCGTGCCGTTCGGCGATGCCTTCAAACCACAGCTGCAGGAGCGGTTCCGGCAGTCCGGGCCGGGCGGCCGCGCCCACAAGCAGTTTCGCCCAGCCGGCAGCGGCGAGCTCCGCCAGGATCCCCGCCGTCGCCTCATCGAGGTCGTGGGCGTCGTCGACGATCAACAGCAGGGGTTTTTGGGTGGCTCGCTTCTGCTCTTCCAGGTGCGCCCACAGCGTCCTCAACACGGCCAGCTGCGATGTTGCTTCCTGGACCGGCAGTTCCACGATGAACGGACCAAGAACGCCGTACGGCACCTTGCTCAGAGACGCGCTGCCGTGGATCGGCACCGGCGTCACTTCGGAGCCCAGCTCCGCCACCACGGCCTCGATGAGCCGGGACTTACCCATCCCGCTGTCGCCGAGGACGAACACGGCCACATGGCTGCCGCCTTGAAGGGCCTCGACTGCCGACATCAAATCATCAGACCGCCCGGTCAGGACGCGGGTCGCTGCCCCCATGCCGCGGTCCCCCGCCGGCCCCCTAGATGAGTCCAAGCAGATCACTTCGCGAAGAAACTCCGAGCTTCGTGAACACCTGGTACAAGTGGCCCTCCACGGTTCTGACGGAAATGCCGACTTCCAGGGCGATGTCCTTGTTGGAGACCCCGTTGCCGGCAAGGGTGGCGATCTGCCGCTCCCGGTCTGTCAGCAGCGGGCCCTTGTTTCGGGGCATGACCGGCAGTGCCGGCACCGACTCGGAGAGGCTCTCAAGCATGCTGTACGCTGCGTTGGCGCTGGCGGTCAGCCCGGCGCCCTTGGCGTAGTCGAACGCGAGCGCCGCGCACCTGGCCTGGACGGCGTCAAGTTCGAGGGCCGCGGCCTGGCCGGCGGCTTCGAGCATGATTGCCGCATCCTTCTTCCGGCTGCCGACGGCCACCGTGCGGGACATCTCGGCAAGCGGGCCCTGCCGCAGCCCGGCGAGTTCCTCCATGAACAGGAAGTCCTTGACGGTGCCGTTGACCGTGGCACCGAACATGCAGATGCCGGCAAGGGTGTGGCGGCCCTTGCGGAAATGTTCCTCCGCCGACCGTACCAGCCGGTCCTTGGCCTCCGGGTCGCCGAGCCAGCGCGAGGCCATGTCCATGCAGAACTCCGTGGCGCTGCCCACGGTGAAGCGGGACGGGCCTTCGGCAGAGCGGGCCCGGTCCAGGTAGATGGTGGCCTGGACCGAATTGCCGGTCTGCGCGTAGGCAAAAGCGGTGGCTGCGTAGGCCTGGCGCAGGGACTGCAGGCTCGCGCGGACCTCAAGCTGGGCGATCGCGGCGAGCAAAGGGTCCAGCGCCATGTAACCGCGGCCGGCATAGACGTAGGCCAGCCCGACGGCGAGGTCCGTGGCGGCGCTGCCGGAGTGCAGTCCGTGTCCTGCCCGGCCGCTCGCGTCCTTGAGCATGTCGATGGCCTGGCGCCACAGGCCGGAGAGGAGCAGAACGTTGAAGGAACGCCAGGCGAAGTTTTCGCGGATGCGCGGCACGTTGGACCAGTCGCCCAGCTGCCCGCCGATCTCCCGCATGAGTTTGCGGGCATCGAGCTCGTGGCCGGTCATGGACAAGGCTTCCATCAGGATGATGGCCGATCTGAGCCGGTGCACGGGGTCGGCGCCCGGGACGTCCGTGGTGGCCGCAGTGGTGAGCCGAGCCATCATGGGCTCGAAATCGCCGATGAAGGAGAAGTAGTTGAACTCGCACAGATCCAGGCACAGCCCTGCCCGGGAAAGGGCCGCCGGGTCGATGGACGGCTCGTCCAGGCTCAAGTCCTGGAGCCTGATCCTGGCCTGCCGGAGCATCTCGGGGACCTGGCCGGAGCGGTCCTGAAGCCACGCCATGCAGTCCGCCTTCGCGGCGATGAATTCGGCAAAGTTCTCGGCCGCGAGATCGTTGACCTGCTGTGCGGAGACGTCGTCCAGCGCGGACATGGCCTGCAGCGGCAGGCCGAGTTGGAGATAGGCAGCCGATTTCTGGAGCTGCCCTTCGGCCCACTCGGGGTCCGCGGGAGAGAGGCTGCCAGCACATTTGAGGGCAAACTTCGGGTCGAAGAGCTTCACGGCAGCGCTGGCAGCCGCCACGGCGTGGGCGGGCGCGAGTTGGGCGTTGCAGTCGTGCGTCCACGCCGCGTAGGCGAGCAGGTCCTCGACCGAGAGTTCATCCAGCTCATGTTTCTGGTGCCCGGGGACCTGGTCCCGAAGCTCCAGCCGGCGCTCCACGCTCAGCCAGTTGCGGACGATGTCGCCCAGGTACCGGTCGCCGAGGGTGACGAGGTGCCGGTCCGCGCGGTCGACGACGATCTGGCCGGCCTCTTCCATGTCGGCGATGACGCCGGGACTGTACATCCTGGCGAGCCGGGACAGGGGCAGCGTCCGGGCGCATGAGAGGACGTCGATTACCTCCCGCGCCTCGGGCGTCTCCCGGGCGTACCTTGCGCGGACAATATCTTCCAGCGCTGTCCGGCCATCCAGCACGACCTCGTCGACAAGTGTCCACACCGATCCGGACAGGACAAGGTTTCCGCGCTCGATCTGTTCGGAGACGACGGCCTGCAGGAGCGTGGGGCTACCGCCGACCAGCTGGTGCAGCTGGCTCGCCAGGGCGGTTGAGACCCGGTGACCCAGGGCTGACTGCAGGACCTCCAGCGTTTCGAGCTCGGTCAGGTTGGCGAGCCGGACCTCGGCGAGGTGGCCCGATGTGATGAGCCAGTAGAAATCGGGAGGAAGGTCCGTGGTGCGCTGCGCCGTCGCGATCAGCCGGGCGGTCCGGGTCTGCAGCAGGTTCAGCAGGACGCCGGTGCTCAGTTCGTCGAGGGCCCCGGCGTTGTCGAGCAGGATCACGCACTGGCGTCCGGCAGCGTCGTCGCGGATCAGCGAGGTAATACCGTGCAGAATGGCGGTCGGCGAGCCCAGGGAGCTCTGCGGCAGCCGCGCGAGGGTGAAGGCGAGGCAGCCGTACGGTGTTGCCGAGCCCGGCCCGGAGCTGCGGAGCTGGATGGTGTAGACCTCGGGGCCGAATCCCGCGAGGGCAGTCCTGCCGACAAGTGTCTTGCCCACACCGCGGTCGCCGGTGATGACAACGCCCATCCGGTCATGGGACAGCAGTTCCTGGCGGACATGCTCGGCGTCGGCGTTCCGCGCCAAACCGGACCAGCCGTGCCTTGCGACCTGGCTGGCAGCATGTTCTTCTTCGGCGGGTGCCAATGTAGTGGAAACATTCCCCCAGCCCAGCGAATCCCTCGACATGTAGTTTCCTTCGTACCGCTTTGCAGACAGCAACCCCGGGCTGCCCACTTAGAAGTAGCGTATCCCTATCCCCCGACATGAGAGTAGACAGATCATAACTGGAATGCCGAAACCTTGGAAGGAAACCCACCCTGCGGATACAACTAATACGCCCGGCGTCCGCCGCCGAACCGGTCCGGCCGGGTGGAAGGAGCGTTTAAGCTGCGTCTAGGTGTACTGCGCCGGGACGTTGTTGACACTTTGGGCTTGAAAACGAGGAGGACCTCCGGGCTTAGTGGAGCTGTCTAGTTCACACACTTTGCGCTCGGAGGTCCTCGTGTCCCACGTTAATGCCCGACTGACAGTTCATGGA